>JAFRQC010000107.1 GCA_017428805.1 Prevotella sp. | reverse complement strand
TCCGCATGATTGCAGAGTGCTTCAATATCGAGGATGAGGAAATCTTCTATACGCTCTTGAATCGGTCGGACAAACTCAGTCATTTCGTTGAACTTTATCAATTAAAACTGGCAAGTTAGGAACTTGCGAAACTTGAATAATGCTATTTTTTTTGCAATAACACAGAAGTTGGTCCAACTTTTTTGGAAATAAAGTTAAATCTACTGAGATTTCCATATTTTTTGTTACCTTTGCACCCGATATGAAACAACAGCCACTAGTCAGCTTTATCCTGACGTGTTACAACTTGCCTCTGGATATGTTGTGCGCGTGTATCGACAGCATCCTCAGACTCTCGCTGCGTTCGGCAGAGCGGGAGATCATCATCGTGGACGACGGCTCGGACAACAGTCCGATGAACAGCCTGTTGAAATACGGTGACGAGATCATCTACCTCAGACAGAAGAACGGTGGTGTGAGTGTGGCCCGAAACACGGCGATGGCGATGGCGAAGGGTGAATACATCCAGATCATCGACGGCGACGACTTCCTGATCCAGGCACCATACGAGCACTGTCTCGACATCATCCGCTACAATAAGGATGCCGACGTGGTGATGTTCGACTTTACCCACGACGACGGTCAGGGTGCCAACTCGTTCAATCCCCCGAGGGTGAAGACCGGCACAGAACTGATGCGCAGTGAGAATATCCGGGGGACAGCCTGCTGTTACCTGTTCCGTCAGAGCGTCAGAGGACAGCTGAGCTTCACGCCCGGCATCCACTACGGCGAGGACGAGGAGTTCACACCCCAGCTGCTGATAAGGGCAGAGCGCGTGTATCTGACCGAGGCGAAGGCCTACTACTACCGTGAGCGAGAGACATCGGCCGTCCACCAGACTGACACGACAAGCATCAGGAAGCTGTTGGACGACCATCTCACCGTGATACGCCGTCTGCAGAAACTCGCCGACACGATGCCACAGCGTGACCGGCTGGCCCTGCAAAGGCGCGTAGCCCAGTTGACGATGGACCACATCTACAACACAATTATACTCACACGTTCGGAGCAGCAACTCGACGAGACCATCGAGACCTTGCGCCAGAGTGCCCTCTATCCCCTGCCCGACCGTGACTACAGTACAAAGTACGTCTGGTTCCGGAGGCTCACGAACAGCCGTCTGGGGCGGAAAATTCTGCTCCGTACACTACCCAAGATAAAAAAGGAGAGATGAAGGAGGTGATGATTTCGGTCGTTGTCGTGACCTACAACCAAGCAGGAACCATCGGACGGACACTGAACTCCATCCTGATGCAGCGGTGTCACGTGGCCTTCGAGATCGTCATTGGTGAAGACTGTTCGACCGACAACACCAGAGACATCTGCCAAATCTACGCCAAACAGTATCCCAACATCATCCGCCTCATCTGCAACGAAAGGAACAAAGGCATCGTAGATAATTATTACGACTGTCTCCTGGCGTGTCATGGCAAGTACATAGCCGACTGTGCGGGCGATGATTTCTGGATCGATGCGCAGAAGTTGGAAAAGGAAGTCACGGTGATGGAAGCGCACCCGGAGGTATCGATGGTCATCACCAACTGGCAATACTTCGACGAACAGACCCAGAGAACCAAGCCCAGCCAACAACAGCGGTATGCCCCCATCACACCCGGTCAAGACCTGTTAAGGGCCATCATTACCCAACAGAATATGAGCGTGTTTCATCTCTGTACCGCCCTCTACCGCACAGACATCTTCAGAAAGGCGTATGAGGAAGACACGGACCTCTTCCGCAATAAGACCTATGTGAGCGAGGATATGCAGATCGCCTTCACGATGGCCCTGAACGGTGACATAGCCTATCTGCCGGATGTGACACTCAATTACAGCCTTGGCGATGGCAGTGTGTCGAACGTCAAAGACAATGAGAAGGCGTTTCGATTTGCACAACGATCGACAGAACTTACCTGCCATCTGGCCCAGCAGCACCATTTGGATATCCAGGACTTTATGACCCAGCGCATCTTCGAACTGGGAATGCACGCCTTCCGTTCACATCAGCCCTCACTCGCAGAGAATACACTGGCCTGTGAGCAGAAGTGGCAAGTGGCAAGAAGTTTCAAGAATACGTGTTTGTTTGCAGTGATGCGCCACGACTGGCTGTGGCGGGCAGGACTGGCCCTGCGAAACGTATTCGTCAGGCTGAAACAAGCAGTTCGTTGAAGATAGTAGTCAGCCGACGACCAATCACTTCAGGGGAAGCCAACTGTCTGACAGATGCCGAGACAGACACGCCATCAAAGTCTTTTTGTTCCATCACCTGACGCA
This sequence comes from Prevotella sp., assembly GCA_017428805.1. The sequence continues at coordinate 27,627 of JAFRQC010000107.1, read as the reverse complement.
TAGCATCAGACAATGCCTGAACATCATCAACGGGTACAATCGTACAACCGTCCTCAATGCGCAGGCTCTGCGGTACACACTCTGTAACCACCACAGGAATGCCCGTGCTCATAGCCTCCAACAAGGCCAAAGGCTGCACTTCACTACGACTGGCAAGTACCAGAGCATCAGACTGATAGAGTAAGTTTCTTACATCATCCCTTGAAATCAGACCGTGTGAAATAACGCCCTCGGAGAGCATCGCTTTGCAAGCCGCAGAATCAGTGTCTCTGCCGGCGATATGCAACTCGACATTCAGTCCAGCCTCCTTCAATTGACGGAAGGCTGGCAACAGGATATCATACCCTTTTAACGGCCAGAAGTTGGCCAGACAGCAGAAGCGGAAGGGACGGCCGTTCAACGGCTCACGAGGTTGGTAATGGAAATAATCCACATCGATGGTGTTGGACACAGCCTGCCAGCGATAGTCCTTGCCGAAGTAGCAGGAGATGTTGTCGATGAGTTCCTCGGAAACAGGAATCACCAGATTGGCGTTCTCATAGGCTTCCCGTAAAAGCGGGATTTGCCAGGCACGACTGGGTGCGGGTCCGAACTCCTTCTCAAACACCAGTCGCGAGAGGTGTTCCGTGATGACATAAGGGATCTGATATTTCCGGCTGATCAGCATCGCCGCATAACCACCCCACTTCGAACAATGGGCGTGGAGGATGTCAGGACGACCGTACTTGTTGGCATAATCGTCGAACATATCACAGACGATCTGCACCCAACGACGGACATTCCAACGGACGATCAGAGGAATGCCACGCTGGAACGACTGACAGACGGTGATACCGTCACGCTGATGTTCATAACGACGGAAAGGCAGGGAGAGGAAGCCTTTCAGTCCGATGGTGACACCCAACTGCACATTGCTGAGGATACGCACCTCGTGGCCCTGCGCCTTCAGGACTTTGGCCTGATCGAGGCAGAACTCCCCGCCATAGGGGGTGAAGAAGGATGGTATCTCCAGGATATGCATAGTCAGTTGACAGTTGAGAGTTGACAGTTGAGAAATAAAAAAGAGGAACGAGGAAGTCTTCTTTCCTCATTCCTCATTTCTCGTTTCTCTTTAAGCAGCCTTATGCCTCAGCAGGAGCTTCAGCGGCGGGAGCAGCCTCCTCTGCGGGAGCTTCAGCAGCAGCGGCCTCAGCAGCCTTTGCAGCCTCTTCCTCAGCCTTAGCGGCAGCCTCAGCAGCCTTCTTGTCGGCTACCTTCTTGGCAATGGCCTCATTGACGGCCTTCTCTGCCTTCAGGGCATTGGCAGCAGCATCCTTCTTAGCCTTGGCATCTGCCTCAGCGATCTTTGCCAGACCGTTCTGCTTGTCTGCCTTCCAGGCATCAAACTTCTTCTGAGCAGTAGCCTCATCGAAAGCGCCCTTCTTCACGCCACCACGGAGGTGCTTCATCAGGTACACGCCCTCACGGCTGAGGATGTTACGTACAGTGTCTGTGGGCTGGGCACCAACCTCAACCCAATACAGTGCACGCTCGAAATTCAAGTCTACTGTGGCAGGATTGGTGTTGGGATTGTAAGTACCAATCTTCTCAGTAAAACGACCATCACGTGGTGCACGAGCGTCGGCGATAACGATTCTGTAGAAAGCGTAGCCCTTACGGCCGCCGCGCTGCAATCTGATCTTTGTTGCCATAATCTTTAATTTTTAACTTTTTAATTGTTTAATTTTATTGAATTTCATGCTCTTAACTCGTAAAAGCGGGTGCAAAGGTACTAAAAAGAAGTGAAAAGTAAAGAGTGAAAAGTGAAGAATTTGCTTCCACAGCCCCTTTTTTAACTATTTTTGGGTCTTATCTGCTTGATTATTGAAGGAAAAAGCGTAATTTTGCATGCTGAAATGACACAATGGGCGAAAAAAGAATTGTCGATTCTGATTCCTAATTATAATAATGTATGTGTGGAATTGGTAAGAGTGCTACAGCAACAGGCTGCGGCACTGGGCATCGACTATGAGATCATCGTGGCCGACGACGCATCACCACAAAAGGACACGATTCAACTGAACCAGCCCATCAACGAACTGCCCCACTGCCAATACATCATCAAGGAGACAAACTCCGGCAGTGCCGCCACACGAAACTATCTCGGACAACTGAGCCAATACCACTGGCTGCTGTTCCTCGACTGCGACATCACCATCCCCGACGACCATTTCTTAGAAAGATATATGGCCGACACCCACGAAGGAGTGGTCAACGGTGGTATCTGCATCATTGATGACAACACGCTGAGCCATAATCTGCGGTATATCTACGAGAAAGACGCAGAACCTGCACACACTGCCGAGAAACGACAGGCGAACAAGTATCATGAGTTCCGTTCCACGAACTTTATGATCGAGCGCGAGGTGTTTGTGGCCTGTCCCTTTGACGAGCGATTCACAAGAAGCGGCTATGAGGATGTGTTGTTCGGAAAGATGCTGAAGCAGCAACAGGTCCCTGTGACGCATATCGACAACCCCGTGATGATGACGGAGTTTGAGTCGAACCCCGACTATGTGACAAAGATTGAACGGAGTATGCGGACCCTCTATACGTTCCGTCAAGAACTGAAGGGCTACTCCCGTATTCTGACCTTCGATGACGGTATCCACATCTCCTCCATCAGATCACTCATCCGCCTGTGGCACCGTGTCTTCGGGAATATGGAACGAAGAAACCTCTGCGGTCACAGTCCCATCCTGAAGCTGTTCTCGCTGTATCGGCTGGGATATTATCTGACGATAAAGGAGTAAAGGAGAGAAGGAGTAAGGCGCCTGCAAACCTTTACGCAAGTTTTTGCATACAACAATTGTTAATATTTGGTTGTTTCGGAAAAAATCCCTATCTTTGCACTCACAATTGAGAAAAGTAAAAGGTAATAAGTAAAAAGGTAAAAAAATGAAACCACTAAACAAACAATTCGCTCCTAAGAGCGTGATGCCTGAAAAGGTGATTCAGTTCGGTGAAGGAAACTTCCTCCGCGCATTCGTTGATTGGATTATCTGGAACATGGACCAGAAGACCGACTTCAACGGTAGTGTCGTTGTCGTACAGCCCATTGAAAGAGGTATGGTGGACTGGCTCAACGCCCAGGACTGCCTGTACCATGTGAACCTGCAGGGTCGTGAGAACGGCAAGCCCGTGAACACGCTGGAGCGTATCGACGTCATTAGCCGTGCGCTGAACCCCTACACCCAGAATGCCGCCTTCATGGCACTGGCTGACCAGCCCGAGATCCGTTTCGTCATCTCGAACACTACTGAGGCAGGTATCGCCTTCGATCCCAACTGTAAGCTCGAAGATGCACCTGCCAGCAGCTATCCCGGTAAGCTTGTACAGTTGCTGTACCGTCGTTATCAGACCTTCAACGGCGATCCCACGAAGGGACTTATCATCTTCCCCTGTGAGCTGATCTTCCTCAACGGTCACGTCCTGAAGGACTGCATCAACAAATACATCGAACTGTGGAACCTCGGTGCCGACTTCAAGAAATGGTTCGACGAGGCCTGTGGTGTCTATGCCACTCTCGTAGACCGTATCGTGCCGGGCTTCCCCCGCAACGAGATCCAGCAGATTCAGGAGAAGATCTGTTACCGCGACAACCTCGTCGTACAGGCCGAGAACTTCCACCTCTGGGTCATCGAGGCTCCGAAGGAAGTGGCCAAGGAGTTCCCCGCTGACAAGGCCGGTCTGCATGTGTTGTTCGTGCCCTCTGAGGAGCCTTACCACAAGCGTAAGGTGACGCTGCTCAACGGTCCGCACACGGTGCTCTCGCCTGTGGCTTTCCTGAGTGGTGTGAACATCGTCCGTGATGCCTGTAACCACGAGGTCATCTCGAAGTACATCCATAAGGTGCAGTTCGACGAGCTCATGCAGACCCTTGACCTGCCGATGGAGGAGTTGGAGAAGTTTGCCGGCGACGTGCTGGAGCGTTTCGACAACCCGTATGTTGACCATCAGGTCACCTCGATCATGCTGAACTCCTTCCCGAAGTTCCAGGCACGCGATCTGCCCGGTGTGAAGACCTATCTGGAGCGCAAGGGCGAGCTGCCTAAGGGGCTGGTGTTCGGTCTGGCTGCCATCATCACCTACTACAAGGGTGGCAAGCGTGAGGACGGCGTGGAGATCGTGCCCAACGACGACCAGAAGATTATGGACCTCCTGAAGGAACTGTGGGCTACCGGCGACACCCAGAAGGTGGCAGACGGTGTGCTCGGCGCAGAGTTCATCTGGCAGGAGAACCTGAATAAGATCCCCGGCCTCAACGAACTGGTGAAGCAGTTCCTCGACCTCATCAAGAGCGTCGGTATGCTGGAGGCCGTGAAGAGTATCCTCTAATTTAAAATTGAAAATTGTTATTTGAGCGATTGTATTGAGATCAAGGGGGCGAGAGTCAATAACCTGAAGAACGTTGATGTCAAGATCCCCCGAAACAAATTCACAGTGATTGCCGGAGTCAGTGGCTCCGGCAAATCTTCGTTGGCTTTCGACACGCTCTACGCCGAAGGCCAACGAAGGTATGTAGAGAGCCTGTCCAGTTATGCCCGACAGTTCCTGGGGCGTATGAACAAGCCCGAGTGTGACTTCATCAAAGGCATCCCACCTGCCATCGCCATCGAACAGAAGGTGAACTCGCGTAATCCGCGCAGTACGGTAGGCACCTCAACGGAGATATATGAATATCTCCGATTGCTTTACGCGCGCATAGGACGCACGTATAGTCCCATCAGCGGCGAGGAGGTGAAGAAGCACACGACGGAGGATATCGTGCAGAAGATGCTGGAATACTCCAGTGGGACACGCTTTGTGGTGATGGCTCCCATCCACCTGCCGGAAGGGAGGACGATGGAGCAGCAGTTGAAGGCCTATATCCTCCAGGGCTATGCGAGGATTTTTGTCAATGGCGACTTCCAACGCATTGACGACTTTCTTTCTGAGTATTCTGAGAAATCCGAATATTCCGAAGCCTACCTCGTCATCGACCGTCTCTCTGCCGATAACACTCCCGACAACATCGCCCGTCTGGTGGACTCCGCAGAGACCGCCTTCTACGAGGGTAACGGTTCCTGCCGACTGCTCTTCCCGCCGTCGAACATCTTCTACGACTTCTCGATGAAGTACGAGGCTGACGGTATGACATTCGAAGAGCCCAACGACAATATGTTCTCCTTCAACTCACCCGTAGGGGCCTGTCCAGAGTGTCAGGGCTTCGGACGAGTCATCGGCATCGACGAAAAGCTGGTCATCCCCAACACGACCTTATCTGTCTATGACGGTTGTGTGGTCTGTTGGCACGGAGAGAAGATGAAAGAATGGAAGGACTGGTTCTGCCGGCATGCAGCCCTGGATGACTTCCCCATTTTCGAGCCGTACATGAACCTGACACAGCAACAGAAAGACTGGCTGTGGCATGGGCTCCCGTCGGACAAGCGGAAGAAGGAGCGTCCGTGTATCGACGCGTTCTTCGAGATGCTCAAGGAGAACCAGTACAAGATCCAATACCGTGTGATGCTGAGTCGTTACAGGGGTAAGACCAACTGTCCCGTCTGTCATGGTACACGCCTCAAGCCTGAGGCAGAATACGTGAAGATCGGTGGCCGAAGCATCACTGACCTGGTACAGATGCCCGTTGTACGACTGAAGGAATGGTTCGACCAGCTGGAACTCGACAATCACGATCAGGAGATCGGCAAACGACTGCTGGTGGAGATCACCAGTCGCCTGCAATTCTTGTTGGATGTCGGACTGGGTTACCTCACCCTCAACCGTCTCTCCAACTCCCTGTCGGGCGGTGAGAGCCAGCGCATCAACCTGTGTACATCGTTAGGCAGTTCACTGGTCGGTTCCCTCTATATCCTCGACGAGCCTAGCATCGGGCTGCACAGCCGCGACACAGAACGGCTGATCCACGTGCTGAAAGAGCTCCAGTCGTTAGGCAATACAGTCATCGTCGTCGAACACGATGAAGAACTTATGCGCGCTGCAGACTACCTGATCGACGTCGGGCCGGATGCTGGTCGTCTGGGAGGAGAGATCGTGTTCGAAGGGCACGCTTCGGATGTCAACGAGCGTTCGTTGACCAAGTACCCAAAGAGCCACACCGTCAGGTATCTGCTACATGAGGATGAGATTCCTGTGCCAAAGACGCGTCGTCCCTGGAACCGTCATATCGACATCAAGGGTGCCCGTATGAACAACCTGCGTGGCATTGACGTGCAGATTCCATTGAATGTGATGACTGTCGTCACAGGTGTGTCAGGCTCAGGCAAGTCCAGTCTGATCAAGGGCATCCTCTACCCTGCCCTGAAACGTCATCTCGGTGAGGTATGCGACTTGCCTGGTGAATACCTCGGCATCAGCGGGGATATTGACGCCGTGAAGCACGTGGAGTTCGTCGACCAGAACCCTATCGGCAAGTCCACGCGTTCCAATCCCGCCACATACGTTAAGGCCTACGATGCCATCCGTGACCTCTATGCCAATCAGCCACTGTCCCAGCAGATGGGCTTTACGCCCCAGTATTTCTCCTTCAACACCGAGGGCGGTCGTTGTGAGGAGTGTAAGGGTGCCGGTGTCATCACGGTGGAGATGCAGTTCATGGCTGACCTCGTCCTGGAGTGTGAAGCCTGTCATGGCCACCGCTTCAAGAAAGACATCCTCGACGTGGCCTATCACGGTAAGAACATCGACGACATCCTCAATATGACGATATCAGAAGCCGTTGACTTCTTTGAGGAGACAGGAAGAGAAGGAGACAAGGAGACCGGACAAATGTGCAAGACGATCGTCAAGCGATTGAAAACCCTTGACGAGGTGGGGCTTGGCTATATCAAACTCGGCCAGAACTCCTCTACCCTCTCCGGCGGTGAGAACCAGCGTGTGAAACTCGCCTACTTCATCGGACAGGAGAAGCAGGAGCCGACACTCTTCATCTTCGACGAACCGACGACCGGTCTCCACTTCCATGATATCCAACGGTTGCTCCAGGCCTTCAACGCCCTCATCGAACGGGGGCACTCCATCCTTATCATTGAACATAATATGGAAGTTATCAAGTGTGCCGATCACGTTATCGACCTTGGTCCAGACGGTGGTGACCGTGGAGGAGCACTGATGGTGGCTGGTACACCCGAGGTGGTGGCACAATGCAAGGAGAGCCTGACAGGAGATTATCTCAAAGAGAAGCTAGAGGAAGTCAGATAAAGTTATGAAAAGATTCCTTCTATCCTACACCAGAATGATGCTGGCCAGCATACTCCTCTGTATGTCTGTCAGCATCGTTGCCAAGGAGAAGGAAGAAGCACTCATCCTCAACCGCATCTATGAATACAGAAAGGCTAATCTGTCTGAGTTCAAGTCACTTGAAGAGAATATCTACATGAAGTTCCGCTACAACGTGGAGAAGCGTAACTTTGCCCTCTGGCTCATCCCGACGACCTATGTACTGGCCAAAGATCCGCGCGAATATATCCGTGAGTCATACAGCACGGCAAAGTTCAAAGACGTCCACAACTTCGACGTGAACAGTCAGGTACTCACAGGCACCGTCCGCCATAATCATATGGCCATGCCGACGCTCGTGGACTTCATGACCCCGGACATTTACGATATGGCCTTTTACGAAGGGCATGTTCTGTCGCCCTTCAACAAGCATAACCGCCGTTATTACCGCTACACCCAGATCAGTCTGATGAACGGTGCCACACGTATTGACTTCCGGCCGAAACTCTATAACACCCAATTGTTAAACGGTTACGCCATTGTGGAGACAGAGACGGGACGCATCATGAGGACAGTCCTCAATGGCGAGTTCGATATGATTACCTTCCGCACGGAGATCACCCAGAATGAAAAAGAAGGACGGACGCTGATGCCCGCAAAGTGCAATACCGCCGCCACCTTCCGGTTCCTGGGCAACAGAATCACCGTATTGTTTAATGCCTACTACAACTGTCCGACCACCCTGCCCGACAGTATCACGTCTATATCCAGCCGTGAGTTGATGGACTCCATCCGTCCCGTACCATTAAACAGACTCGACAAGGCCATCTACGAGGCGTACGACAAGGAGAGAGAGGCATCCGACCTGGCTGCAGCTGCAGATACCGTTCCCCATAAGCCGAACCTCTGGAAGAAAATCTTCTGGGATACCATCGGTGAGACGCTCGTCACACCCATCGACGCCCAAACCAAATCAGGTGGGGCTTATTTCCGTATCTCACCCATCATCAACCCCCTTTACGTCAGTTATAGTGGCAGCCGTGGATTCCGTTACAAGATGAAGTTCCGTTCGTTGTTCCGTTTCTCCCAGCATCGTTACCTGAACATCGAACCTACCGTCGGTTACAACTTCAAGCAAAATCAGCTCTATTTCACCATTCCTGTCCAGATGGTCTACAACCCGAAACGAAACGGTTATGCTGAAATCATCTATGGTAATGGTAACCGCATCAGCAACGGCACAGTGATGGATGCCATCAATGAGGCCCACCACGACAGTATCGACTTTACAAACACAGATATAGACCAATTCTATGATAATTATCTCCGACTGTACAATAACATCATGGTCTTCGACTGGCTGGACATCGAGACGGGTATTCTCGTACACCAGCGTAAGGCTGTCAACCCGGAGGTGATGCATCAATACGGCGTGCCTGATGAATACCGAAGCTTCGCACCTATCCTTGGCATCAAACTGCAACCATGGCTCAATAAAGGTCCGCTCTTTGCCATCGACTGGGAGCGCAGTATCAAGGGCATCAACGGGTCGAACCTCGAGTATGACCGTTGGGAGTTCGATGCCCAATGGAAATATCGTATCCCCGGACTGAGATTACTCAACATGCGTGCCGGAGCAGGTTTCTATACGAAAAAGACGACCGACTACTTCCTCGACTTCGCCAACTTCCACGACGAGAACCTGCCAGAGGGCTGGGACGATGACTGGAGCGGAAACTTCCAATTGCTCAGCGGTCGCGAATACAACGAGTCCAACTACTATATCCGCGCCAACCTGTCTTACGAGTCGCCCCTCTTGTTCGCCACCTGGATTCCCTATCTGGGCAAATATATCGAGAAAGAACGTTTCTACTTCAGCGGCGTGTTGCTCGAGCATTCCAAGCCTTACTTTGAATTAGGCTATGGCTTCACCAACCGTTATATCTCCGTTGGTGCCTTTACCAGTTTCCGAAACAGGCATTTCGCCGAGTTCGGCATTCAATTTGACTTTGAACTCTTTAAGCGATGGTAAGACCTCTGACCGTATATAAAGCGAGTGCCGGCAGCGGAAAGACCTTCACGCTCGCCACTGAATATATCTCCCTGTTGGTAGAGAACCCGATGAGCTACCGCACAATCCTCGCCGTCACCTTCACCAATAAGGCCACCGAGGAGATGAAGATGCGCATCCTCAGTCAGCTCTACGGCATCTGGAAACAGCTGCCAGACTCTGACAACTACCTGAAAGTCGTTCAGAAGAAGACAGGTCTCGGCACGAAGGTCATCAGTGAACGGGCGGGCATCAGCCTCTCCAACCTCCTCAACAATTACAACTACTTCCGCGTTGAGACCATCGACACCTTCTTCCAAAGTGTCATGCGGAATATGGCGCGTGAGCTTGACCTCACCACCAACTTGCGCATCGGTCTGAACGACGTACAGGTGGAGGAACTCGCCGTCGACCAGCTCATTGCCGACCTCAGTACCACCGACGCCATGCTCCAGTGGATCCTGCGATACATCATGGAGAACATCTCCGACGACAAGTCATGGAACGTCATCGGCCAGATTAAGCAGTTCGGTCGTCATATCTTCAGTGACGCCTATAAAAACGTCAGCCATACCTTAGAAGAGAAGTTGGCTGAACCAGGATTCTTTGACCAATACACCACCCGTCTGCGTGAACTCAGACAGAGTGCCGTGGAACGGATGAAGCAGTTTGCCGACACGTTCTTCGACATCCTCGAATCAGAAGGTCTCACCGTCGATGACTTCCCCTACGGCAAGTCGGGTCTCTGTAGCTTCTTCATCAAGCTTCGCCAGGGGCAGTTCGATGATAGCATCGAGGGCAAACGCGTCACCGACAGTGTGGGTGATCCACCGAAATGGTATAAGAAGACTCATCCGCGTCGTGAACTTATCCACGCTTTGGCTGACAGTACCCTCGGCAGTCTGCTACGACAAGCCCTCGAGGAACGGCCCCGTCAGTGGCGACTTTACAAGTCTGCCGATCTCACTCTGCGTCACCTCAGCCAGTTGCGTCTGTTGAGCAGCATCGAACAGAAGGTACACGAACTGAACCAGGATGCGAACCGCTTCCTGCTGAGCGACACCCAGCAGCTGCTCCATTCCCTCATCGGCGACAGCGACTCTCCGTTCATCTTTGAGAAGATCGGTGCCCAGCTGGAGCATGTGATGATCGATGAGTTCCAGGACACCTCCACCGTACAGTGGCAGAACTTCCGTGTGCTCCTCGACGAGGCAATGAGTCATGAGGGCAGCAAGAACCTCATCGTGGGCGATGTGAAACAAAGCATCTACCGTTGGCGTGCCGGTGACTGGCGCTTGCTCAACGACATCGAAAGTCAGTTTGATAACCGACAGGTGGATACACGTTGCCTCGACACTAACTTTCGTTCCCAACGTCGCATCATCACCTTCAATAATACCTTCTTCGAAAAGGCTGCCCACCTCGAATACCTGTCGTTACAGGAGATCAACGAGTCAGAGGCCACTCAGTTGGAAAGAGCATACGCCGACGTGGTGCAGCAGATACCTGACCAACGTGCAGACGAGGGTTTCGTGCGTATCGAACTTCTGCCTACTGAGGATTATCAGGCGCAGATGTTCCAGAGGCTCAAGGATACCGTCAGCGAACTGCTGGCAGCTGGTGCCACCCAAGAGCAGATGGCCATCCTCGTCCGTACCAATGCTGTCATCCCCCTCATCGCCCAGTATTTTATGGAACAGATGCCCGAGGTGACCATCGTCTCCGACGAGGCTTTCCGGCTCGATGCCTCCAATGCCGTCTGTCTGCTCATCCACGCTATGCGCCTGCTCGTCCGTCCAGACGACCAGCTGACGAAGGCTGCCATTGCCAAGATCTACCACTGCGACGTGATGCAGGACTACCTCGGCGACAATACTCAAATGCTGGCGGATACCGACCTCGATGCCCTCCTGCCCGAAGCCTATATCGACCACTTCGACGATCTCCGCTCTCTCCCCCTCTATGACCTCGTCGAACGCCTCTACACCATCTTCGGCCTCGAGCGGCTCACCAGTCAAAGCGCCTATGTCTGCGCCTTCTACGACCACCTCGTCAACTTCGTCAACGAGAACGCTGCCGACATCACCGCCTTCCTTTCCGAATGGGAGGAGACCCTCTGTGCGAAGACCATCCAAAGCGACGAGACCAATGGCATACGCATCTTCTCCATCCACAAGTCAAAGGGGCTGGAGTACGAGTATGTCATCGTTCCGTTCTGTGACTGGCAGCTGGAGAAGCAGAGCGGTAACATCCTCTGGTGCCAACCATCTGAAGCCCCCTTCGACGACCTTCCCATCGTCCCCGTCGACTACAGTCAGAAGCAGATGATGGGCACCATCTTCGAGGCAGACTACCGCCATGAACATCTGCAGAATACTGTCGACAACCTCAACCTGCTCTACGTCGCCTTTACCCGTGCCCGTAACAGTCTCTTCGTCATCGGACGACGTAAGGCTTCCGGCACCCGTTCCCTCCTCATCGAACAGTCCCTTCCCCTTGTGGCAGATGCCCTGCAGGAGAGTGATCCGAATGCAGACATCGTCCTCGAAGGCCTCGACGACGACACCCTTCCCCTCCGCCTCACCTACGGCTCCCTGCCATATAATAATATAGTTCAAAGTAATCATAAAGTTCTTGGCGATACCAAGCGGCAAAGCCGAGCGCAAAGTTTAAAGTTAAAAGCTCAAAGTACTAACCCCTTCCTGCAACCCTACCTCCCTCTGCCCGTCGCCATCCGTACCTTTGAGAGCAAGGTCAGCTTCCGTCAGAGCAACCGCAGTCGTGCCTTCATCGAGGGTGATGATGAGGAGGCTGTACGCCAGCAGAACTACATCCAGACAGGCTGTGTCCTCCACGAAGTATTCTCCACCATCCGCACCACGGCAGATATCCCCAACGCCCTCCAACGCCTCCAGTCAGAAGGCGTCATCTACGACGGCACCCTCACCCCGGAACACATCACCAGTATGTTACAGAAACGCTTAAAAGATTCACGTGTAGCAGATTGGTTCTCAAATCGTTGGACGCTCTTTAACGAGTGCTCTATTCTCTCTCTTGAAGACGGTCAAGTGTGCCAACATCGTCCTGACCGTGTAATGACCGACGGTCACCAGTGGATCGTCGTCGACTTCAAGTTCGGTTCCCCTAAACCAGAGTATCACGACCAGGTCCGCCAGTATATGAATCTCCTCGCCGACATGGGCCACCAGAACATACGCGGCTACCTTTGGTACGTCTACTCCAACTCCATCGAGGAAGTGAAAGATTAGACTTCGGACTTATGGCGCAGACAATTCGTGTAATTCGTTTAATTCGTTGTTAAAAAAATAAATATGTTTTCGTTTCTCGAACACGTCGCCTCCGACCTCCTCGCCCGCTTCGGCACCGACCTCTCCCGTGTCGCCGTCGTCTTCCCGAACAAGCGTGCCTCGCTGTTCCTCAACGACTACCTTGCCCATCAGGCAGAACGTCCATTGTGGAGTCCTGCTTATATCACCATCAGCGATCTTTTCCGCAGCCACTCCAGGCTTCAGGTGGCCGACCCCATCCTGCTCGTCTGCGAACTCCATAAGTGTTTTACCCGTTGCACAGGCATCGACGAGACACTCGACCACTTCTATGGCTGGGGGCAGTTGCTGCTCTCCGACTTCGACGACCTCGACAAGAATATGGGTCCTGCAGACCGTGTCTTTGCTAACCTGCGCGACATCCACGAACTCGACGACGTGTCGTATCTCACCGACGAGCAACGCAAACTCATACAACGGTTCTTCAGTAACTTCTCCGACGATCATAATAGCGAACTCAAACAACGGTTCCTCCGTCTGTGGAGTCGTATTGGCGATATCTATCACACCTTCAATGATCAACTCGCTGCCCAAGGACTGGCTTACGAAGGAGCTCTCTATCGTCAGGTGGCTGAGGATGAGACTATCACCTTCGAATACGACACCTACGTCTTCGTGGGCTTCAACCTTCTGCAACAGGTGGAGCAGACACTCTTCCGTCGGCTGGAACGTGAGGGGAAAGCCATTTTCTATCAGGACACCGAGGAACAGCCACCACGCCAGCTTACCTTCATCTCAGCACCGACGGAGAACATTCAGGCCCGTTACGTCAGTCAGTGGCTTACCCCAAAGCGTATCGCCGATGGACGACGCACGGCAGTGGTTCTCTGCAACGAAGGACTGTTGCAGGCTGTCATCCACTGTCTGCCAGACGCCGTCGACAAGGTGAACGTCACCACCGGCTATCCATTGTTGCAGACACCCGTTGCATCGCTTGTGTCACAGTTGCTGAACCTTCAGGTCAACGGTTTCTCCGCCCGCACGCAGTCATTCCGTCGTCGTTGGCTCGACATCGTCGCCCGTCATCCCTATGCCGCCCTGCTGCCAGAGGATTATGCATCGACCCATCTCACCGACAGTTCCTCCCTCCTCCACTGGCTCCTCGATATCGTCCGGACAATAAAACCCGACTCGGATCTGCAATCCGAATCAATATTCAAGATGTACACCTTGCTCAACCGCTTGAGCGACCTCACCGACAGCGGCATCCTCACCGTCGACGTTCCTACGCTGCAACGCCTTGTTGCACAGGTCGTACAGTCCACCTCCATCCCATTCCACGGCGAGCCTGCAGAGGGTATCCAGGTCATGGGTGTACTCGAGACGCGCAACCTCGACTTCGACCACGTGCTGCTGCTCTCCTGCAACGAGGGTAATATGCCCCGTGGCGTCAACGACACTTCGTTCATTCCCTATGCCATCCGCAAGGCTTATGGACTGACCACCATCGACTACAAGGTAGCCATCTACCAGCATTATTTCGACCGTCTGCTGCAACGTGCCAATGATGTCACTATCGTCTACAACAACGCCACCATCGATGCCCAGAAGGGCGAAATGTCCCGTTTCATGCTCCAGTTGATGGTCGAAAGAGATAATATTGAGTTCCGCAGTCTGCGCGCAGGTCAGCAACCGCTGCTCCGTCAGCCACAGTCTATCGACAAAACACCTGCCGTGCTCGAAATTCTCCGTCAGCGTTTCTCCAAAGACCGTGGCGGCATCAGCCCTACGGCCGTCAGTACTTATCTGCGCTGTCAGTTGCGCTTCTTCTACCGTTACGTTAGCAACCTTCAGGAACCCAACGACACCGACGAAGACCTCATCGACAACCGCCTTTTCGGCATCATCTTCCACGAAGCAGCCCAGACGCTCTATGATCAGTTCATCGGCCGCCAGGTCACTTCATTCCTTCTCGATGACCTTCTCAAAGATGAAGTCACCATCGAGCGCGCCGTCGACAATGCCATCCGTAACACACTGGGGTTCCACCACCTCGATGGCCTCCAACTCATCAACCGCGAGGTCATCATCAAATACATACGCCTGCTCATCGAGACCGACCGCCGTCTGACGCCCTTCACCATCCTCGGCCTTGAAAAGCGCGTAGACATGCCTTGGGGAGAGACAAAGGTTGGTGGTATCATTGACCGTCTTGACTGCATTACCGATCCCGTCAGCGGAAAAGAACGTATCCGCGTCATAGACTACAAGACCGGTGCCCGTCATCTACGACCCATGCCCGACATTGAGGCCATCTTCGATCCCGCCCAAATCCCCAACCACAGCGACTATTATCTCCAGGCGTTCCTCTACAGCCATATTGTACGCCAACATCAGACGGAGGCTGTTTCGCCATCACTGCTCTTCATCCAACATGCCGCTGCGGATGGCTACGACCCTACGCTCGTCATCGGCCGTGAGCCTGTCACCGACATCGCCGTCCACAGTGACCGTTTCATCGCGCTCCTCAAAGGGACTACCGACGCCATCTTCTCTCCCGCTCTCCGTTTCACGCCCACCGACGACCGTAACCGCTGCCGTTCCTGTCCCTACGCCGCCCTCTGCGGCAGATAAAGAATAAAAACACAAACCCGCCCCTGAAAAGGAGCGGGCTTGTGCGGTGCGTACGAGATTCGAACTCGTGACCTCCTGCGTGACAGGCAGGCATTCTAACCTACTGAACTAACGCACCCAAAAACTTATGCGCTATGAATGAAAAAGAGCGGTGCGTACGAGATTCGAACTCGTGACCTCCTGCGTGACAGGCAGGCATTCTAACCTACTGAACTAACGCACCAAAGCCCAATGCTTTCTGTTAAGCGGGTGCAAAGGTAGTAATAAATTCCGAACTGTGCAAACATTTTCGGATTTTTTTTACTCACAGACCGAAAAAAGATTCATAATACATGCTGAAACAGCAGGGCGTCGTGATATTGTTCTCCATCAAGAAGCCAATCGGGGATGTGTGCAGACTCGATATAGTCCACCTTACGGAAGAGGCTGAGTGAGGCCTCGTTGCGCTCGTCGATATAGACGTAGATCTGATGCAGATGGAGGATGCGGCGGGCATAGTCATGGATCTGTTCAAGCGTGGCCATCGCATAACCCTGCCGGCGGAAGTCGTTAAGGATGATAAGACCGAGTTCGGCACGGCGGTTGGCAGGGTCGAAGTTGACGAGGTCTACGATGCCGACGGTCTTTCCCTCTTCATTTTCAATCATCATCCGCACCTGACGGTCGGTATAGATATCATTGGTGACATGGGCTACATAATCGTGGAGCACATAACGGGAATAGGGCACGTTCGACGTTCCGACATTCCAGAGGCGGACGTCGTTCTCGATGCGGTAGAGCAGGTCGAGGTCTTCGGGTTCGATGGCTCTTAAGTTGACAGTCATAAGTGAAGTTTTTTGCGGAGAATGTCGGTGAGGGCGATGAATGCACGGAAGTAGATGGCCATCTTCACGGGGATGGCATAAAGGAAGCTCAGGTGGCTGTAATGCTTACGGAAGAAGATGAGCATAGCTTGATAGAAGATGTGGACATAGCGGAAGTCAGTCTTCCGGGTAGACCTGCCTTTGAAATGAGTGATTTCATAAGGCAGGTACCAGTTCTGCCAGCCGCCCTTGAGCAGACGGTAGGACAGGTCGATGTCCTCGCCGTACATAAAAAAGTCCTCGTCAAGCAGCCCCACCTGATCAATTGCCTTACGACGCAGGAAGCAGAAGGCGCCGCTGATGACGTCGATGCGTCCGGGCTGGTCCCAAGGCAGATGACTCATATAGTAACGCTTCGTGAAGCCGAGCATCTTCAGTCCAGCCACCCACGGCGTGGGCAGTCCTCGACGCGACTCGGGCGCGAGGGTACCGTCTTCATTATGCATCATCACCCCTGCCCCACCCGCTTCGGGATGAGCGTCCATAAAGTCAAGCACTCCACGCAGCGTTGGTTCCTCGACGACGGTGTCGGGATTGAGCAGCAGCACATAGTCTGACTGCGACTGACGGATGGCGAGGTTGTTGGCCCGGGCGAAGCCCATATTCTCGGTATTGGCAATAAGCTTTACCCAGGGGTAGTCGCGACGAAGCACTTCGACGCTGTCATCCTGTGAGTTGTTATCGACCACCCACACTTCCCCCTCGATGCCCTCGAGGGCTTTCTGCACGCTCTGGAGACACTGCTCCAGGTAGCTGCGTACGTTATAGCTGACGATTATGATACTCAGTTTCATCTTCACAGCGGCTCTTGGATGGGAAAATGAACGGCAGGCAGAGCAACAGCATGATGCCCAGGTAGCCGAACGTAGTGTTCATAAATATATAATATAATAAGGTGTCAACGACCATCGGCACCTCAAGGATGAGCAGACGGATGAGTCCCCACTTCCACATGGCATGTTCCGGACGGGCGACGAGTTCATCATGGACAAACGCGAACTTGAACAGACGAAGCCCCAGGAAGGCGGCGCCCAACGACAGGAGTTCCATAATGAAGGTTAGGATAAACTCCGACTGTTTGTCGTCGGCCAGCAAACCGGAGGCGAGCGTGTCGGTCTCGTAGAGGACTACGATGGCGATGGACAGTGCCAGGAACAGGAGGCAGACAACGGTCAGTTTTTGACTGATTGCTTTCATATCTTATGTGTTATTTATCTTCAAAAAGTGTACGGTTCATAATAGACCGGCCGAGGGTGACCTCGTCGGTATATTCCAGCTCGTTGCCGACAGCCACACCACGGGCAATAACGCTCACCTTGACGCCCGTAGGAGCCAGCTTGCGGTAGATATAGAAATTCGTGGTGTCTCCCTCCATCGTCGGACTGAGGGCGAGGATCACTTCCTGCACATTCCCCTCCGCCACACGACTGACGAGCGAGTCGACCTCAATGTCTGAAGGACCGATGCCGTCCATAGGAGAGATGATGCCGCCCAGCACATGATAGAGGCCGTGGAACTGTTGCGTATTCTCGATGGCCATCACGTCCTGGATATTCTCGACGACGCAGACCACCGAGCCATCACGACGGGGATCGGCGCAGATGGGGCATGTATCCGAGTCGCTGATATTATGGCAGATATGACAGTACTTGACTTCCTGCTTCAGGCGGCTGACGGCTTCGGCAAACTGCTCCACCTCGCTATTCTCCTGACGCAGGAGCCAGAGCACGAGGCGCAAGGCGGTCTTGCGGCCGATGCCGGGGAACTTCGCAAACTCCGCGACCGCCCGTTCTAACAGTTGTGAGGGATATTGTTGAGAGATCATTTTGTTTCTAGTTTAATTATCAATTTCACTGAGTTCGAGCCAGCGGAGGGACTTCTCATCGAGTTCGTCATTGAGGATAGGCAGCCGCTTGCTCATCGTGGTAATCTCTTCCACCGAGGTCGTACCGCCACAGAGGGCTTCTTCTATACGCTTCTTTTCATCTTCAAGGGCTGCAATGTCAAGTTCCAACTGCTCAAACTCGCGCTTTTCTTTGTAGGTCATCTTTCTTTTCGAGGAAGGAGGAACGAGGAAGGAGGAATGAGATGTGTCTGAGGGAACCTTTTCTGAGGAACGGGATTTTTCTGAGGCAGGAGTATTCTCCTTCCTCGTTCCTCCTTCCTCATTCCTCGAAAACCATCGATACTGCGTATAATTCCCGGGGAAGTCATTAATCACACCGTCACCCTTGAACACCAACAGATGGTCGACCACCTTATCCATAAAATAGCGGTCGTGGCTGACGACGATGACGCAGCCGGGGAAATCCTGCAGATACTCCTCCAGAATCTGAAGGGTGACGATATCAAGGTCGTTGGTCGGCTCATCGAGCACAAGGAAGTTCGGGTTCTTCATCAGCACAGTGCAGAGGTAGAGTTTCCGCCGTTCGCCGCCACTGAGTTTATAAACATAGTTATGCTGCTGTTCGGGTGTGAAGAGAAAATGCTGCAGGAACTGTGAGGCGGTCAGGTGCTTTCCACCGCCCATATCGATATATTCGGCGATGTCCTTCACCACGTCGATCACCTTCATCTGCTCGTCGAACTGCAGTCCCTCCTGGGAGAAATAGCCGAAGCGCACGGTGTCGCCGATGTCGAAGCGTCCGCTGTCGGGTGCCATCAGACCGAGGAGCAGCCGGATAAACGTGGACTTGCCCGTACCGTTATTGCCCACGATGCCCATCTTCTCGAAACGGGAGAAATTATAGTAGAAGTCCTTCAGGATGATATGGTCGTCGAAAGCCTTCGACACATACTGGCACTCAAAGATCTTGGAACCGATATAGACATTGCGCGACTTCAGACGGATCTGCCGTTCCTCGATGCGTTGCTTGGCCACCTTCTCCAGCTCATAGAACGCCTCCTCACGGTAGCGGGCCTTATGTCCACGGGCCTGCGGCATCCGTCGCATCCACTCCAACTCCGTGCGGTAGAGATTGTTGGCACGGGCGATCTCTGCCCTGCGGTTGTCGATACGCTCCTGACGCTTCTCAAGGTAGTAACTGTAGTTGCCCCGATAGGTATAGATGGTCTGGTCGTCGAGTTCGAGGATGACGGAGCATACACGGTCGAGGAAGAACCGGTCGTGGGTGACCATCAGCAGCGTCTTATTGCCCCGGCTAAGGAAACCCTCCAACCACTCGATCATCTCAAGGTCGAGGTGGTTCGTCGGCTCGTCGAGGATCAGCAGGTCGGGCTCGGTGATGAGCACGTTGGCCAGTGCCACGCGCTTCTGCTGTCCGCCAGAGAGCTGTCCCATCGGCTGCTGCAGGTCGCGAATCTTCAGCTGGGTAAGTATCTGCTTGGCTTTCAACACCTTCTCCTCATCTCCCTGATGATTGAAGCAGGCATCGAGGACACTCTCGGCGGGATCGAAGACGGGCGACTGTTCGAGCATACCCACCCGCAGGTCACGACGGAAGATGATGTCTCCCGAGTCGTAGCCCTCCACACCGGAGAGGATGGATAGCAGCGTCGACTTGCCCGTACCGTTCTTCGCGATCAGTCCCACCTTCTGCCCTTCAGCGATGGAGAAGCTGATGTCGCGGAACAGTACCAACGAGCCGAACGACTTCGTCAGCTGCTGCACGTCTAGGTATGGAGTGTCTTTTGCCATTAAAGACCTTTATTAATCTGTTCAATATAGTCCAGCACTTCCTCGCGGCCCTGGCGTTTCTCGGCCGAGGTGACGAAGATGGGCGGCAGCTCCTCCCACGTCTCCAGAAGCACCTTCTTATAGTCCTCGACGCTCTGGCGCGCCTTGGCGGCAGACAGTTTGTCGGCCTTGGTGAAGACGATGGCGAAGGGCACACTGCTGTCACCCAGCCACTGGATGAACTCCAGGTCGATCTTCTGGGGTTCGAGACGGATATCTATGAGCAGGAACACGTTCACCAGCTGTTCGCGCTGGAGGATATAGCCACTGATCATCTGTTCGAGTTTCGCCACCTCCTTCTTCGACCGTTTCGCGAAGCCGTAGCCGGGCAGATCGACCAGATACCACTCATTATTAATAATAAAATGGTTGATGAGCAACGTCTTTCCCGGCGTGGCCGACGTCTTGGCCAGTTTCTTGTTGTTGGTGAGCATATTGATCAGACTCGACTTGCCCACATTCGACCTGCCGATGAAGGCATACTCGGGTTTATTATCCTTCGGACACATCGACTCCATCGGGGCGCTCAGGGTGAATTCTGCTTTCTTAATTTCCATCATTCATCATTTTTGGGTGCAAAGGTACGAAAAAAAATGGGAAAAGTTTGGAGATTTAAGAAATAATGCGTAACTTTGCACCGTTTTTCAGAATTGTGCTGACGTCCGTCAAGCACTTTCCTAATCTCAAACTTAAATTCCAAGATCAGAATTTATTGCATATATTATGTATACAAAAGAAGAATTAGAATCAATGGAGATACCCGAATTGATGGGTATTGCCGACCAGTTAGGCGTCAAGGTGACGCCCAACAGCGAACTGTCTGATGTCATCTATGCCATCATCGACAAGGCTGCCGAGAGCGCCGCTTCAGGTGAGCCTGCCAAGCGGAAACGCACACGCATCGCCAAGAAGGACACCAGCAAGGTCTATACGGTGAAAGGCCAGGAAGGCGAGAACCTCGACAGCAAGAGCAACCGCAGGAAGCCGAAGGAGACTCCTTCCCTGTTCAGCGACCTGCCCATGCAGCCCGCCGGCGAAGAGCCTGCTGAGGAGGAAGCTCCCGCAGAGGAGGCTCCCAAGCGCCGTGGACGTAAGACGAAGGCAGAGAAAGAAGCCGAAGAGGCTGCTGCACAGGCTGCACAGGAGACTGCCGAGGCAGAACAGCCGCAGGAGTCTGTGCCCGAAGAGGGTTTCATCCCCGAGGCTGCAGACTTCATCCCCGAGGCTACCGACTTCGCACCCGAGGCTGATGCAGATACTGCCAATGCCATCGAGAAACTGCGTGAGAAGATGGCCACCCGTCGTGAAGACCCCTCTACCGACGAGGTCGATGCCGAAGGTATATGGATGGGCGATCCCGGCGACGGTACCGACTTCATCCCCATCGTAGACATTCCCATCGAGGACAATGGGGCCATCCCGACACTCGATATGTTCGACCGTCCTACTGGTCATCAGGCCCAGGAGCCTGAGCCTGTCTATAATGTCAGGGAGACCAGCAGTCCGAAATTCGATTTCGAAGAGATCATCACCGCCAATGGTGTGCTGGAGTGTCTCTCCGACGGTTACGGTTTCCTCCGCAGCTCAGACTACAACTACCTCTCGTCGCCCGACGATGTGTATGTGTCGCCTCAGCAGATCAAGAAATACAGCTTGAAGACCGGTGATGTGGTAGAGTGCACCGTCCGTCCTCCTCATGAGAACGAGAAATACTTCGCGATGTGCAGCGTGAAATACATCAATGGCCGTAATCCCTCTGAGGTGCGCGACCGTGTGGCTTTCGAACACCTGACACCACTCTTCCCCGAGGAGAAGTTCACCCTCTGTGGCGATAAGGCTACGACGAACCCCAGCGTGCGTATCGTCGACCTCTTCTCGCCCATCGGTAAAGGTCAGCGTGCGCTGATTGTGGCCCAGCCCAAGACCGGTAAGACCGTCTTGATGAAGGATATCGCCAATGCCATCGCCGCCAACCACCCGGAGGCCTACATCATGATGCTGCTCATCGACGAGCGCCCTGAGGAGGTCACCGATATGGCCCGCACCGTGAACGCTGAGGTTATCGCCTCCACCTTCGACGAGCCCGCCGACCGACATGTGAAGATTGCCGGCATCGTACTGGAGAAGGCTAAGCGTATGGTCGAGTGCGGTCACGATGTGGTCATCTTCCTCGACTCCATCACCCGTCTGGCTCGTGCCTATAACACCGTTTCGCCCGCCAGCGGTAAGGTGCTCACCGGTGGTGTCGACTCCAACGCCTTGCAGAAGCCCAAGCGCTTCTTCGGTGCTGCCCGTAACATCGAAGGCGGCGGTTCGCTGACCATCATCGCTACAGCACTTGTGGATACCGGTTCTAAGATGGACGAGGTGATCTTCGAAGAGTTCAAGGGTACAGGTAACTCCGAGATCCAGCTCAACCGCTCGCTCTCGAACAAGCGTATCTTCCCCGCCATCGACCTGGTGCTCTCGTCGACGCGCCGCGACGATCTGCTGCACGACGAGACGACACTCAACCGTATGTGGATCATGCGCAAGTTCATCGCCGAGATGAACCCTGTGGAAGCTATGAATGCCATCCGCGATCGTCTGGTGACCACCCGCGACAACGAGGAGTTCCTCATGTCGATGAACGGATAAGCAAATACGAAAATATCACACCAACGAAAACAGGTAGGCAAATCAGCTTATCTGTTTTTGTTTTTCATAAACCAGTCGTGCGAGAACTGATAGGCAGCCAAAGCAGAGACCACCAGGAAGAGCGACGTAAACATCAACAACTGAGGTGCGCCGCTGAAACAGCCGAGGCCTAATCCCAGACCGAGTGCGATACCACTCTCCCACCCGAGCATGAACGTGCTCTGCGACGTGCCACGCTGACAATGCCGGCTCAATTTGATAAAGAACAACAGGAAACGAGATCCTATCAGTCCCATACCCAGTCCGACGAACATCGGTGCAGCATAACTGACGATGGGCAATGCACTACGGGTCAGCAACATGATCAGCGCTGCCCCGAGGAGAATCAGTCCGGTAACCACCTCACTCTTCAACTCCGCATCACGAAACACAAACCGCCAACATACCAAAGCCCCCAGGAAACCGCACATCATCATCGCATAGAAGCGTATGGGCAACTGCAACGACAGGAGCATGCCGAAAGCTATTGTGACCAACAGGAGGTTCAGGAACAACACTGTTCCGTGAGGCAGGAAGAAACGGTCGAGACAGAAGACCGACACATCGTCATCCGGTATGCGGAAGGGGAATTTCACCAGCAACACCAACACTAGACTGGCCACCGCACATCCCGCTGCAGCCAGGAAGACCATTGACTGGTCGGTATATCGCAGCAACAACAAACCCGCCAAGGGCCCCAGTGCGAGGGAGACACGTCCAAACCAACCCGTCGCAAAGTTGGCCTCCGTGCGTTGGAAACTCTCACAGGTATCGATAATCAGCGTAC
Organism: Prevotella sp.; assembly: GCA_017428805.1. The sequence continues at coordinate 4,373 of JAFRQC010000107.1, read as the reverse complement.
TACACAGCACCATCTGGGATAGTCCGAAGGCCGCCCCCATCGCAAAACGCAGCAAGAGCAAGACCGGAAAATCCACAAACTGACAGCGCAAGCCGTCGATATAATACAGCAATGCCAACAAGGCCGCCACCGCCGCAATAGCAACAATACACACGATGTTCCGGCGATAATGCTGTACGAGAAAACTGACGAAGGCACCCAACACAAACAGTCCTGCACCGAATGCGCCCATCACGAGACCAGTTTCCAGAGCACTCAGGTTCTGGTCGTTGTCCAGCCACAGAGGCATCGTCGGCAGGAGCATATAGACCGACATCGACAGCAAGAATTCCGAGATGGCCAACAGCCAAAATTCATACTGCCAAAGACGGATGTGCACGTTTGTATTCTGAGCGTTCATAACTTCATCATCACATTACTCTTCCGTCGAAGACAACAACTTCTCCAAGCGTTCGAAGGTCAGACCAAGGTAGTCTTTCACTTGAAGATCGGAGAGTGGTTTGATGGCTTCAACCGCATTCGTTGTAGCAAGTCCGACGACCGCCATTTCGGCAGCACGGCCAGACCGCAGACCATTAAAGCTATCCTCGAACACGACACACTCATCACTCTGAGCACCAAGTCGTTGCGCCGCCTTCTGATAGCAATCAGGATCAGGCTTGCTACGCTCAAAATCCTCTGAGGTCAGGATGGCATCGAAGAGTGATTTGAACCCAGGTTGATGGCGATAGACACTCTCCATCTTGGGGATGTTCGAGCTGGTCACCACAGCCGTCTTGACCCCATGATAATGCAGGGTTTCAATCAGCGCCTCGAAGCCGGCGATATACTCGTAACTCATCTGCTGCTCGTAGTCGTTCAGACGGCTGGTGATGCTATCCTGCTCAGCCAGCAACGGACCCGAGAACCAACGGTCATAAATCTGCGTGAGCGTCTGACCTTTTATCTCATGCTCCAGACCCGGGTGCTCGGGATGATACTGACGGCAGATCCCTCCCCAGAATACAGTATACTGCGGCTCGGTGTCGAACACCACGCCGTCGAGATCAAAAAGAGCAGCTTTAAACTTACTATGTCTCACTATCAACTATAAACTCTAAACAATAACTGAATTTTGGGTGCAAAATTAGTGATTTTCCGCGAGAAATTTGTTCTTTTCCAAAAATAAGTGTATTTTTGCACTTGATTTCATGATTTATGTATATGAGACTACTCCACACCTCCGTCTTCGTCCTGATGCTTTGCGCTTGCAGTCAGGATGTTGAGACGATCACTTTTGAGACCATTACAGCCGACAAGAGCGTTGCCCTCTCCAACGACAGCGTGCCGCCGACGTGCAGCGTGAACATCCGCCTTGAACAAGCCACCGCCGCTAGCGGAAGAGCCGGAGAGATCATCAACGCCACCGTTGCCAAGCGTCTGTTGGATCGTGGCGACGATGGTATGCAGCAGGCAGCCAATGCCTTTGCGGAGGAATACACCAGCAACTACGTCAAGACGCTGCTGCCCCTCTACAACGAAGACCGGAAGGACACCAAGAAACACGCATGGTATCACTACCACTATATCATCAACAGCCACACCCAGATGGGCAGCAAGGGAACGGTGGTCTATCTGGCCGACATCAACTACCGTGAAGGCGGCAACCACGCCAACAGCCAGCAGGTCATCATGAACTTCGACACCCAGACTGGCAGACTGCTGACCGCCCAAGATATCTTCGTCGACGGTTTCGAGGTCGCCCTGAAGCCCCTCCTGCTGAAAGCACTCCAAGAGAAGACCGGCTTCAGCACCATGAATGAGCTCAATGCCAATGGCTACCTTAACAACGTGGAGATCTACGTGCCTAAGAACTTCATTCTCAGCGACGATGCCATCACCTTCGTCTACAACCCCGACGAGATTGCCCCGTACACCGTTGGCAGCACCGAACTGACCATCGCCTACTCGGCTATAGAGAAAATACTCAACTCCTCGTTCCAACACTAATTCCACCCGTCATGTCTGCAGATATCATTCTGAAATATTTCCCCGACCTCACTGCCCGCCAGCAGGAGCAGCTGGAAGCCCTCGACGACCTCTACCACGACTGGAACGCGAAGATCAACGTCATCTCCCGCAAGGACATTGACCAGCTCTACGAGCACCACGTGCTCCACTCGCTGGCCATCGCCAAGACCATCCGTTTCCGTCCCGGCACGCGCATCCTCGACTTCGGCACCGGCGGCGGATTCCCCGGCATCCCCCTGGCCATCCTCTTCCCCGACTGTGAGTTCAAGCTCATCGACGGTACGGGCAAGAAGATCCGCGTGGCACAGGAGGTCGCCCAGGCCGTCGGCCTCACCAACTGCCACCCCGAGCACCTGCGTGGCGAGGACGAGCGCGGACAGTACCACTTCGTCGTCAGCCGCGCCGTGATGCCCCTGCCCGACCTCGTGAAGATCGTGCGCAAGAACATTGCCAAGCCCCAGTTGAACGCCCTGCCCAACGGCATCCTCTGCCTCAAGGGCGGTGACCTGCAGGCCGAGACGCAGCCCTTCCGTAACATCGTGGAGACCACCGACATCAGCACCTTCTTCGCCGAAGACTGGTATAAAGGCAAATATGTTATATATTTGCCCATAAATTCGTGATATTCGTGCAATTCGTGGTCGTAAAAAATAAAAAACATGATTAGTATAAAGACTTTCGCCTTCAACCTCCTTCAGGAGAACACCTACGTGGTGAGCGACGACACCCTCGAATGTGTCATCATCGACTGTGGCGCCTACTACGACGACGAGCGCCGCGCCATCACCGACTACATCAGCAGTCAGGGTCTCAAGCCCGTCCGTCTCCTCGCCACCCACGGCCACTGGGACCACAACCTCGGCATCGACACCATCTACCAGACCTATGGTCTGCAGGTGGAGGCCGCCAAGGAAGACGAGTTCATCATCTCCGACATCCCCCACAACTTCCAGAGCATCATCGGTGCCCCGCTCCGCCGCGAATACCCCGCCGTAGGCCGTTTCTTCGAGCCCGACGAGGTCATCCGCTTCGGCCACCACAGCCTGCAGGTGCTGAAGACCCCCGGCCACTCTCCCGGCAGCGTGGTCTTCTACTGCGCCGAGGAGCATACCGCCTTCACCGGCGACACCCTCTTCCGTATGAGCGTCGGCCGCACCGACTTCGAGGGCGGCAGCTATACACAACTGATGAGCAGCCTCGCCAATGTTCTGGCGAAGCTGCCCGCTGATACCGTCATCCTTCCGGGTCACGGCCCGCAGTCCACGATCGACTACGAACTCCGTTACAACCCGTATCTGACATAGATAGCCTCAAAGCCTCGACGGACTAAAGTCGGAGTTTAATCTGACAAAAGTTCCACTTTAATCCCACTAAACTCTCACAATGGGGACTGTCCCTATTGTGAGACTTTTGTAAGATAATAGTCGCTGAAGTCCTTGCAGCCGGGCGGCAGCTGATGATGCACCAGACCGGGCAGGAGTTGCTGCAGCTGGAGGAAGAGACGTTCGCCGGGCGCATCGCAGTCGGGGTACATGTGGAATTGAATGGATAATTGAAAATGGATAATGGATAATTGTTCTGCATCCTTTTTGGTCAGCAACGTGGCCGAGGGGATGGCGATGGCCTTGTGACCAGCGGAGAGCATCGCCCAGCAGTCGGAGCAGCCCTCGGTGATCCAGAGCTCTTCGCCCGGCCTGAGCAGGTTCAGCACCGGCAGATTATAGAGGCTGCATTGCGAGCCTGACGGGAAACGGAACCGGGGCGATGCCCCGCGTACGAGGTTGCGATTCTGCACGCCAATCAACTTACCCTCCATATTATAATAAGGTATCTGAAGCCAATCGACGCCCTGCCTGTCCCGCCACGACGTGAGCCTACACCAGCGCACGACTCTTGCATCAATCCTGCGCTCCTCGAACAGAAACCGTCTTGCTGCCTCGTTCAACCACGGCCGCTCGAAAAACCGCTCGTAACGGCTGGGGTCGAATGTCTGAGGCTGATCAGACCACCCCTGGCCCCTCCTACTCAGGAGGGGAATGTTCTCCCCCTGAGTAGGGGGAGTCAGAGGGGGTCTGATCAAGGGATTGCTCAGCACTACCCCTGCCTCATCTGCCAGCCATCTGCACGCCTCGGTAAAACTCATATTCTGGTATCTCATCGTGAGGTCTATCGTCCCCCCGCTGGCCCCGCACACGAAGCAACGGTAGCTGTTGCGCTTGACAGAAAACGACAGACTCGGGTGGCTGTCGTCGTGAAACGGACACAGACACTTATGCCTCACCACCCGCAGTCCGAGTCGCTGCGCGACCCCCTCTATCGGGAGATCGCGCAGCTTTTGAAGTTCATACTTATCCATTACCCTT
>JAFRQC010000106.1 GCA_017428805.1 Prevotella sp. | reverse complement strand
GAGGGTCGTCGTAGACTACGACGTTGATAGGGTGCAGGTGTAAAGACGGCGACGTCAAAGCCGAGCACTACTAATTGCCCGAAGTCTTCCGCCGTTGGCGGTACTTTCAGGTGTAGATGGAAAGAGAGAGCAGATATGATGCTCAGTGAGGGACGAGGAGTCTCAAAAGCAGTTCTTGTGTGTAGAATGTCAAACCCCTAATCAGGTGGTTATTGCAGCGGGGTCCCACCTCTTCCCATTCCGAACAGAGAAGTTAAGCCCGCCTGCGCCGATGGTACTGCAATGCAATGCGGGAGAGTAGGAGGCCGCCTTCTTTATATAAAGTGCGTGAAGCCCTGAGTCAGCAATGGCTCGGGGCTTCTTTCGTAGGTGCCGGTGCCAGACACTTATGAAGAAAAACGTGCAGATGCTTGGTGGTTTCGGAAGTTATATGTATCTTTGTGGCATCAAAATCAATGATTATGCGGAAAGGATTATTCTTTTGTCTGGTAGGCGGGTTGTTCAGTGTGCTGGGTTGCGCGCTGAAGAAGATGCCCGAGGGCGAGTTGCTGCGGGTGGAGTTCTCCCGTCACGGTACGATGGCTCGCGCGGAGTTTGAGGGCTGTGTGGAGCAGGATTCCACAGGTTCGTTCGTGCTCAGGGCGACGAAGGAGACATACGGTCCGCTGTTTGAGAAGAGGCTCGATTCAGAGACGATGAACCGCTTCCGCCAGATTATCGAGGAGGAGAAGATGTATAAGTATAAGGAGAGATACACGCCGATGATGCGGGTGCTGGACGGCTGGAGATGGTCGTTCTCGGCCAGGTTCTCTGATGGATCGGTCATCTCTTCGCACGGCGAGAATGCCGGACCCAGGGATGATGGACTCAAGCGGATCCGCAGTTATATGCAGGAACTGGTTCAGGACGGCGTGCAGATAGAGTTTTTAGAGGAAGAATGAGCATCAATGACATAGCCAACCAACTGAAAGCCGCTGGCGTATGGCTCCGCAGAATCGGCTATTGCAGAGGCTTCGGCATCCAGTCGCCTTCGGACTACTGGCTGGTGCGCTATGTGATCAATGAGCATTGGCCCTACTATCAGTATGAACGGTTAGGCCGTAACGACGACTGGCTGACGAGAAAACAGGGCCGACTTTGTTTCCGCATCGCCAACTGGCGCCAGCCTGCGGTGATAGAGAGTAGTGCCTTTCGTGATTATCTTCAGGCTGGATGCAGAAAGGCCGTCTGGGGAGAGTCGTCGGAACTGATGGTGCTGTCGCTGGAGGGTGACTGGCGCAGTCGGCTCTCCTATATATATAATAAGGTGTCGGCAGATTCCGTGCTGGTCGTCACAGGTCTCAGCAAGGCGAGAGATGTCTGGCGCGAGATCGTCAATGACGAACGGGCCGTCCTCACCTTCGACCTCTATTACTGCGGCATCGTGCTGTTCGACAAGAAAAGAGACAAAAAGAACTATATAGTAAACTTCTAACCAATAAGGCGTATGAAAATAACAAAGGTTTATACCCGCACGGGTGACAAAGGTGAGACAAGCATCGTAGGTGGTATCCGTATGAAGAAATCATCAGAACGGCTGGAGGCCTATGGCACAGTTGATGAACTCAGTTCACACTTAGGGCTGTTGGCAGCGATGTTACCAGAAGGGGAGCATAAGTCGATGATTATCCGAATCCAGCGCAATCTCTTCAATGTCTGCACCAATCTGGCCACGGATCAGAGCCAGACACCGCTCTACGACTCTGCCAAGCTTGCCGATGGCGAGATAGAACTGCTGGAGAAGGAGGTGGACAGGATGATGAGTCTGTTGCCCGAGCGTCAGGGATTTATCCTGCCTGGCGGTACGATGGCTGCAGCCCAGGCTCACGTCTGCCGTACGGTCTGCCGTCGTGCCGAGCGTCGGATTGTGGCTCTCGCCGAGGTGGCTATCGTGAGCCCGGAAGTACAACAATATGTGAATAGGCTGAGTGATTATCTCTTTGTCTTAGCCAAAATAATAAATTTTAACGAAAGTGTCAGTGAAATAATTTGGGAAAAAGTTTGAAGATACGAAATAAATGATTACTTTTGCGCCCAAATTCAAAAACGAGAACAAAAAATAGTAATTGTAATCTGTAAATCGTAAATATTATTATGTATTGGACACTTGAATTAGCATCAAAACTGGAAGACGCTCCCTGGCCCGCAACCAAGGACGAGTTAATAGACTATGCCATCCGCTCAGGCGCACCGCTGGAGGTGCTTGAGAATCTGCAGGAGATAGAAGATGAAGGCGACATCTACGAGAGCATCGAGGAGATCTGGCCAGACTATCCCACCAAGGAGGACTTCCTCTTCAACGAGGATGAGTATTAAGGCGTAGTTTTTAATGTAACTAATTGAAAATCAGAAAGGTGTGAAAATAATTCCTATTTTCACACCTTGATTTTATGCTGATTTGAGCCGTTTTTAGTGGCACAATAATGGTACAAACGCCTAAAATTAGGCTTATTTAGTGTACAAAACGGAAATACTCAGTTTGGGGTACGATTTACTATTCAACCACAAACACCCCACTACGTACTCTCAGTAGTTCGTATAGTTCATCCGTGGTCAGTTCCTGGAACGTTTTCTTATGCAATATAGACTGCTCGATATTCATATCCACTCGAAGTTTTCTTTTCCGGCTCCAATCTCAAAGTGATATTTTGCTATGCCTAAGTCCATCTGAGTATATCCAATCACGGAGAAGCCTTTCTTGGCGTGTACCAGATGGCGACTATTCTTCATTCCGACGTACTCAAACGAGAACTTCTGCTGGTTCACTGCGGTGGGCGCCAATAACGCTGCTTCAACTCCCTTGCGAAACCACGATGGGGTAACGTCGCTTGCATTGCTTACTTGTTCGACGGTCTTAATCTTATGGCCGACTCCCTGAGTTTCACCATAGCCGAGAGCAATGTAACATGCAATCTTCTCGCCCTCGTCAAGCACATACGTCCCAGGGACTTTAGAGTAACTAAGTCCAACCCAGCAAGTGTTCAGACCAAGTGTCTGAGCAAACAGAACAAGATGCTCGCCATAGTAACCTACACGCTCATCAAGATCATCTGCCTTCTTTCCGGCCATGACAATGTAGTTGCCGACATTCCGGAACTTTCCGTACTTAGCCATAGTTCCCTGGAATGCCTTTGTCTCATTCAGGATTAACTGAATATGCAAATTGCCTTCCCGGTTCAAAACCGTAATCTGCTCGTCAAGTACTTTGACAACATCTTCAGTCAATGGTAGTTCCTTGTATGCCCTTACACTGTGGCGTGCTTCTATGGCTTCATTCAGTATCATCTTGTTCTTCTCCTAATGTGATTAATAGCTGAACCGGCTACCATTCCATTTCAGCGTATTCTCTGTCTTCTTCCCGTTTTTGTCCCAGCGTGTGACAGTGATGTCCTTTCCTGTGCGTGGCAGGGCATAGGAGATATCACCATACTCCACTTCGAAGCCTGGGGTGTCAATGATACTCATCTTTTTCGTGGAATTGTTGTAACGGAGGAAATTGATTCCGTCATACTGGCCCAGGCTGGGTTTGCCATTTTCGAAGCACCATAAAGAGTATGCAAACAGTTTGTGCTTTTTGTCGGCCATGTTCCAATAGCACATTTCCCACTTGTTATAGTAATTCTCATATTTGGTCTCTAAACACATATAGCCGTTCTTCCTGTCAACGGTAATTGTCCAGCCTTCAGGTTGTGACTCGCCAGTACGATATCGTTCCAATGCTGCTTTAACAGCATGTCTCGACTCGTCGGATTCTGCGTTCTCGTCATCGTCGTAAGCAGTCACGAACGACCATACCAAATCAATGATGTCTGGGCTTGTGCCTAAAAATCTCACTTCGATGCCATCCTGTGCTGCCATTGCCAATGTGCAGCAGGCAAAGATGATAGCTAATGACAGTCTTTTCATCATGTTTCTATTTTGTTGTATAACTTGACTGCAAAATTACGAAATATAATCGAAATAATGCATATTTTCCCTTACTTCTTGTCGTTCTCGTATATTTTCGCTAATTTTGCACCGTTTAATAGAATAATTATGAGCGAGAAATTCCCATACGGCTACGATGTGAATGCCTATATCGACAAGGCATTCGAACGGATGAAGAAATTCAGAATCGCGCTGGTGATGACACTTGCATTGTTCATCGCCTCGTGCGGCAGTAAGCAGAATCAGGCAGATCAGACAGACACTACGGAAAGTACAGACAGTACGAAAGTGGATTCCGTCGATACCGTAGTAGCAGAACAGTATGATCTTGAAGCCATCGCCAAGGCCATCGAGGGCTGTGAGTCCTTGGATAAATTTTGGGGTGGTGTGGCTCGTGTCACAATGAAAGATGAACGTTTCTATATTGACCTGCAAGGTCGCAGGGTAGAAAAACCAAAGGAGGAGATAGACCCGATGGAGTTGACCTGTGATTACGAAGACGGGAAGTTCGGCTACAAAGACCATGAGGGAAATGTTGTCATTCCTCACAAATTCCATTATGCCCATGAGTTCAGCGACGGTATGGCCATCGTGGTGAACGAAGTGGGAGAGGTAGGCTATATTAATACCAAAGGTGAACTGGCCATTCCCTACCAGTATGGCACGATGGCTGAGAGTGATGGCAACGACTTCCACGAGGGGCTCTGTGCAGTGCTTGTGAACGATGAGCATGAATGGTTCAGCTATATTGACAAGACGGGCAAACAGGCTTTTCAGGGTGTGTTCAGCTATGCAGGTGATTTCAGTGAGGGACTGGCAGCAGTCCGGACTCCTGGCAATAGTGAAAAGAACATAAATTCCCACTCTGGCTATATTGACCAATCTGGCAAGATGGTCATCGAACTTCCCGACGGCTGGTGGGGGCGCAAGTTCATGGATGGGGTGGCACAGATTCAGAAGATGGACTCCTGCTACATCATCGACAAGACAGGCCAGCGGCTCTTCAAGGTGAATAATGAGGAAATCTATACGGGCGATGATATCAGATACTCAGAGGGGCTGGCCGTAGTCTATGGCAAGGGTAAGTATGAGAAGAAGCGCGGCTTCATGGATAAGACAGGCCGCATCACCTTCTGCCTTGGTAAGGATGAATGACTTTGTCAGAATCGTGAATCTGTTCGGAACCACGTTCCATGAGCAAGTTCACCGAGCAAACCTACAAGTCATTCTTTAAGAAGCTGGGCTATACTGATGGCACTTATGACATCGTTGACGGCAGAATGGCCTGCGACATTGCTGTGTTTACAAAGAAATAGGAGCAACACCCGTAATAGATGCTGTTCCCAATTGTTTTTAGATGTTTCTATCCTTTTTAGACAAAGCCTTGCAAGGCTTATGACACCTCGATGGCCTTGGTGACCTTCTGCTTCGGCTCAGTCTTCGGCATGGTGACGGTCAGGATGCCATCCTCGACCTTGGCAGAGATCTGATCCTTCACCACATCATCAGGCAGCGTGTAGCTCTGCTCGTAGTTCGAGTAGCTGAACTCGCGGCGCAGATAGTGATGGTGCTTGTCCTCATGCTTGTGCTCCTGTTTGTTCTCGATGGCGATGGTGAGATTGCCCTCGTCGTTGATGGCCACACGGCAATATTCTTTCTTAATGCCAGGGGCTGCAAGCTCCATCGTGTAGGCCTTCTCACTTTCCTTGACATTGACTGCGGGTGCTGTACTGTTGGCACGAGGCATAAAATCAGTGTTCAGGAAATCGTCAAATACTGTTGGGAACCAACTGTTTTTAAACATTACTGGTAACATAATCAATACCTCCTAATTATACTTTTAGTTTAACGTATGTTCTGAGTGCCTTTGCCTTTGTGGCTCCGGCTCTCACACACCTAAAAGCAACTTACGTGCCGAATGACAAAGTGGCACGCAGAAAAGGCCATTATGGCACCGAATTTAAACTCGATTAAACAACGCTGACAATTTATTAAACCCAGTTTAACATTGACAGTTCAAAAGATGGATGCTACCAATGAATACAGGTAGCTGCCGAAACTGACGAGTGCCCATATCATCAGGGCTATGAGCAGCAGAAGCACAATGAGAATGATGGCTGACTGCCACGCTCTTTGGTTCACCTGCTTGATGATGGTCTCGTCGCCGTCAACGAAACCCTGAATCATCTGCATGTTCTGGATGTTTGCACGATGGAAGAAATCGATAACGTCGCCAACGAAGAACGGAATCATACCCATCAGCACGTCGCGGAGGGCATTGTTCAGGACAGCCAGCGTCAGGGGAATGCTCTTGATGACTCTCGACGAGAAATAGACGAACGGCACGACGCTGAGCAAGGCAATGGCATCACCCCAACCAGGAATGATGCCAATAAGTGCATCGAGATAGTATCTATCCATGTAGCGCGTCAAGCTGTTCATCGTCTGATAGGCCTTGTTCTCCATCAGCCGCTTGCGCCGCAGTTCACGCTTCTCGTCTTTGTTCATTTGCATCTTACAATTACATAATCCGCATAGCCAGCCTTACCAGTTCCTGATAAGGCAGACCGCCGACCTGACGCTCTATCTGACCGTCTTTCGTAATGAAGAACAGCGTAGGTATCGACTGGATGCGGGCTGCTGCTGCAAGCGCCTGGTTCTTGTCAACATCAACCTTCAAAACCTTGATTCTACCCTCATACTCTTGCGCCAAACGTTTGAGCATGGGAGCCATAGCCTGACAAGGACCACACCATGTGGCGTAGAAATCGATGATGACGGGCGTAACTCCTGTATAGTTGTAACCTCTGAGATATTGCTGATAATCTTTTATATTCTCCATAATCTTAATGCTTCAAAGTCATTATCTTAGTAGGACAGGCCTGAGTACACTTGCCACACTTCAGGCAGTCGGGATGCAGATAGCCGACAGCCTCGCCGCGAGAGTCGTAGGGCGTGAGCTGCATCGGGCAGACGCGGGCGCACTGCTTGCACTTCATCTGACAGGCATTCGACACGTGGATATTCGTGAATGCCTTGGGCAGTGGAGCCTTCTTAGGTGCTACCCAATTGGAGATGGTTCCCATCGGGCAGAACGAACACCATGTGCGTGGCGCATAGATGAACGAGAGTGTGACACCAACAATGGTGGTCATTACGATTATTGTCCAAAATACCTTGCCTATACCAGCCCACATGGGAAGTCCTCCCTCGCTCCAAGGTACGAAACTCAGCTGGAAGCCGAACATGCCGAAGATGAAGAACACCATAAACAGGCGGAAACCGAAGGTACGCACAAACTTGGGAATCGGACGATGGGGTGAGTACTTTGACAGCAGGCGGTCGTACATATTGCCGCGAGGACACACATGTCCGCACCACCAGCGGCCTTTAAAGATGCTCGTCACCACAGGGCCGATCATACAGATGATGGCCAACAGGCCAATCACTGGAGAGAACCAGCCGAGGATGATGTAGGCGATGATGATCCAGTAGAGCGGCAGCCCTGGAGTCTCAAAATGTCTATGGAATCGTTTATGTGCCATTTTCAATGATTACTGATACTTTGTAAATTGGTACTTTTTCCTCAGTTCCGATTTCTTTTCTTCGTCCAAACTGGTGAAATATGCTTTCCACCCTGGGCAGTAGTTAATGTGCCAACGCCAGAAGCGGCCCATCAGTGATTTGGGGTTCTTCTCGTAATGTGCTCTTAATTTGCAATTCTCACATGGTTGTGCCATAACTTATTTCTCCTTATTCTTTAATGTTTCAATAATCGTGTCGAGTTCACTGGCAAACTTTGCATAGTCATCCAGTTGGAAAGGACAAGCTTTGAGCTCTTTGCCCATGCCTGCAGGGATAATGGCGTATGCCTGTTCCTCCATCGCCTTGCCTTTTGCAGTCAGCGATACTATCTGCTGGCGCTTATCTTCCTTGCCACGCTTGCGAACTACGATACCCAGTTTCTCCATGCGCTGGAGTAGTGGTGTAACTGTGTTTGTTTCGAGCAACAGCCGATGGGCTATGTCGTTCACAGGCTGGGAATCCTGTTCCCAGAGCACCATCAGCACCAAATACTGCGGATAAGTGATACCCAGCTCATTGAGCATCGGCGTGTAGGCCTGGGTGATGAGACGTGCCGCCGTATAGAGACGGAAGCATATCTGCTTGTCGAGTCGTAATTCTTCGTGCATAGTTCCTTACCTTATTATATTATAACATGGCCTCTATGTCCTTCTCGAAGTCTTTAGGTTCTGTGGTTGGCGCATAGCGTTTGATGGTCTCACCGTCCTTCGAGATCAGGAACTTGGTGAAATTCCACTTGATGTCGCTGTCTTTCTCCACACTCTTACTGATAGCCTTGAAGAGAGTCTTAGCAGCTTTGGCCTTCAGACCGTTGTATTCCTCTGTGGGAGCCTGAGCCTTCAGATACTCAAAGATGGGCTGGGCATTGGGACCGTTGACATCACCCTTCTTCATGATCTGGAATGTCACACCGTAGTTCAGTTGGCAGAACTCCTCAATCTTACCGTCTTCAGCAGGATCCTGCTCCTTGAACTGGTTGCAGGGGAAGCCGATGATGACCAGTCCCTTGTCCTTATACTTCTGGTTCAGCTCCTCCAGTCCTGCAAACTGGGGCGTAAAACCACACTTGCTGGCTGTGTTCACCACCAGCAATACCTTACCCTGAAACTGTGAGAAATCAATCTCCTTACCTCTGCTCGTCTGAGCCTTGAAATCATAAATCTTTGCCATATCTATATTCTGTTTGTGTCGTTTGCGATGCAAAGGTAAAGAGAATATTTTATATCGCAAGCGATTTATTGAAAACTTTAAGAGAGTTTAACAATATATCGTCTGCGATATAATAAAGGTGTTGAATAACACATTTTTGTTATACGACTTCCATTCCGAATGGTGACAGGGCCAGCTTTGCCAGCCGGAAGTGCATCTTACCCCAAGGAATTCCGATGATGGTGATGCAGAGCAGCAGGCCGTAGAAGATATGGGTGAGACAGATCCAGATGCCGCCCACGAAGAACCACAGCACATTCATGAACATGCTCAGACAGCCCGGCTGCGACTCCTTCCACTTCACCTTCGAGCCGAACGGCCAGATGGCCAGCATTCCCAGTTTCATG
>JAFRQC010000014.1 GCA_017428805.1 Prevotella sp. | reverse complement strand
TTTCCCCTAAGGAAAGTGGGAGTTTCCCCTAAGGAAAGTCCGGGTTTACATAGCCCAAAGTCCTGGCCCTTAATAATGATTGATTTTTAATGCACAATGATGCGTTTTGGGCCAACACCTAACATAAATCGTTGGAAATGCCTTTGTGCAAAGGATTTGAGGAGTGTTAGGTGTGGTTGAAACACCTAACATACTCCTCACAAACAGGTAACATCAGACCTCAGATCTGGCTTAAGCAGCCTTGACAAGAATGACCTTGTAGAAAGGTACATTGTTGTGGTTGGTGGATTCGTAGCCGAGGGCCTTCAGGGCAAGTCCCAGGCGGATCTTGTTGCTGTGGTTGACCTCGATGGAGGGATACTCCTTTTTGATCAGATTCAGCAACATACTGGAACTCATGGCCTTCGCTGTCTCTCCCTCCTTCGGCTTACGGAAACAGATCTCGACAATTTCCGCGATGTCTTTCTGCTCCATATATTCCTGATTCAACTGCTGGATGCGGGCCACCTCTTCATTATTGAACCAATAGGGTGCTTTCAACTCCTGCAGTTCATACACCACCTGGGCATACAACTGACCATAGTCAATCTCGCCCGTATTGTCAATCAGCTGACCGTCAGGAATACGGATGCAGATGTAGCGTCGGCTGCCAGTTGAATCCTGCAAGGGATGACGGTTGTTGGTCGTTGCCACGAAAGAGGCAAATCGCGGACGATCCTCCTGAGTGCGTCCAAAGATAGGACGACTGTTCACCTTGTTTACTGACAGCGCCTGCTTCAACGATGCCTGCTGGCTGTGACGGATGGCATCCAGCTCATCGAGGTTGACCAGGAGGTTGTTCGTCAGAGCCATTTCCTTGTCGAACTTGTTAGCAAGGTTCAGGTGTCCGAGGAAGTACTCTCGCAGATGCGGAGGCAGCAGCCTTCTGACAAAGACGGTCTTTCCGCAGCCCTGCTGTCCGATGAGCGTCGGCACACACTCGTTGCCGTGCAGCATGTCCATCTGCATCCAATGGGCTACGGCAGAGCGCAGCCAGACGGTGAGATAGTTCAGCTGTTCGGAGCTGATGCCTGGGATGCGGCTGAACACACGGGCGATGTGGTTCTGTCCGTCCCAGACAGGCAGACCATCGAGGAACACCTGGATCGGATTGAACTCCGGCACCTCCTCCGATTCCACATAGTCCTTGATTTCCGACTTCGGACTACCTTTCTCCAGCACCTCCTCGCGCTTGGCACGAATCACGATGCTGTTCAGAGCCGCTGGCGTCAGCGTCCTGAATTCCAAATCAGCCTCAGATGAGGCGCACGAGAGACAGCCGGACAGTCCGACAGTATTGCCTCCGGCCGTCTGGGCAGCCTTCGGCAAGGTCGCAAATTCTACCTTTCCGTTGAGGATGTTTCTGCGGAAGCGGTAGTTCTCCATGAGGAACAGCTCGATGGCGAGCGTCCCCTGCTGCGAAACTCCTGGAGTCTCGACAGCCATTAATACACTTTTCTCCATAGCTATATAATGTCAAAAAATCGTTCTCTGCTCCTTTGGGCAGTCATCTGCAGTAGTAATGACGCGCTTTTCACAGCGAGTTTTTCAGTCTGCGAGCCGTCTTTTGCGGCTTCGCAATTTCAGTTTGCAAAGGTACTATATTTTTTGTTGATTTGCAAATGTTTTCCTAATTATTTTATGTTTTAACATAAACTTTTATGCGATTCCACCTTATATATAATAATGTATGCGTCAGGAAAACCTTGTGTTACCTTTTTGTGAGGTCAATGTGAGGTGTTATGTTACCTGTCTGAAACGCTCTTCGCCTTTATATAAAGGGATTTCCAAAGATTGATGTTAGGTGCTGCAAAAATTTGGAATAAAAAACTTCGGCAAAGGTACGCAATAATCATTATTATTTCGTAATTTTGCACTCAGGATTACAAATGTATGAATGGCTGAACAGGCGAACAAGGAGATGGTGAGGCGGTACGTGCGGTATCTGAAGCTGCAACGTAATATGTCGGGTAATACACTCGACGCCTATCAGCGTGACCTGCGGAAGCTGCTCGACTATCTGGAAGGGGAGGGGAAAGACCCTCGTGAGGTGCAGCTGGAAGACCTGGAACAGTTCTCCGCCGGGTTGCACGACATCGGGATTCACGCGCGGAGCCAGTGCAGGATACTGAGCGGCGTGAGGAGTTTCTTCCGTTTCCTGCAGCTCGACGGCTATCGCGACGACGACCCTACGGAACTGCTTGAGTCGCCCCAGATAGGACAGCATCTGCCCGAGGTGCTGACAACGGCCGAAGTAGATCGCTTGGAGGCAAGCATCGACCTCTCAAAATGGGAGGGACATCGCAATCGAGCCATCATCGAGGTGCTGTTCTCGTGTGGCCTGCGAGTGAGTGAACTCACGAACCTAAAGCTGTCGAACCTCTATCTCGACGAGCAGTTCATCCGAGTGATGGGCAAGGGCTCGAAGGAGCGGCTGGTACCCATCTCGAAGAAGGCCATCCAGGAACTCGGGTTCTGGTTCGACGACCGTCAGCATATGGACATCAAGCCCGGCGAGGAGGACTACGTATTTCTGAACCGTCGCGGGGCACACCTGACGCGTGTGATGATCCTCATTATGATCAAGCGGCAGGCGGAGGCGGCAGGCATCCAGAAGACGATCTCGCCCCACACGCTGCGACACTCGTTTGCCACCGCCCTGCTCGAAGGAGGTGCCGACCTCCGAGTGATTCAGGCGCTGCTGGGCCACGAGAGCATCGGCACGACGGAGATCTATACCCACATCGACACCTCGACGCTCCGCAGGGAGATACTGGAGCATCATCCGAGGAATATGAAAAGGTAAAAAAGTAAAAAGGTGAAAAGGTAAAAAAAGTCAATAACCTATAGTTTTTAGGGGATAACTGCGACAAATCCATAAAAAAGCAGTAATTTTGCAGCCAAATTTACAACAACCAAACTTATGAAGATGAAAAAACTATTCCTTAGCCTGCTGCTGATCATCGTTGGCACAGTGGCAATGATGGCCCAGATGGAGATGCCATCGCTTCCCGTTGACCCCGATGTACGCATCGGAAAACTCGACAACGGACTGACTTATTACATCCGTTACAACAACTGGCCCGAGAACCGTGCTGAGTTCTACATTGCCCAGCGCGTGGGCTCCATTCAGGAGAACGATGACCAGCGCGGACTGGCTCACTTCCTTGAGCATATGGCCTTCAACGGCTCGAAGCACTTCAAGGGCAACGAGCTGATCCGTTGGTGTGAGAGCGTGGGTATCCAGTTCGGTGGTGACCTGAATGCCTATACGAGCATCGACAAGACCGTCTATAATATAAGTAATGTACCCACGACGCGTGAGGGCATCATCGACTCCTGTCTGCTGATCCTCTACGACTGGGCTGACGGTCTGCTGCTGGAACAGGAGGAGATCGAGAAGGAGCGTGGCGTGATTCACGAGGAGTGGCGCCTGCGCACTTCAGCCCAGATGCGTATGCTGGAACGCGACCTGCCGAAACTCTATCCGGGTTCCAAGTACGGCTATCGTATGCCTATCGGACTGATGGAGATCATCGACAACTTCGAGCGTCCCTTCCTGCAGCAGTACTACGAGAAGTGGTACCGTCCTGACAACCAGGCTATCATCGTAGTGGGCGACGTGGATGTCGATAAGATTGAGCAGAAGATCAAAGACCTGTTCTCGCCCATCGTGCTGCCTGAGAACCGTGCGCTGGTGACGATGGAACCCGTGCCCGACAATCCCGAGGCCATCTACGTAATTGACAAAGACAAGGAGCAGCGTACCAACGACGTGCATTTGATGATGAAGCGTGAGGCCTTCCCAGACTCGCTGAAGAACACGATGGCCTATATGATCTTCGGCTACGTGAAGAATGCTGCCGTCTCGATGCTCAATGACCGTCTGAAGGAGTATGCCGAGAAGCCCGAGAGCCCGTTCCTGCAGGCATCGGCATCTTACGACCAGTATCTCCTTTCCCGTCCGGTGGATGCCTTCGAGGTTGACGTGCTGCCGAAGGACGGACAGACGGATGCTTCTGTGACTGCCGCTTACACTGAGGCCCGTCGTGCAGCTGAATTCGGATTCACCGCTACGGAGTACAACCGATTCAAGCAGAACTATCTCAGCCAGCTCGACAAGCAGTATCTGAATAAGGACAAGCGTTATAACTCTCAGTTTGTGGACGCTTATGTGGATAACTTCCTGGACTGCAACCCCATCCCCAGCATCGATTACACGTATGAGACGATGAAGCAGATTGTGCCGATGCTGCCGTTGGAGGCTGTGAACAGTGTGATGAAGGAACTCGTACTACCGACGGACACGAACCTCGTGGTGCTGAGCTTCAATACGGAGAAAGAGGGTGCCGTCTATCCGACGGAGGACGGTCTGAAGAAAGCCATCGCCGATGCCCGCACCGCACAGATTGAGGCGTATGTGGATAACGTGAAGGATGAGCCGTTGATGACGGAGCTGCCCCAGAAGGGTTCTATCGTCAGCGAGACGAAGAACGACCTCTTTGGCTATACGGAGTTGAAACTCTCTAACGGTGCCACCGTTGTGCTGAAGCAGACCGACCTGAAGAAAGACCAGGTGCTGCTGAGCGGCGAGGGCTTCGGAGGCTCTGCCCTCTATGGCGAGAAGGACTTTGCAAACATCAAGATGTTCGGCGACGTCATCGAGGCCAGCGGACTGGGTAACTTCTCTCACACGGAGTTGGAGAAAGCTATGGCAGGCAAGATCGCCAGCGCCTCCCTCCAGTTAGGCACGAACCGTCAGCTTGTGAACGGCAGCTCTACGCCTAAGGATGTAGAGACGATGCTGCAGCTGGTGTATCTCTATTTCACCAACATCGCCAAGGACCAGAAGTCGTATGACAACCTGATGAAGACCGCAGAGGTATCGTTGAAGAACCGTCTGCTGAGGCCTGAGACCGTGTTCAGCGACTCACTCACGGCTACCATTGCCTGCCATAATCCCCGTTTCAAGGCCCTCGAGGCTGCCGAGCTGGCTAACGTGGACTACGACCGTATCCTCGAGATGGCCAAGGAGCAGACGAGCAATGCCGCTGCTTTCACCTTCAATATCGTCGGTAACTACGACGAGGCCACCATCCGTCCGCTCATCGAGCAGTATCTCGCAGCGCTGCCCTCGAAGAAAGAGGTGGTGAAGAGTGGGGATGTATCGACCGACTTCAAGGGTGTCGTCGTCAACAGCTTCAAGCAGAAGGCTGAGACTCCCAAGGCCATTGCCGTGATGGTGTGGTACACGAAGGATCTGCCCTTCACGCTGGAGAACAGCATCAAGACTGATATGGTAGGTCAGATCCTGGATATGGTATATACCAAGGAGATCCGTGAGGAAGCCAGTGCTGCCTACACCGTCTTCGTGATGTCATCGATGAGCCGCAACGACTTCGAGACCGAAGCCCAGCTGCTGATCTACTGTCCGATGAAACCTGAGAAGGGCGACACCGCCATCACGATTATGCGTGACGAGGTGATGGCCCTCGCGAAGACCTGCGATGCTGACAAGCTGCAGAAGGTGAAGGAGTATATGCTGAAGAGCCACGCCGACCAGCTGAAGCAGAACAACTACTGGATGGGCAGCATCAACAATTGGCGCAAGTGGGGTATCGACTTCCATACGGACTATGAGAAGGTGGTGAACGCCCAGACGCCTGAGTCTATCAGCGCCTTCGTGGCTGAGATGCTGAAGGCTGGCAATCGTGCCGAAATCATTATGATGCCCGCAGAGTAATAATTCGTAAATCGTAAATAATAATGAGTTATTTGTTTTCATCAGAATCAGTGTCTGAGGGCCATCCCGACAAAGTGGCGGATCAGATCTCTGACGCGATATTAGACCAGTTCCTGGCTTACGACGACAAGGCCCGCTGCGCCATCGAGTCGTTTGTCACCACAGGGCAGGTAGTGATTATGGGTGAGGTGCGCAGCGAGGTGTATATCGACCTGCAGACCATCGCCCGCAACACCATCAAGCGCATCGGCTATACGAAGGCGGAATACCAGTTCGACGGCAACTCGTGCGGTATCCTCAGCGCTATCCACGAGCAGAGTGCTGACATCAACCGTGGTGTCGATAACGGCAACGAGGACGAGCAGGGCGCCGGCGATCAGGGTATGATGTTCGGTTATGCCACCAACGAGACGGAGAACTTTATGCCTGTCTCGCTCGATCTGGCACACCTCATTATGCGTACCTTGGCCGACATCCGCAAGGAGGGTAAGGAGATGACCTATCTGCGTCCCGATGCCAAGAGCCAGGTGACCGTTCAGTACAGCGATGCTGGCATCCCAGAGCGTATTGACACCATCGTCGTCTCTACCCAGCACGACGAGTTCGACGAGGACGAGAAGATGCTTGCCCGAATCAAGGACGATGTCATCAATATCCTTATCCCCCGTGTGAAGCAGCAGATCCATTCGCAGAAGGTGCTCGATCTGTTTGGGCTGGATATCAAGTACTACGTGAACCCCACGGGCAAGTTCGTCATCGGCGGTCCTCACGGCGATACCGGTCTCACAGGCCGTAAGATCATCGTCGATACCTACGGCGGCAAGGGTGCCCACGGCGGCGGAGCCTTCTCAGGCAAGGACTCCTCGAAGGTGGATCGTTCCGCAGCCTATGCAGCTCGTCATATCGCGAAGAATATGGTGGCGGCAGGCGTGGCCGACGAGATGCTCGTTCAGGTGAGCTATGCCATCGGCATCGCCAAGCCTATGAACATCTACGTGAATACCTATGGCCGTAGCAAGGTCAATATGAGCGACGGTGAGATCGCCAAGAAGATCGAGAAGCTCTTCGACCTGCGTCCGAAAGCCATTGAGCGTACTTTGAAGCTGCGCCAGCCTATGTACAGTGAGACGGCTGCCTACGGACATATGGGACGGAAGTGTGAAGTGATCCAGAAGACCTTCACCAGCCATTACCACGAGACGAAGACCATCGACGTGGAACTGTTTACGTGGGAGAAACTTGACCGTGTGGACGATATCCGCAAGGAGTTTGGAATCTGATGCAAGACTCGATCTACGTAGAACCACCCAGTATCGTAGCACTCGACTTAGTGCCACGAACCCCTGCAAAGCCGCAGACACCTTACCAGGTGCTGCGGTTATTGCCTAAGGATGCGACGCCTGCCCAACAGGACTCCGCCATCCAGGCGTGGTTTGCGCCAGATGAGATCCATTATAGCGAACGTCCCGACACGCTCCACCTGCCAGGCGAGGAGGTGCCTCGTGACCTGAAGGATGTGCAGCTGCCCACCTACTATCGTGAGAACTTCTTCTCCAACGACTCACTCTACCATCCCGAGCTCGATGCCGGACGCTATGGCGTCGCCGGCGACCCTGTGCCCGAGACTTTAAGCAACGACAGCCTGATCTCCGGACTGCTCATCCTCTGTTTCCTGCTGATGACCTTCTCCTTCTCCCGCATCTCAGGCTTCATCGTCCGTCAGGTGAAGGACTTCTTCTACGTGCAGAAAGGCCAGCACAGCGTGGCAGAGACGGGCGACGAGATCAACATCCAGATCATCTTCTCCGTCATTACCTGCATTACCTGTTCGCTGCTCTACTATCTCTATGTCCTCACGTCGGTCGATGACACCTTCATCTTCTCTGACGACCACATCCTGCTGGCTGTCATCTTCCTCATTATGGCGGCCTACTTCCTGCTGAAATTCCTGCTCTATACCGTCGTCAACAATGTTATGTTCGACAGCTCCAGGAATAAAAAATTTCTTACATCATTTCTCTTCCTCATATCTATGGAGGGAGTGCTGCTGTTCCCCGTCCTCCTGCTGCGCGCTTATTTCCAGTTTCCCATACAAACTGCCGCCGTTTACACCTTTTTAGTGGTGTTTTTCATTAAAATTCTAACAATTTATAAAACTTATGTCATCTTTTTCGCTCAAAAAGCGCTGTATGTGCAAATAATTTTGTACTTTTGCGCCCTTGAAATGGTACCGTTGCTTTCACTTTGGGGTGGATTGGCGGTTCTCGTGAATCAATTGAGAGTAATTTTTTAAGACAGAGATGATAAAGAAGATTTTAGTCTCACAACCAAGACCTGCCAGTGAGAAGTCGCCGTACTTTGATATAGCGAGCAGATTTGAGGTTGAACTGGTGTTCCGTCCTTTCATCAAGGTGGAAGCCATCAGTGCGAAAGAGTTTCGTGCCCAGAAGGTCAGCATCCTTGACTATACGGCCATCGTGTTTACCTCGCGTCACGCCATTGACCATTTCTTTAATATGGCCAAGGAATTACGCGTAAATATCCCTGAGGACATGAAGTATTTCTGCGTCACAGAGACCATCGCCCTGTATATCCAGAAGTATGTGCAGTACCGCAAGCGCAAGGTGTTCTTCGGCGAGTCAGGCCGTGTGGACGACTTGATCCCTGCGATGGTGAAGCACAAGAACGAGAAGTACCTCGTGCCTATGAGCGACGTTCACAACGACAGTGTTTCCAATCTGTTGGAGTCCAAGAAGCTCAATCACAGGGAGTGCGTGATGTATAAGACTGTCAGCAACGACTTCACCCCAGAGGAGGTCAAGACCTTCGACTACGATATGCTGATCTTCTTCAGCCCGTCGGGAATTGAGTCTCTGACGAAGAACTTCCCCGACTTCAAGCAAGGAGAGATCGCCATCGCCACCTTCGGTCCTGCCACCGCCAAGGCAGCCAAGGACGCCGGTCTCCGTCTCGACATCGAGGCCCCTTCAGAGAAATATCCCTCTATGACGGGCGCCCTCCTGCACTATCTCCTCGAGAAACAAGGTTAGCACGATGGCAGCGGCTCCTACTTTCAGGAAACGGGAGCGCATGGTAAGCAATCTGCTGATAGAGGCGCTCTTTGAAAACGGCAGCAGCCAGTCTGTCTCTGCCTTTCCCCTCAGAGCCGTGTATCAGACCATCGAACGTCGTGAAGGCCACGCACCGGTACAGATCCTGATCAGTGTTCCCAAGAAACGGTTCAAACACGCTGTGGACAGAAACCGAGTCAAACGGCAGATCCGCGAGGCCTACCGACGCCATAAGCAGTTGCTCTGGGAGTGCCTGGCTGACAATCAGGAGATGCTTCTGGGCTTCATCTGGCTCTCCGACCGCCATTACCCCACCAGCGATGTGGAGTCCCGAGTTGTCAGGATTTTGGAAAAGGTGAAAAAGTGAAGGGTGAAAAGGTGAAGTGGTTGTCTCGCATATTGTCCTGGCTGCTGGTTCAGCCCATCAGGTTCTACCAGCTATGCATCTCCCCGCTTTTGGGACCCTCCTGCCGGTTTACCCCCACCTGTAGCGAATATGCCAAGCAGGCCATCCTGAAGCACGGCCCCATCAAAGGCCTATATCTGGCCATTTGGCGCATCCTGAGATGCAACCCCTGGGGCGGCAGCGGCTACGACCCAGTACCGTAGGGGAATTATAAAATTGAAAAATTATAAAATTAAAAAATTAGAAATTGAATACATTATATATATAATAAGGTATGAAGAACTTTATTGAAGAACTGAAATGGCGTGGTATGCTGGCACAGATGATGCCCGGTACCGAGGAACTGCTCCAGAAGGAGATGGTCACCGCCTATCTGGGTACCGACCCTACCGCAGACTCCCTGCACATCGGTCACCTCTGCGGTATTATGATGCTCCGTCATCTGCAGCGTTGCGGTCACCGTCCCGTCATCCTCGTCGGTGGCGCCACCGGTATGATCGGTGACCCCTCCGGTAAATCGCAGGAGCGTAACCTTCTGAACAATGAGACGCTCTATCACAATCAGGAGTGCATCAAGAAGCAGGTGGCCCGGTTCCTCGACTTCGAGTCCAAGGAGCCCAATGCCGCCATTATGGTCAACAACTACGATTGGATGAAAGACTTCACTTTCCTCGATTTCGCCCGTGAGGTAGGAAAGCACATCACCGTCAACTATATGATGGCTAAAGAGTCGGTGCAGCAGCGTCTCAATGGTACTGCCCGCGACGGACTCTCCTTTACCGAGTTCACCTATCAGCTCCTGCAGGGCTACGACTTCCTCTATCTCTACCAGCACTATGGCGTGAAGTTGCAGTTAGGCGGCAACGACCAGTGGGGCAATATGACCACCGGTACCGAGCTCATCCGCCGTACTTTGGGTAATGAGGTCGAGACCTTTGCCCTTACCTGTCCCCTTATCACGAAGTCCGACGGTAAGAAGTTCGGTAAGACCGAGAGCGGCAACATCTGGCTCGACCGCAACCGCACCACGCCCTACCGTTTCTACCAGTTCTGGCTCAACGTCAGCGACGAGGATGCCGAGCGTTACATCAAGATCTTCACATCCCTCGACAAGGAGACCATCGATGCCCTCATCGCCGAGCACAAGCAGGATCCTGGCCGTCGTATCCTTCAGAAGCGTCTCGCTGAGGAGGTGACCGTGATGGTTCACTCTAAAGAAGACCTTGATATGGCCATCGAAGCATCCAACATCCTCTTCGGCAAATCCACCAAGGAGGCCCTCGAGAAGCTCGACGAGCAGACCTTCCTCGACGTCTTCGACGGTGTGGAGAAGCACGAGATCTCCCGCGACCAGCTCGGGCAGCCCGCCATCGAGCTGCTCACCACGGTGGCTCCCGTCTTCCCCTCAAAGGGTGAGATGCGTAAGATGGTGCAGGGTGGCGGCGTCTCTCTCAACAAGGAGAAGCTCACCGATCAGAACCGTGAGATCACGGCTGAAGACCTCATCGACGGCAAGTATCTTTTGGCCCAGAAAGGCAAGAAGAACTACTACTTGCTCATCGTAAAATAAGAAAGATAAGTGAAAATTTGGCGGATTGCCAAATTTTCACTAACTTTGCACCCGCATTCTGGACGATGGTGTAATGGTAACACTACAGGTTTTGGTTCTGTCATTCCCGGTTCGAATCCGAGTCGTCCAACATTTCCACACCAACTCTACGTAAACCTTTGCAGGCCTTTTTTACATAAAGGGCTTGTTTTTTTCGTTTTTAATTTGTACCTTTGCAACCAAATAATTCTAAAACAAGATAATTATGGCAAATCTATTTTCATTGGAAGGAAAGAACGCCTGGATAACTGGCGCATCCTATGGTATCGGTTTCAACATCGCCAAGGCTTTCGTGGCTGCTGGCATCAAGACCATCATCTTTAACGACATTAATGAGGAGCTCCTCGCTCGCGGTCTGGCCAACTATAAGGAGGCCGGTATCGAGAACGTGAAGGGCTATGTGTGTGACGTGACGGACGAGAACGCCGTGAAGGCCCTCGTGGAGAAGATCCACAAGGAGGTGGGACAGATCGACATCCTCGTGAACAATGCCGGCATCATCAAGCGCATCCCCATGCATGAGATGAAGCGCGCAGAGTTTCAGCAGGTGATCGACATCGACCTCGTGGGTCCGTTTATCTGCTCGTCGGCCGTCATCCCTGAGATGATGGAGCGCAAGGAGGGAAAGATCATCAACATCTGCTCGATGATGTCTGAGCTGGGCCGTGAGACGGTGAGTGCCTACGCTGCTGCCAAGGGCGGCCTGAAGATGCTGACAAGAAACATCTGCTCGGAGTATGGCGAGTATAACATCCAGTGTAACGGTATCGGCCCGGGCTATATTGCTACCCCGCAGACGGCTCCGCTGCGTGAGCGTCAGCCGGACGGCAGCCGCCATCCGTTCGACAGCTTCATCTGTGCCAAGACGCCCGCTGGCCGTTGGCTCGATCCTTCTGAGTTGGGAGGTCCCGCCGTGTTCCTTGCTTCTCATGCCTCTGACGCCGTGAACGGTCATGTGCTCTATGTGGACGGTGGTATCCTGGCCTACATCGGCAAGCAGCCTAAGTAAAGGTGAAAAGGTTAAAAAGTAAAAAGGTGAAAAAATTATTGTTTCTGGCATGGGTCATCCCGGTGATGGCTCATGCCCAGTTTGTTTCTGAGGTGTGGTCGCCGGATAACGGGGACGGCACGTATAAGAACCCCGTGATCCATGCGGACTATTCTGACCCTGACGTCTGTGTGGGTGCCAGCGGGGAGGATTATTATCTGACGGCCTCGTCGTTCCAGTGTGTGCCTGGTCTGCCCATCCTGCATTCGAAGGACCTGGTGAATTGGGAGATCATCAACTATGCGTTAGGGAATCTCTATGAGGGCGACGAGGAGCTGCTGAGGCATTTCAGTAAGCCGCAGCACGGCGCCGGGGTGTGGGCACCTTCCATCCGTTATCACGACGGGTGGTATTATATCTATTGGGGCGATCCGGACTTTGGCGTGTATATGGTGAAGACGCAGGATCCTGCGGGCAAGTGGGAGAAGCCGGTGTGCGTGATCAAGGGACAGGGCTATATCGATACGACACCGCTCTGGGATGACGACGGCCGCTGCTATTTAGTGAACGGCTGGGCGAACTCAAGGGCGAAGTTCGCCTCGGTGCTGACGGTCCGTGAATTGTCTGCTGATGGTACGAAAGCCATCGGACAGCCGGTGATCGTGTTTGATGGCAACGGTACGGAGAACCGTACGTGTGAGGGCCCGAAGTTTTATAAGCGTGATGGGTGGTACTGGATCATGTGTCCTGCGGGCGGTGTGCCGACAGGCTTCCAATTAGCCATGAGAGCGAAGTCGCCTTATGGGCCGTATGAGCACAAGATCGTGCTCGCCCAGGGGAAGACCGACATCAACGGCCCTCATCAGGGCGGATGGGTGCATACGAAGTATGGCGAGGACTGGTTCATACATTTCCAGGATAAGGAGGCGTACGGCCGCGTGGTGCATCTGAATCCGGTAGACTGGTCGTCAGGCTGGCCCGTGATGGGCAAGAACGGTGAGCCGGTGAAGATCTACAAGAAGCCGAAGAGTTCAATGGATAATGGACAATGGACAATGGATAATTGTCCGATCGTGAATCCTGTGGAGAGTGATGAGTTTGACAAGCCTGTGCAGGGCAAACAGTGGCAGTGGCATGCGAACTACGATGAGAAGTTCGGTGTTCCGACCGCCTTCGGGACGTTCCGTGTCTATACGTATAAACTCTCGAAGGACTGGAAGAATTTCTGGGAGGTGCCCAATCTGCTGTTGCAGAAGACGCCTGCGGAGCAGTTTGTAGTTACCACGAAGCTGCGTATGACCTCGAAGGCTGAAGGACAGTTTGGCGGTCTGATCATGATGGGTCTCGACTATAGTGCGCTGGTGGTCCGTCGGGTGGGACAGGCGTTTGAGCTGGTGCAGATGACCTGCGAGGGTGCCGATAAGGGGAATCCTCAAAGGGAAACGGTCTTAGCTCAGCTGAAACCGACGGCCGAGGATCGGATAGACTATAAGCCAGGCATCCATGAGGATATCTACCTGAGACTGACGGTGAAGGATTCGAAGGTGAGGTTTATGTGGAGCATGGATGGTAAGAAATTCTCCGACTGCGGGGAAACGTTCCAGATGAAGGAAGGGAAGTGGATCGGCGCTAAGTTTGGCTTCATTGCTGCGGAGATCAATCCCATATGCGACCGTGGCTGGGTGGACGCTGACTGGATCAGGATCAGTGAAAAGTGAGAAGTGAAAAGTGAAAAATAAACGTGGAGGCTTCGGGTGAGGCCTCCACGTAATTTTATTTTACAATTCTTGGATTAGATTGCATCAGCGAGCTCTGCACCGGGCTTGAACTTAGCCACCTTCTTGGCAGCAATCTTAATCTTCTCCTTTGTAGCGGGGTTGATACCCTCACGAGCGGGGCGCTCACTTACGCTGAATGTACCAAAACCAACGAGAGCAACCTTGTCACCTGCTACCAGAGCGTCCTTAATAGCTGCGATTGTGGCTTCCAGAGCCTTCTTAGAGTCAACTTTTGAGAGACCAGCACCTGCTGCAATCTTCTCTACCAATTCTGTTTTGTTCATAATTTTTAATTTTAAAATGAATTATTAATAGTAATAAAACTAACGTTTCACTGAATTTGATGGCAAATATAGTGTAAACTATTCAAAGAAACAACAAAAAAAGAGAAAAAATTGCTTTTTTAATGAAAAAAAGTAGTATTCCCCCCATTTTTAGGGCTAAAACAAGATATTTTTCGTAATTTTGCAGCCGAAATAGCGCCGCAAGGCCAAAATCGTAAATAGTAAATCAATAAATCGTAAATCTTATGATGTTCCGCATACCACCCATCACGAAGAATCTGTTGATCATCAACCTGATTGCCTTCCTTGCCACGCTGGTCTTCCAGATGCGAGGCATTGACTTGGCAGACATCGGGGGACTGCATTTCTTCATGGCCAGCCACTTCCATTATTATCAGCTGGTGACCTATCTGTTCCTGCATGCTTCGTTTATGCACATCCTGTCAAATATGTTCGGACTGTGGATGTTCGGTTGTGTTATAGAAAATGTATGGGGACCTAAAAAATTCCTTTTTTATTACATTACGTGTGGCATCGGAGCAGGTCTGCTGCAGGAGCTGGCACAATTCGGCTCGTTCTATATGACTGTTGCAGAGCAGGTTCCGGAGACCACGTTAGGGATGGTGCTGGAGTATGGCAGTCAGTATGCCTCGGCGCTGAATTCGTGGACAACGATTGGTGCCTCGGGTGCCGTCTATGCGGTGATCTTAGCCTTCGGTATGACGTTCCCTAACGAGCGGCTGTTTATCATCCCGTTCCCGTTCCCCATCAAGGCGAAGTGGTTCGTGCTGGGATATGTGGCCATTGAGTTTTTCTCGGCCCTTGGTTCTTCCGGCGACGGTGTGGCGCATACGGCTCATTTGGGAGGTATGCTCTTCGGCTACCTGATGATCCGCTATTGGAACAAGCATCCCAACGGGAGTTATGACCGTAGTCGCGGGCAGCAGTTCTTTGAGAACCTGAAGCGCAACTTCGACCAGCGGCAGCAGAACAGCCGCCAGCCTCAGCAACCGCATATGCACGCCGAGCAGGGTGGGGCAAGAGAGACCGACCAGGAGTATAACGCCCGGAAGCGTAAGAACCAGGAAGAGATTGACGCCATTCTCGATAAGATCCGGAAGAGTGGTTACGATAGTCTGACGAAGGAAGAGAAGAAGAAGCTCTTCGATGCGAGCAACGAGCGATGATCAAGCAACTGAAAACCCTCACCGTCAATATCTTCGCCGGGGCGAATGTGGCTACGGTGCTGCTGATGCTGGCAGCAGGCTATTCTGACCGTGTCAGTCCGGTGTCCTTTCCGTTGTTCTCGAATCTGGGTATGGTGTTTCCCGTATTCCTGTTGGTGAACCTTGTCTTTATCTTTTTCTGGCTGACGTTTAAGTGGCGGAAGGTGTGGATCCCGATTGTGGGCTATCTGCTGGCCTTCCCCCCGATATCCCTTTATATGCCGATGCACTCGGCCCAGGAGGTGCCCGAAGGAGCCATCAAGGTGTTGTCGTATAATGTCTGTTCCTATCTAGGGGTGGACGACTATAAGTCGGGTGCGGGTTTCGATACGATCTGTCCCTAT
>JAFRQC010000105.1 GCA_017428805.1 Prevotella sp. | reverse complement strand
TATCCCGCTGATTGTGGTGAACTGTATCATCCTCGGCCGTGCGGAGGCCTTTGCTGCCAAGAACTCGCCCATTGACTCTCTTTTCGATGGTATTGGTATTGGCCTCGGCTTTACGCTGGGACTGACACTCCTCGGTATTTGCCGTGAGTTGCTGGGCAATGGTTCGGTTTTCGGATTTACCTTACTGCCTGAGACTTACAACATCCTGCTCTTCGTGCTGCCTCCGGGTGCATTCATCACCCTCGGCTTCCTGATTGCTATCGTCAATAAACTTAGAAAGGCATAAATTATGGAATATATACTGATTTTCATTAGCGCCATCTTCGTGAACAACATCGTGTTGTCACAGTTCCTCGGCATCTGTCCGTTCCTTGGCGTATCGAAGAAGATTGACACCTCGCTGGGTATGGCGGCAGCTGTAGCCTTTGTGCTGACACTTGCCACCATCGTAACCTGGCTTGTACAGAAATATGTGCTCGATGCCTTCGGCTTGCAGTATCTGCAGACGATTGCCTTTATCCTTGTCATCGCCTCACTTGTCCAGATGGTGGAGATTGTGCTCAAGAAGGTGTCGCCCGCCTTGTATCAGGCGCTTGGAATCTTCCTGCCCCTGATCACGACCAACTGTGCCGTGCTCGGTGTCGCCATCCTCTGTATTCAGAAAGATTACGACCTCTTGCAGTCTGTGGTCTATGCCTTCTCCACCGCCATCGGTTTCGGTGTGGCGCTGACCGTCTTCGCCGGTATGCGTGAACAACTTGAGCTTGTAAAGATTCCCAAGGGTATGCAGGGTATGGCCATCGTGATGCTTTCCGCAGGTCTCCTTTCGCTGGCCTTTATGGGCTTCTCCGGTGTCGACGGCGGCCTCAAGAACCTCTTCGGAATCATCTGATAATATTCCCTTGATAAAATAAAATTGCCCGAATCTTTGGTGGTTCGGGCAATTTTATTTACCTTTGCCCCCAGAAAAAGAAACTAAAAGAGATGAAGATTGGTGATCAGGTCAGATTCCTGAATGAGATAGGAGGTGGCCGTGTGGCCGGATTCCAGGGGAAGAACATCGTGCTCGTAGAGGACGAAGACGGTTTTCAGGTGCCTATGCTGACGACGGAAGTCGTGGTTGTAGGCGATGAGGACTACGGCACGGGACATATGGTCGAAGTAAAGTCCCAATCTGCCCATTCTCCCCATTCCTCTGACGAAGATTCGGAACCCGAAGACAAGCCCATTACCTTCAAGGCGAAACCTGTGGAGCGCAAGGGTGGGGAACGGTTGAGTGCCTACCTGGCCTTTGTGCCGATGGATATGAAGGAACTGACGCAGACGCGATTCGAGAGTTATCTCGTGAACGACTCGAACTACTATATGCGTTACGTATATATGACAGGCGAGAACAATGCCTGGACCGTACGTGCTGAAGGAGAATTGGAACCAAACACGAAAGAATATCTCGAAGAGTTCGGCCGTGAGGATCTGAATGCACTGGAGCACTGTTGTGTGCAGCTCATTGCCTACAAGCGTGACAAGACCTTTCTGCTGAAACCGACGGTGAATGCACAGATCAACGTGGATACGGTGAAGTTCTACAAGCTCCACGCCTTCCGTGAGAACGATTTCTTCGAACAGCCTGCGCTGATCTATACGATTATTGAAAACGACGTCCAAAAGATAAAGTTATGAAATACGGATTTGTTAAGGTGGCTGCTGCCGTTCCGGCGGTGAAAGTGGCCGACGTAGAGTACAATGTGCAACAGATAGAGAGTCTCATCGCCCAGGCCGAGGGTCGGGGAGTAGAGTTGATGGTACTGCCAGAACTGTGTCTGACGGGCTATTCCTGTCAGGACCTCTTCAAACAGCAGGCCCTCATCGACCGTGCTGAACAGGGTGTGATGCTACTGCTCGACTTCACCCGCAAGCTCGACATCATCACGGTGTTCGGACTGCCTGTGGTGATCAACGGCCTGCTCTACAACTGTGCCGCCGTCATCCAGAGTGGTGCATTGCTCGGTATCGTGCCAAAGACCTATCTGCCTAACTACGGTGAGTTCTACGAGAAACGTTGGTTTGCCTCGGCTCAGGATCTGAATCCGACGGATATCTATTTCGCAGGCAGTCCTGTGCATGTGACATCAGAGCCACAGCTCTTCGTTACCGCCGACGGTGTGAAGTTCGGTTGTGAGATCTGTGAGGACGTATGGGCTCCCATCCCGCCCAGCAACAACCTGGCACTGGCAGGTGCCGACATCATCCTGAACCTCTCCGCCAGCGACGAACTGATCGGTAAGCATACCTATCTGAAATCCTTGCTCGCCCAGCAGAGTGCCCGTACCATCAGTGGCTACGTCTATGCCAGTTGTGGTTTCGGTGAGTCATCGCAGGATGCAGTCTACGGTGGCAATGCCCTGATCTTTGAGAACGGTCATCTGATCTTGGAAGGATCGCGTTTCTCGTTCCAGCCCCAGTTGCAGGTGAACCAGATTGACGTGGAGAAACTGCGTTCCGAACGTCGGGTGAACACCACATTCATCAATGCCCAGCGTCATGCCCACGCCCATGAGAACGTGTGCAAGGCTGTGGCACCAAAGGAGTTTGAACTGTTGCGTGAGATTGATCCGCATCCGTTCATCCCCAAGACAGAGAATATGTCCGAGAGCTGCGAGGAGATCCTGAACATCCAGGTGGCAGGTCTCGCCAAGCGCCTCTATCACGTCAGCGCCGAGAAGGCAGTCATCGGCATCAGTGGCGGACTCGACTCTACACTGGCCCTGCTTGTGACGGTGAAGGCTTTCGATAAACTCGGCCTCGACCGCAAGGGTATCATCGGCATCACGATGCCGGGCTTTGGTACAACTGACCGTACACATAACAATGCCGTGAAACTGATGGAGACACTCGGTGTGACCGTCCGTGAGATTTCCATCGCCAAGGCCGTCACCCAGCATTTCGAGGATATCGGCCACAACCCGAAGATTCACGATACCACCTATGAGAACTCCCAGGCCCGCGAACGTACACAGATCCTGATGGACGTGGCAAACAAGGAGAATGCAATTGTCGTGGGTACGGGTGACCTCTCTGAACTCGCATTGGGCTGGGCCACTTACAATGGTGACCATATGTCGATGTACGGTGTGAATGCTGGCGTGCCCAAGACGCTCATCCGTCACCTCGTGAGTTATGTTGCCGGGGAGATGGCTACCGATACACTGCTCGACATCGTTGACACACCGATATCACCCGAGCTGATCCCTGCCGACGAGAACGGACAGATCAAACAGAAGACCGAAGACCTCGTAGGCCCCTACGAATTGCACGACTTCTTCATCTACTACTTCCTGCGCTATGGCTTCTCACCGTCGAAGATCTTCTTGCTGGCGAAGAAAGCCTTCTGCACCGCCTCGCCCGTCGAAGGCCGTGGAGCCTTCTACGAGGAGGCAACCATCAAGAAATGGTTGACAGTGTTCTGTCGCCGTTTCTTCACCCAGCAGTTCAAGCGTTCCTGTATGCCCGATGGTCCGAAGGTGGGTAGTGTGAGCCTCTCACCACGTGGCGACTGGCGTATGCCGAGCGATGCCTCGTTTGCCCCGTGGGTCAAGGAATGCGAAGGACTTTGAAAGGTGAAAAGGTGAAAAAGTGAAAAGGTAAAAAATGAGTTAGCTGAACGCTAACTCATTTTTGTCTTCCTTCAGTGTGATGTGTATCACTGATCCCAGCGGCAAGTTGCCATTCACAATCAGGTCGCTGATGCCATCTTCGATATAATTCTGTATGGCTCGCTTCAACGGACGGGCACCGAACTGCACATCGTAGCCCTTCGTCGCCACAAACTCCTTCGCTTCCTCCGACAAGTCGATCTTATAGCCGATCTGTTCGATGCGCTGGTAGAGTCCCTTCAATTCCACATCGATGATGCGCTTGATGGCTTCCAGATCGAGCTGGTCGAAGGTGATAATCTCGTCGAGACGGTTCAGGAACTCTGGCGAGAACTGCTTCGAGAGCGCCTTCTGCACGATATCCCTGGCGTGCTGCTTATCCTGTTCGTTGAGAGCGAGGGCACTCGTGCTACCGGCACTGAATCCCACACCGCGACCGAAGTCCTTCAACTGTCGCGTACCGGCATTCGAGGTCATGATGATCACCGTGTTGCGGAAGTCCACGAATCGTCCGTTACCGTCTGTCAGCCGTCCCTCGTCGAGCACCTGCAACAGGAGGTTGAACACATTAGCATGGGCTTTCTCAATCTCGTCGAGCAGCACGATGGAGTAGGGGTGACGGCGCACGCGCTCCGTCAGCTGTCCGCCCTCCTCATAGCCTACGTAGCCCGGAGGTGCACCGATGAGTCTCGAAGTGTTGAAACTCTCCGTGTACTCACTCATATCGATACGGATCAGTGCATCGGCGCTGCCGAACATAAACTCTGCCAGTTTCTTGGCGAGATAGGTCTTACCCACACCCGTAGGACCGAGGAACATAAACACGCCGATGGGGTGGTTGGGATCCTTCAGTCCGACACGGTTGCGCTGGATGGCCTTCACCATCTTGTCGATGGCGGCATCCTGGGCGATGACGGCATTCTTCAGCGAGACGGCCATGCCTTTCAGACGGATGCCCTCCTGTTCTGCCATTCGCTGGGCAGGTACACCCGTCATCATCGACACGACTTCTGCCACCTGTTCGGCATCGACCACCTGACTCTCTTCGCCCTCGCCGGAAGTCCAACGGTCGTTCAGGATCTTCAACTCCGACTCGAGCACCGTCTGACGGTCACGATAGCCAGCTGCCAGTTCAAAATTCTGGTTCTTCACCGCCAACTGCTTCTTCTCCTTGATATTGGCGATCTCCTTTTCCTTCTCTAAGATCTCAGGCGGTATCTGGGCATTGCCGAGGTGTACACGCGAACCAGTCTCGTCGAGGGCATCGATAGCCTTGTCGGGCATGAAACGGTCTGTGACATAACGGTCTGTCAATTTGACACATGCCACGAGCGCCTCGTCAGTATAGGTCACGTGGTGATGATGCTCATAGCGGTCCTTGATGTTCCGAAGGATCTGCAGAGTCTCCTCGTTGGTCGTCGGCTCCACCTGTACCTTCTGGAAACGACGCTCCAGGGCACCGTCCTTCTCGATGGAGTTACGGTACTCGTCGAGTGTCGTGGCACCGATACACTGGATGGTTCCACGTGCCAGCGCGGGTTTCATGATGTTGGCAGCATCCATCGAACCGGGCGTGGAACCGGCACCGATGATGGTGTGGATCTCGTCGATGAACACGATCACGTCGGGATTTGCCTCCAGTTCCTTCATCAGCGCCTTCAGGCGTTCCTCAAACTGTCCGCGATACTTCGTACCGGCCACCACACCTGTCATGTCGAGGGTGTAGATGCGCTTGCCGAAGAGCATTGGCGACGTATGGTGGTTGGTGATGAGCTGTGCCAGTCCTTCGACGATGGCACTCTTACCCACACCAGGCTCACCTATTAATATAGGATTATTCTTCTTCCGTCGTCCCAGGATCTCGATGATGCGCTGGATCTCCTTCTCACGGCCCACACAGGGATCGAGTCGTCCCTCAGCAGCGGCATTGGTGAGGTCTGTGCCGAACGTGTCGAGCACAGGCGTCTTCGAGGCAGGTTTCTTCTGGGTGGTGGTTGTCGTAGTTCCGGAAGCTCTGGAACTGCCGGCATTTCCGGAGGCATTAGAGGTTTCCTCGAATTCCTCCTCGTCTTCATCGGGCAGGCCGATACCGTTTCTAATACCATTATTTTTAGGCGCATAGAGCATAGCCATAGCGTCTTCGTAATTCATATTGTTCAATTCTAATACTTGTTTAGCCCCGTTGTTGGCGAGATCGTGCAGGATCGCCAGCAGCAGGTGTTGTTCATCTACCTTGTTTGATCGTTGGATACGGGCCTCCAACACGGCCAGTTTCAGGATATTGCTTGCCTTCTCGTTGAGCACCAGGTCAGTGGTATGTATGGGCATACCGAGTTCGTCCTCCCTGACACGCATCTCCAGTTCGGTCTTCACCGACTGCAGGTTCAGGTTCAGCCGTTGGAACAGGTCCACCACGGGGCCGTCGTTTGAGCGCAGGATGCCCAGGAGCAGGTGCTCCGGACCCACGCTTCGGCTGGCCAGACGTGCTGCCTCTTCACGAGAGAAAGCGAGTATCTCTGATACTTTTGGCGAAAATTGACTCGTCATCTATATTTACGATTTACCTATTTACGATTTACGATTTTATCTATTTTTGTGCAAAGATACAACATTTCTTGCAAACATCGTGCCATTTTTCAGAAAAAAAGTAAGGCAAGCCTTACAAACTTCTTTTGTAGGAGCTGTCCTACATACCTTTTTATGCAGGGTTCCCTGCAGGGGTCACAACCTCCTTATCCTCCTTGTCCTAAGGAGGATCTCGAACCACTCTTCAAGCCTCTCGCCAATCGTTGGCAAGAGGATGTAACTGACTCCGGCGGCGTACGCCGTCCTGCATCAGGGTTTTGGTATGGCTCTCAAGCCTGTGCCCCTTCGGGGTTCGCCATAGTTTTCTACACCTCTCCCCCTGCCCCTCCCCTGGAAGGGAAGGGGTGGCTGCGCACAGAGAATGCGCTCCCAATATTCTATGGACTGCTCAAGGCGGTAGCCGATAAAAAAGACATCGCGCCATCTCTGTGCGGTAGCCGATAAAAAAAAATCATCGCGTGTCCCGCGATACCAAAACGGAAGAAAATCGACGGCGTGCTGCGATTTTCTGTGTTAAGCCCCTGCCCTGGAGAGGGCAAAGGGGTTTGGGGTTAAGGTCGAAGCCCCTTCTTACGAAGAAGGGGTTGGGGTAGATGGAGGATGGCAGGGCTCTGCCCTGCAAAAAGGGTCGTAGGGGATCACCCTATGGGAAAAACTTGTTTGTAGGGCATTACCCTGCAAAAAAGTCTGGGAAAACCTTTTAAAAAGACTTAAAAGTTTGGTCAGATGGAAAAAAATACCTACCTTTGCACGGTTAAAAACGCGTCAGCGGGCTTAAAAAGTGCCTTAAACGCGAAATTACCATATTTTAGCGTAGCAAAAAATAGTAAATCATAAATATAAAGATGGATCAAACATTCGACAACGACAGAATCATTAAGATCAACATCGAGGAGGAAATGAAGTCCAGCTACATCGACTACTCCATGTCAGTCATTGTGGCACGTGCCCTTCCCGATGTCCGCGACGGATTCAAACCCGTACACCGCCGTATCCTATACGGTATGATGAACATTAACAACGTCTCCACCCAACCTTATAAGAAATGCGCGCGCGTCGTCGGTGAGGTGCTTGGTAAGTACCACCCCCACGGTGACTCGTCAGTCTATGGTGCCCTCGTACGTATGGCACAGGACTGGAACATGCGCTACACACTGGTTGACGGTCAGGGTAACTTCGGCTCCGTCGACGGTGACTCTCCTGCCGCCATGCGATACACAGAGTGCCGACTCTCTAAGATGGGTGAGCACATCATGGACGACCTCGACAAGGAGACTGTCGACATGGCTCCCAACTTCGACGACTCGCTCGTGGAGCCCACCGTCATGCCGACGAAGATACCTAACCTGCTCGTCAATGGTGGTAACGGTATTGCCGTAGGTATGGCCACGAACATGCCCACCCACAACCTGGGTGAGGTGATCGACGGCTGCTGTGCCTATATCGACAATCCTGACATCGACACCGACGGACTGATGCAGTATATCCCCGGTCCAGACTTCCCAACAGGTGCCTATATCTATGGCCTCTCGGGAGTGCGCGACGCTTATGAGACAGGCCGTGGCCGTATCGTGATGCGTGCCAAGGCGGAGATCGAGAGTGGGGAGACGCACGACAAGATCGTTGTCACCGAGATTCCCTATGGTGTCAACAAGGCCGATCTCGTGGCTTATATCGCCGACCTCGCTAACCAGCACAAGATTGAGGGTGTGGCCAATGTGAACGATGAGTCAGGCCGTCAGGGCATGCGTATCGTCGTCGACTGCAAGCGCGACGCCAACGCCAATGTGCTTCTGAACAAACTCTTTAAGATGACAGCCTTACAGAGTTCATTCTCAGTAAATAATATCGCTCTGGTGAAAGGCCGTCCCCGTCTGCTTACACTGAAGGAATGTGTCAAATACTTTGTCGAGCACCGTCACGATGTCACCATCCGCCGCACGCAGTACGATCTGCGCAAGGCCCAGGAGCGTGCCCACATCCTCGAGGGTTTGATCATTGCCGTGAACAATATCGACGAGGTGGTGCGCATCATCCGCAACAGCCAGACTCCCTCCGACGCCCAGCGCAACCTCGAGAAGCGCTTCGAACTTGACGAGATTCAGTCGAAGGCTATTGTCGATATGCGTCTCTCGCAGCTCACCGGTCTGCGTGTCGAACAGCTCCATCAGGAGTATGACGATCTGATGAAACTCATTGCCGACCTGCAGGAGATTCTCGACAATCCCGAGCGCTGCAAGCAGGTGATGAAGGACGATCTGCTGGAGGTGAAGGAGAAGTACGGCGACGAGCGTCGCACGGAGATCATCCCATTCGACCATGAGTTCAACGCCGAGGACTTCTATCCCGATGATCCCGTGGTCATCACCATCTCCCACATGGGTTACATCAAGCGCACGCCGCTGGCCGACTTCCACGAGCAGGGCAGGGGTGGCGTCGGCGCGAAGGCAGCCCGTCATCGCGACAACGACTTCACCGAGTATATCTATCCCGCCACGATGCACAACACGCTGCTCTTCTTCACCCAGAAGGGTCGCTGCTACTGGCAGAAGTGCTACGAGATCCCCGAGGGCGACAAGAACTCGAAGGGCCGTGCTATCCAGAATATGCTCAACATCGATTCCGACGACTCCATCAATGCCGTGCTGCGCATCAAGAACTTCAACGACGAGGAGTTCCTGAAGTCGCACTACGTTGTGTTCGCCACCAAGCAGGGTATCATCAAGAAGACTTGCCTCGACGCTTATAAGAATGTACGCGCCGCAGGTGTCATCGCCATTAACATCAACGAGGGCGACGAAGTGGTAGGAGTTCGTCTGACCAATGGTCACAACGAATTGCTGCTCGCCAACCGCAACGGTCGTGCTGTGCGCTTCGACGAGAACGATGTCCGCACCATGGGCCGTGTCTCTACCGGTGTCATCGGTATGCGCCTCGACGGTGGCGACGATGAGGTGGTAGGCATGGTCTGCGTCAACGATCCGAACGTGGAGACCATCATGGTCGTCTCAGAGAACGGCTACGGCAAGCGCTCCGAGGTGGAAGACTACCGTAAGACCGCCCGTGGTGCGAAGGGTGTGAAGACCCTCGCCATCACCGAGAAGACCGGCCGTCTGGTAGCCATCAAGGTGGTCACCGATGAGAACGACCTCATGATCATCAACAAGTCCGGCATCCTCATCCGCCTGAAGGTGGCCGATGTCCGTGTCATGGGCCGTGCCACGCAGGGCGTCCGTCTCATCAACCTCGCCAAGAAGAACGACACCATCGCCAGCGTCTGCAAGGTGCAGCACTCCGAGGAAGAGGAAGAGTTCGAGGAGGCAGAGGTGCTCAACGAGGAGATCCCCGCCGAGACCACTATCGAGACACCCGATACAGAGAATAATAACAACGAACAATAACATTTCTAACAAATCCAAACAATTATGAAAAAAATCATGATGATGGCAATGATGGTTGTAGCCAGTGCTACTGCCTTTGCCGGTGACAGTGACGCTTTCAAGGCGCTCAAGAAATCTCTGAAGGGTCTGGCTTATGCAGAGGCCGAGGCTCAGGTGAAGAACTCTATCGACCAGCTGGCCAACGCTCAGGAGAAGGCCGCTGCCTACAACATGCTCGTCGATCTCGCTTATGACGCTTTCAACAAGCAGAGCACCATTGAGACCGAGAACCAGCTCGCTAAGCAGATGGGACAGGCCGAGAAGCCCATCGACAAGGAACTGATGGCAGAGATGGCTTACAACGCCCTCGTCAACGCCATTGAGTGCGACAAGTACGACCAGCAGCCCAACGAAAAGGGCAAGGTGGCACCGAAGTTCGCCGAGAAGAACGCCGGCCGTCTCTGGCTCGCTCCCCGCAATGCTCTCGTCAATGCCGGTCAGGAGGCTGTCCAGGCCAAGGACAATGCCAAGGGACGCAAATTTTGGGAGATGTTCGCCCTGAGTGATGCAGCACCCCTCTTCGCTGCTTGCGACCGCACTGCCCAGAAGCCTTACTTCGGACAGGTTGCCCGCTTTGCTGCCGTCTTCGCCTATCAGGACAAGGATATGGACAAGGCCCTCCAGCTTTGCGACATCGCCATGAAGGATCCCGAGGAGTACGAAGGTTGTCTGAACCTCAAGCTCGAAATCCTCGGCGAAGGTCTCAAGACCAGAGAAGACTCCGTGAAGTTCATCGGCCAGCTCCGTGACATCTATGCTGAGCACAAGACCGACGGTGTGATGGAGAAGCTCTACAACGTGCTTTCTGCCACTGGCGACAAGGCCGGTGCCGAGAAGGTACTCGACGATGCCCTTGCTGCTAATCCTAATAACTTCGTGGCTCTCGCTGACAAGGGTCTCGGCCTGCTCAACGAAAATCCCGCCGAGGCTGCCAAGTATCTGAAGAAGGCTGTTGAGCTGAAGTCTGACAACGCTGCCCTCCAGACCTATGCAGGTACTGCCATCAGCATCACCGCTCAGAACACTGAGGATCCCGCACAGAAGAAGGCCCTCTACCAGGAGGCCATCAAGTACTACGACAAGGCTAAGGAGCTCGATCCCGACCGTCTGAACAGCAACTGGGGTTACAACCGCTACAACGCTTACTACAACCTCTACGGTGCTGATGCCCCCGAGACTCAGCAGGCCGAGGCTGATTCGAAGTAATACCCTCTATACCCAGGTGCATTCAAGCACCAACCATCAAACCAATCGCCCGTCCCCAGGCATTACGCTGGAGGCGGGCGATTCCCTTTGATGTCACGTTTGAATTTTTATCAAATTGCACAATTGCACAATTGCATAATGCACAGTTAAAGGACGGTATAATTGATTCTACGATACTTCACTAACAAGACAGTCGACGGCTTCAATGTACGCCCGATGTACTCAATCCGGATCCGGGGGAAGTAACGGCTCTGCAGCCATGAGGTACTGAGGCATGTACTCATCCTCTGCATTATTCCTCTTTTTGTAGTTGACCACTGCCAAGCCATTATACAGCTCCTCCTGAATATCCAAGAAGAAGGCTCTCATTTCGTTGGGCTTCAGCCCTAACTGGTTCATGGCGTCGGTCAGCGAATGATATTTCATTTCAAGGATGGTGCTGAGCTTATCGGAATCCAGCTCCTTGAAGCCGTTCCTGACATAGAGGTCAAGCACATAGTTCACGAAGTCCATCTGCTGCTGGTTCAGCTTCCCGGCCTCCACCTGTCGCAGAATCTGAGCCCTGCGCTCTCGTTCTATAGGTGTGGAATTATAGGCAATGAACTCCAGCACATCGAGCATGTCGCAGTCCTCGTAGCCCATAAACTCACGCAGCATATTGAGCTTGTCTTCCTGGAATCCGCTTTCTTCTAACAGTTCGAGCAGCTGCTGACGTGTCTCAGGCTGGCTCCATCTCTCCCGTAGTTCTTCATCATCTTCGAAGATGCTGGGGAGTCTCAATTTGAGTTTATCAACATAATCGCCGAGTGTGATCATCTCGTCGCCAAACTGAATACGCTCATGCCAGTCTGTATGTAACAACAACTCCCTGATATGCGAAAGCCTGACCTTCACCTTCTTCTTGTTCCCACCCGGACAGGTACACGGCAGATTGCCGCATACCGGACAAGGCTTCGGAGGTGGCGGAGGCGGACACTCACAGGGGAACTTTCCACACTTCGGACAAGGCTTGGGTGGCCGTTTCCTGCAAGTGCACGGATAGTTGCCACATACCGAGCAGAAGGGATCGCCGTCCCAGTCTGGATCATTAAACCTCCTATGGGCACCAACGAAATCATAGATGGTAAAATAGAACTTATCATCAAAGAGCCGGGTGCCTCTTCCTAATATCTGCTTGAACTCCACCATATTGTTCACAGGGCGCATCAGCACGATGTTCCTCACATTCCGGGCATCCACGCCAGTAGAGAGTTTCTGCGAAGTGGTGAGAATGGTGGGACGGATATAGTCGTTGTTCTGGAAAAGCTTCAGCTGCTCTTCACCTTTCGCCTGATCGTCAGCCGTTACCCGCTGGCAATAGTTGGAGTCGGGCACTTTCTTGTTCTTATTGATCAGGTCACGGACAATCATCGCATGTTGCTGGGTGGCACAGAACACGAGCGACTTCTGATCAGGATTCTCCATCTGTTCGAGGAATTCCTTCACACGGTGTTCATCTCGTTGCTTCATCTCGATGTCACCATGATAGAAGTCCTTCTCCGTATAAGTCTTCGTGATGTCGATGTCTCTCTCCACATCGTCGCCCTCTTCATACTGATAGGTGTCGATGTTCGATTCTGAGATCTTCACACGGAAGGGAGTCAGGAAGCCGTCTTCAATGCCCTGTTTCAGGGAATAGGTATAGACAGGCTCCCCGAAGTAGTCGTATGTATTGGCATTGACTTTTCTCTTAGGTGTGGCCGTCATACCCAACTGAACGGCAGGCTCAAACCATTTCATCAGTTCGCGCCATTCACTCTCGTCGTTGGCACCGCCTCGGTGGCACTCGTCGATGATAATGAAGTCAAAGAAGTCCTTCGGCCATTGCTTATAATAAGGCTGTCCACTGTCGTCGTCGCCCATCACCGTCTGGAAGATGGTGAAATAGATATTCCTGGCTTTCGGCAGCTTTCCGTTCAGAGCCCCGTCGCCAGTCTTCTTATTCAGGCGTTCTGCCGTTACGCGCTCCATCGCATCCTCATGGAACTGCTCGAAGTCGTTTTTGGCCTGATTAGCCAGTATGTTCCTGTCAGCGATAAACAGGATTCGGGGTTTCAGGTCTGTTCCCTTAGTATTCCAATTGGTCTCAAATAACTTCCAACAGATCTGAAAGGCTGTATAGGTCTTACCTGTGCCTGTGGCCATCGTCAGGAGGATTCGTTTCTCTCCGTCGGCAATGGCATTCAGCACGTTGTTGATGGCATTCTCCTGATAATAGCGCACGCTCCTGCCACCACCACGATTGAAAGGACAGAGCACAAACTTATCCCGCCACGGTTTCTGATCGGGATAGGTCATCTTCCAGAGTTCCTGAGGTGTCGGGAACTTATCAGCAGGACCTTCAGTAGAAGGAATGACATAACGCCCCTCCCTGTCCTTCACACCCATGTCGATAGCCCATATCTCATCGCCGTTGCAAGCGTAGGTGAAACGTATCTGCATCATCTCTGCATAGAGCTTGGCCTGCTCCACACCCTCGCTCACATCCTTCTCATCGCTTTTGGCTTCGATGATGGCGAGCTTCCTTCCCCGATACACCAGCACATAGTCAGCCTTCTTCGGGTGGCGGTTCTGAGGCAGGGCACTCACATGGCCAGGGGCTATCAGGTAAGCCCGCTGCTCTGTGAGGATCTCACTCTCAGGCACCTGCTCCCATCCGGCACTATACAGCGCAGGGTCTATCTTCTTCCGTCTGGTTGCACTCTCATCCATATTCTTATAATTTACTCGTCTGGAATAATCTTCCAAAAGCCATTTCGTTTGCCATTTTCACGTTTAAGAATCATCTTCTCCTTTAATGAAACGGTAATGGATTTGACGGTTCTCTCTGATTTCCCGATCTCTGCAGCGATCTCCTTTTGAGTAGCAGATGGCCTTTTTTGCACGATACGGAGCACGGCGACCTCTTCCAAAGTGCAAATTTTGCACTTTGGAGGCAATTCGTCACTTGTTTTTGCACTTTGGGGAGTAGTCTCACCCTCTTCCTTGCCCCAGTCTATATGCATGATTCTGTTTCTGAGATCATGCTCTTCTCCAAACAGCATACAACGGAAGAAATTCTCCAAAAAGACGATGTTCTCAGTGATGCCACGATTCAAGTCAATGTAATTTGCCCTTACCAGTGCATTGCGGAAATACCATGAGTTTTCTGCAAACACATCGTTAACGACGTTGAATCCCAACTTGCGCAGGTACTTGATCATAAACACAGCCGTAGTGCGGGTATTCCCTTCGCAGAAGGCATGTATCTGCCATAGGTTAGCACAGAAACGGGCCAGGTGACTGATGGCCGAGTCGATAGTCATATTGGAATAATCGAACTGCCGTTCCTGTCCCATATCGTAATCCAGCGTGTCGCTGATAGTGTCGGCACTGGCATAATAGACCGTCTCACCCCCAAGCACCCACTCTTTCTTGGTGATGTTATAGTCGCGTATTCGTCCTGCCAGTTTGTAGATGCCCTCAAACAGTCTTCGATGAATGGAAATCAACTGTGCCGGTGTGAAAGAGAAAGTCTTTTCTTCTATCAGTTCCGTAATTCGGGCTGCCACCTTATCCGCTTCCTCAGTACGGTCGTTTTCTATATCCTTACGTCCAGATGCAGATTGGTAATAAGAGTCTATCAGTTCCTTTGCTTCGACGATGCTGATATCGCCTTCAATATGGCGTTTGGCCGTATCAAGCAGATATTCTGACGTCTGGAGTCTGTCAACCTGTTGCAGGCCAATAGCCACCTTCCAAGCCTCGCTTCGTTCGCGTTGCTGTGGTTCGCCTTGACGGATGTATTCATCCAAGCCTTGAATGGTATACTTCTGCTCGTCCATATCTCGTTATTCAAATACCTTTCTTAATAATGCCTGTTTCAGGGCATCGCACTCGGAAATGATCTTCTTCTGATTCTCCTCCAACTCACGGACATGAGCCGAAAGTGCATCCAAGCGCTCAACGATGCGCTGCTGCTCAGAGAGAGAAGGTAAAGAGATTGTCATAGCTTCCCATTTCCCCTTATTAATGATAGGTAGAGTTGCCTGTGCACTTGTTCCTCCTTTAATGACTTTATCATTGAAATCCTTATTACGCATAGCATAATAAATGAATTTGTAATTATCTTTAATAGGAGTCAATACATTTATTTGCTGATTACAAGAAACGTTTTGAGTGCAATAACCAACTTTACCAATAGTAGCACCAATACAAACCATTAATATGGATTGTTTTTTAAATAATCGTCCATTTTTGAGACCTTTCTCACTTAGTTTTATTTCTGAATTGTAATCAATGCTACCACATCCATCACAATCTATTTCTGAAGGACGAATAAATGGGATAAAGTCTCCATAATTAGACAAATCGCTTTTTGAAGGAGTCGTTCCTGTCTGAGTTATTCCTATTTCTTTCAATTTTTTCACCTTCCATCCCTCTTTTGGTTCCATTGCTTTTGCGAGTGATTTCTGGAAGAGGGCACGGGCTTCGGAAAGTTGCTTTTCGGCATTGGCTTTCAGCTCGTCAATATGAGAAAAAGCAGCATCAAGGCGAGAAACAATCCGCCTTTGTTCTTCCATCGGTGCAATTGGAATTACGATATTTTCGACTACCGTTTTTGAGATTTCCGGGAAAGTTGCTCCTGTCCCTAAAGAATTCAAATAATCTTTTTTACCATATAACCACCAATAAAGATACTCGTTATAGAGTTCTTTTCCACAGACTATGCATTTAAAACCCTGATTACAATACATTGGAACTTTATTGATAGCTATTTTCCCTATTGGTGCTCTGGAGGATAAAATAACCGTTCCAATGGGTAACTCCTTTAAACTCTTAGCAGCTACAGCTTCCTTTGTTATTTTCTTAACAGAATCGAATAAATAATGCTCTCCATGAAGTTCTGCAGGAGAAATCCAGCAAAGATCTCCATTCCAAAAATCAGGGTTAGTTGTACTTGGTGTTGTTCCTCCAATTACTTCACCAACCTCCCCTAACTTCTTATATGTCCAGCCCTCTTTCATTCTTCATCCTCCTCATATTCTTCTTCATCCTTGTATTTA
Source organism: Prevotella sp. (assembly GCA_017428805.1). The sequence goes on along the minus strand of JAFRQC010000105.1, from coordinate 1,894 downwards.
TCGATGAGGTCTTCCATCCTTTCATACAATTTTGAAACCTTCCTCTTTAGGCTGTCTCTTTCATCAGAACTGGCTGATTTCTTCATTTCTCTGAGTTCGTCAGCCTGTTTCACAAGTTCGTCATATTCGCGCCTCTCTTCTTTCGTGAGACGGTGATTAACGATATAGTCGTCGCTGTTTTCGTCGGCAAAGCCGAAAACGTCATCAATATCGTCTTTCCAGAACTCTTCTTGAAGAGCCTCCAAAATATCATCAGCCTTAGATTGCAGATTATTCAGATTTTCAAAAACTTCCTGTGGCGTGCGCTCATCCTTCTCCTCCACCTTATTCGGGTTCTTCACGGAGAGGTCACAATCCTCGCCTAAATCTCTACAGTCTACAGTCCAAGAGTTCTCGCTGTCGGCTTTCGTCTTCTGAAGTCTTAGGAAATCAGCCAGGTCTTCCTCATTCAGGGCATTGGTCTTGCCGAGGTTGCGACCGGGATTCAACTGATAATACCATATCTTTTCCGTTTTCTTTCCCTTATCGAAGAAGAGTACCACCGTCTTCACGCCTGCACCTTGGAACACGCCAGACGGCAGATCGAGAATGGTATGCAGATTGCATTGCTCTAACAACAACTTACGAAGTGCCGAGGCGTCGCCATTGCTCAGGAAGGTGTTCTTGATGACGATACCCGCACGGCCACCAGTCTTCAGCATCTTGATGAAGTGCTGCATAAACATATAGGCCGTTTCGCTGGTGTTGATGTCGAAATTCTGTTTCACCTCACCTCGCTCAGAGCCACCAAACGGCGGATTGGCAAGGATCACCTTCTTACGGTCACTCTCCTGAATCTGACTCAGGTTGATAGCCAGCGTATTACCTCTGATGATATTAGGGGCAGCCACACCATGGAAGATCATGTTCATCGTAGCGATGATATACGGCAGAGGCTTTTTCTCTATGCCATAGAAAGTGTCCTCCTGCAGCGTCTTGGAGTCCTGAGTGCCATGAATCTTCTCCTTCATATAGCTGAAGGCTTCACAGAGGAATCCCGCAGAACCGCAGGCTGGGTCATAGACAGTCTCGCCAATCTGAGGATCAACAACCTTCACGATGGTACGAATCAGCGGACGGGGTGTGTAATACTCTCCACCGTTGCGCCCGGCATTGCCCATTTTGGCAATCTTACTCTCATAGAGCACCGTCATCTCGTGCTTATCCTCCGCACTCTGGAAGTGCAGTTCATCTACCTTGTTGATGATCTCACGGAGATTATAGCCCGACGTGATTTTGTTTCGCAGTTCGGCGAAAATCTCACCTATCTTATATTCCAGCGTATTGGCGCTACTGGCCGTCTTCTGGAAATCGCGCAGATAGGGAAAGAGCTTGTCATCCACAAACTTGGCGAGGTCAGGCCCAGTCATGGCGTTCACGTCATCGATCTTTCCATCCTTTGTCTTTGGGGCAGCCCATTGGCTCCAGCGCATATAGCCTGTGATGATGGGCTTATACTGTTTGCCGGAAAGCATGGCCTTCATGTCCCGCTCGTTTTCAAGATCGTCGAGATACTTCAGGAACAGCAGCCAAGAGGTCTGCTCCAGATAGTCTAACTCTGTGCTGCATCCCGCCTCGTTGCGCAGGATATTGTCTATCGCATTAAATGTCTGTTCGTATTGCATATATTGTCATTTATCTCTTATCGATTTTCAAATAATCAGTTGCAAAGATACGAAAAATTCTTCAAATTTGCAAATTATCCTCAAAATAATTGGAAATCTCAATAAATTATAGGGCACAATGTGAGATCACTTGTTTGTGTGCATTGTGCAATTGTGCAATTGTGCAATTAGTGGTTTTCATTGTGCAGGAAAAAACAATCTATTATATTTAATATTATATATATTATAAT
>JAFRQC010000104.1 GCA_017428805.1 Prevotella sp. | reverse complement strand
ATGGGATTTTTTAGTTTTGTCCAGGAGATTGCAATGGACCTGGGAACTGCCAACACGATCATTATCAGCGATGACAAGATCGTGGTGGATGAGCCTTCGGTGGTGGCGCTGGACCGTCGCACCGACAAGATGATCGCCGTGGGTAACGAGGCGAAGATGATGTATGAGAAGACGCACGATAACATCCGCACCATCCGTCCCCTTCGTGACGGTGTGATTGCTGACTTCTCTGCCTGTGAGCAGATGATGCGCGGTCTGATCAAGATGGTGCACTCTGGCAGCCGCCTGTTCTCACCCTCACTGCGTATGGTGATCGGTGTACCTTCGGGTTCTACCGAGGTGGAACTGCGTGCCGTGCGTGACTCTGCGGAGCATGCCGACGGCCGTGATGTGTATCTGATCTTCGAGCCTATGGCTGCTGCCATCGGTATCGGTATCGACGTGGAAGCCCCGGAGGGTAATATGATCGTTGATATCGGCGGTGGATCGACGGAGATCGCTGTTATTTCACTGGGTGGTATCGTTTCGAACAACTCCATCCGTACCGCAGGCGACGACCTGACGGCCGACATCCAGGAGTATATGTATCGTCAGCACAACGTGAAGGTGTCTGAGCGTATGGCTGAGCGTATCAAGATTAACGTGGGTTCTGCGCTGACAGACCTCGGCGATGAGGCTCCTGAGGACTTCGTGGTACACGGTCCTAACCGTATCACCGCCCTGCCTATGGAGGTGCCCGTATGTTATCAGGAGATTGCCCACTGTCTGGATAAGACGGTGTCGAAGATTGAGAACGCTGTACTCTCCGCCTTGGAGAATACGCCTCCTGAGCTGTATGCCGACATCGTGCAGAACGGTATCTATTTGGCTGGTGGCGGTGCACTGCTGCGTGGCCTCGACAAGCGTCTGACAGATAAGATGCACATCCCCTTCCACGTGCCTGAGGATCCCCTCCACAGTGTGGCAAAGGGTGCTGGCGTCGCACTTAAGAATCTCGACCGCTTCAACTTCCTGATGAGGTAATCAAGAATTTGAGAATTAGAGAATTCTAATGAGGAACCTGCTGGATTTCCTGAAAGATTACTATCACTGGCTACTTTTCGTTTTTCTGGAGGTGGTCAGTGGTTTTCTGTTGTTTCAGTACAACAACTATCAGGCCAGCGTGTGGTTCTCATCGGCCAACAGCATGATGGGCAAGGTGTATGAGTGGTCGAGCGAGGCAACGAAGTTCTTCACCCTGTCGGAGGCGAACGAACAGCTCACGAAGCGGAATCTCCTGTTGGAGCAGCATGTCGATATGCTGAGGAGCCGCTATATGGAGCTGACACACGACTCGACGGTACAGGAACGCAACGAAATGAAGTTTCTCGCCCAGTACGACCTGATCCCTGCGAAGGTGGTGGACAACTCCCTCGACAGCAAAGAGAACCTGATGACCATCGACAAGGGCCGTGCTGACGGTGTGGCGGTGGATATGGGTGTTGCCTGTGGCAATGGTGTCGTGGGTGTGGTCTATCTCGTGTCCGACCATTATTCGGTAGTCATTCCTGTGCTGAATGCCAGTTCTTCGCGTATCAGCTGCGCCATCCGCAACCGAGGCTCTTTCGGCTATCTGCACTGGTACGGCGGCGATCCCTCTGTGGCTTATGTGGAGGATGTGCCCCGTCATGCGAAGTTCAAGTTGGGTGAGTGGGTGGTTACCAGCGGCTTCTCGTCGATATTCCCTTCAGGGGTGTCGGTGGGAAAGATCGAACAGGCTTACAACTCTCGCGACGGTCTGTCGTATAAGTTGAAGATCCGCCTGAGCACGGACTTCACCAACCTCCGCGATGTGGTAGTGATCAGTGACAAGAGCATCGCCGAGCGTGCCGCACTTCTGCAGGCCGCCCGCGATTCCATCAACAAGATTACAGGGGAAAGGTAACAAATCGTAAATCGTAAATCCGTAAATCGTAAATAAGTAGATGGCACGATTGGTTAACAGATTGGTGATGTTTGTGGTGCTGCTGGTCGTACAGGTACTGGTGTTGAACCACGTGTGGCTGCTGAATGTGGCCACGCCCCTGTTGTATGTCTACTTCGCCATCACTTTCCCGCGCAATACCGAGAAAGGTGAGGTGCTCGGGTGGTGCTTCCTCCTCGGACTGCTTATCGACATCTTCTCGAACACCCCCGGACTGGCTGCCGGTACGCTGACACTCATCGGCATGACTCAGACCTATCTGGTGGAGCTCTTTGTTCCCCGTGATTCAGTGGAGAACCTCGAGGTATCGGCCGCCACGTTAGGGTGGGGGAAGTTCAGCATGCTGAGTGGCATACTGACATTGATCTACTGTCTCTTGTTCTTTATTCTGGAGGCTTTCAATTTCTTCGACTGGCAGTTGTGGATCCTGCGTGCCGTGTGCAGTACGGTACTGACGCTGTTGCTGATGCTCGCCATTGAGAGCGTGAGGTCGAGAAAGTGAATAACTGAAAAGGTGAAAGGGTGAAAAACTACGATCTGACATACCGGCGCTACGTGATAGGCGGGGTGGCTACGCTGATTGTGGTCATCTACATCATCCGTCTGTTCATGCTTCAGATCACGAGCGACGACTATAAGAAGAGTGCCGACTCTAACGCCTTCCTGAAGAAAATCGAATATCCCTCGCGTGGCAATATGCTCGACCGCAAGGGAAAGCTGTTGGTGTTCAACCAGCCGTCTTACGACCTGATGGTGGTGATGAACGAGATGCGCGACCGTCTTGACACGCTGGAGTTCTGTCATACCCTCGGCATCACCCGTGACGAGTTCGACCGTCGTATGGCCACGATGAAGGACCGCAACCGCAATCCGGGTTATTCGCGCTATACGCAGCAGCTGTTCATGAGTCAGCTGTCCGATAAGGATTTCAGCGTATTCCAGGAGAAGATGTTCCGTTTCCCCGGCTTCTACGTGCAGAAGCGTACCGTCCGTCAGTACACCTATAACATGGCTGCCCACCTCTTGGGCGATGTGGCTGAGGCGTCGCCTGCCGATATCGAGGAAGATGACTACTACCAGCCCGGCGACTATATCGGGAAACTGGGCATCGAGCGTTCGTATGAGAAGGCATTGCGTGGTGAGAAGGGTATCCAGATCCTGTTGCGTGATGCACACGGACGAGTGCAGGGACGATATAAGAACGGAGAACTCGACCACCGTGCTAAACCCGGTAAGAACCTGACGCTCGGTATTGATGCGGAGTTACAACTCTTGGGCGAACGGCTCCTGGAAGGCAAGATCGGCAGTATCGTTGCCATCGAGCCCTCTACAGGTGAGGTGCTATGCATGGTATCATCACCCTCTTATGATCCCCGTATGATGGTCGGTCGCCAGCGTTCAAAGAATCACCGCCTGCTGTCACAGGACACCTGGAAGCCCCTGCTGAATCGCAGTATCATGGGTCAGTATCCCCCAGGTTCGACCTTCAAGACGACACAGGGCCTGACATTCATGACCGAGGGTGTGATCACCCCTTCGACGATGTACCCTTGCAGTCACGGTTTCGTGTTCCGTGGCCTGCGTGTAGGTTGTCACGGTCATGGGGCACCGTTGCCTCTGGTTCCGGCACTGAGCACCTCTTGCAACGGTTATTTCTGCTGGGGGCTCTACCACATGATCAACACCAACATCTCCAAGTACCAGACGGTGCAGAATGCGATGAACACCTGGCGCGACTATATGGTCTCGATGGGCTTCGGCTATAAGCTGGGCATCGACCTGCCGGGTGAGAAGCGTGGTATGATTCCCAACGCGCAGTTCTACGACAAGGCCTATAAGGGCTCGTGGAACGGACTGACGGTCATCTCCATCGCCATCGGACAGGGTGAGGTGAATGCTACGCCTCTACAGATCGCAAACCTCGGTGCTACGATTGCCAACCGTGGCTACTACTATGTACCTCACGTGGTGAAGAAGGTGGAAGGTGAACCCCTCGATACCGCCTTCACGCGCAAACATTATACAAAAGCCGCGCGCGAGGCCTACGACTATGTGGTGCAGGGCATGCGCTCGTCAGCCATCGGCGGTACCTGTCACGAACTGGCGAAGTATGATTTTATGGCCTGCGGAAAGACGGGTACGGCACAGAACAAAGGTCACGACCACTCGGTGTTTATGGGTTTTGCCCCGATGGACGAGCCGAAGATCGCCGTAGCAGTATATGTGGAGAATGGCGGATGGGGTGCCACCTATGGTGTGCCCATCGGCGGACTGATCATGGAGCAATATCTGAAAGGCAAACTCTCGGAGGCCTCGGAGGCCAGGGCACAGTCGATACAGGAAAAGAGAATCAATTATGGCACATCCGACAGATAGACATCACAAGGGCGTATTGCGCTCGCTGGACTGGTGGACGATCCTGATCTACCTGGGACTGCTCACTTTCGGGTGGGTGAGTGTCTGCGGTGCCAGCTACTCCTATGGCGACACCGACATCTTCAGCCTCGACACTCGCTCGGGCATGCAGATCGTCTGGATAGGTACGTCGATCGTTTTAGGCTTCGTGCTGCTGATGACCGACGACCGCTACTACGAGATGCTCGCCTTCATCATCTTCGGGGTGCTGCTTGTGCTGCTCTTCGGCACGATCTTCAATCCCCATACCATCAAGGGCTCCCGATCGTGGCTTGTGTTAGGACCTTTGCGCCTGCAGCCTGCAGAGTTTGCGAAGTTCGCCACAGCCCTCGCCTTGGCGAAGCTCATGAGCATCTACGGCTACGACATCCATAAGTGGAAACACTTTGCGGCGGCCCTCGTTGTGATCTTCGTGCCGATGATCTTCATCGTCCTCCAGCATGAGACGGGCTCAGCACTAGTCTATACGTCCTTCTTCCTCATGCTCTACCGTGAGGGCATGCCTGGCAGTGTGCTGCTGACGGGTGTGGCGATGGTGGTGTATTTCGTTGTGGGCATCCGTTTTGCCGATGTGATGATGTGGTACACGCCCGCTTCCGTCGGACGCTTCTCCGTGCTGCTGATGATCATGCTCTTCTCGACCAGCATGGTGTGGGTTTATTGTAAGGACCGTCAGCGGGCACTCCAGTTCCTGGCTGTCACCGTTGGTTCCTCACTGGTGCTGCTGCTGTTCTCTCTTTTCGTTATCCCGTTCGACATCACGAAGGTCATGATGGCGGTCTGCGGATTGCTCATCCTCTATCTGGTGTGGCTGTGGTTGTCCACACGTTTCCGCAACTACATGTGGATTGCCGCCTTCGCCCTGGGTTCACTGGTGTTCTACAGTGGTGCCGACTATGTGCTCAACAATATGATGCAGCCCCACCAGCGGGTACGTATCAACGTGCTGTTGGGACTCGAGGAAGACCTGAAGGGTGCAGGCTACAACGTGCATCAGAGTGAGATTGCCATCGGTTCCGGTGGTCTGGAGGGCAAGGGCTTCCTCAATGGCACGCAGACGAAGCTGAAGTTCGTGCCGGAACAGGACACCGACTTCATCTTCTGTACCGTCGGCGAGGAGGAAGGCTTCGTAGGATCTGCTGGCGTGTTGTTGCTTTTCCTGGCGTTGATATTGAGGCTCATCCATCTGGCGGAGCGTCAGCCGCATGCCTTCGGACGCATCTACGGCTATTGTGTGCTGAGCATCTTCCTGTTCCACGTGTTCATCAACGTGGGTATGGTGCTGGGCTTGACGCCGGTGATCGGCATCCCCTTGCCGTTCTTCAGCTATGGTGGTTCGTCTCTATGGGGCTTCACCTTGCTGCTGTTTATCTTTTTGCGTATTGACGCCGGGCGCAACTTAGTACGGCAGTGACAATTTCACGCCCACGTCGGAAATCCCCGGCATGATTTCCCTTTTCATGTTATGCGTCAGGCTGATGTGTACCGAGTCCCCTTGGTGCAGGCTGATACCCTGGACGAAAAACTGGTACTGGAAATAACTGATGCCGTCGCCCTCGATCACACCCGTCTCACTGACGAGGTTACAGTCTATCTTACGGTGAAACATCTCCTTCGACGGATAGACTGTCTGTTCTACCTCGATCGTCAGCTGTTTGAAGGGGAAATCCTTGCCGATGCGCAGTTCGGCGTCCAGCCTATAGTTGCCGTCTCTTGCTACGGGGCTGACGTCGAAATGCAGCGTGTCGGTTTTGTCCCATCCTGGTTCATAGATATGCTTGAACGCATGATAGGCAACCTGCTGCTGACAGCCGCACAATACCATCAGCAACAACAAAACGACAAAGACAAACGGTTTATTCCGCATGGTTTTCGTTGCGGCCCTCCTGACTCCTGTCTCCTTTCTCCTGACTCCTTTCTCCTGACTCCTGTCTCCCTTTTTTATTCTTCTTCTTTTTCTTCTTGGCCTTGTCAAAGCGGCTGATATCACCACCGGCGAGGTCGATATTGTGGGGCTTCTCTACAGGCTCCTCTCCCTCTTTCTCTTCGAGGCTCAGGGGTTTCTCACCGCGACGGTTCATCTCGATCACCTCACGGGCTTTGGCAGCGGTGATGGTCTGGAGGTTGGCGGCGATGTTCTTATCCGTAGAGTAGGTCACCAGTCCGGCCAGGATGTCGGTCTTGAAGAGGTGGTAGTCGGCATCCTGCGTCTGCAGCACTACGTCGCGTCCCGGCATCCGCTTGCCGGCCTCGATATAGTCGTCCACCTCGTAGTTCAGACAGCACTTCAGCTTGGCGCACATGCCGGCCAGCTTCTGGGGGTTGAGGGAGATGTCCTGGAACCTCGCGGCACTGGTGCTCACCGAGACGAAGTTCTTCATCCACGTGGCACAGCAGAGCTCACGCCCGCAGGGACCCGTACCGCCGATGCGTCCTGCCTCCTGACGGGCACCGATCTGCTTCATCTCGATGCGCACATGGAAGGCGGCTGCCAGATCCTTGATCAGCTGGCGGAAGTCCACACGACCGTCGGCTATATAATAGAAGATGGCCTTGTTGCCGTCGCCCTGATACTCCACGTCGCCGATCTTCATGTCCAGTCCGAGACCTTTGGCAATCTTTCGGCTCTCGATCATCGTGCTGTGCTCACGGGCCTTCGCCTCGCGGAACTTATCCATATCCGTCGGACGGGCGATGCGGTAGATGCGCTTGATGTCGTCGGCCGATTTCAGGTTGGCTTTCTTGATCTGGAGTTTCACCAGACGGCCGGTGAGGGTGACGACGCCGATGTCGTGACCGGGACTGGCCTCGACGGCCACCACGTCGCCCTTCTTCAGCTCGAGGTTATTCACGTTGTGGTAATAGCCCTTGCGGGTATGCTTGAACTGCACCTCCACGAGGTCGGTGGTATCTACGTTGCCGGGTACATCGGCCAGCCAGTCGTAGGTGTTCAGTTGTCTGTCCTGTCGGCCCACAGCCTGATGACACAAACCTCTGTCGCAGCCAACCATCACGGGCAATTCTTTTGTCTTTTCGCTCATATATTTATTTTTGTAACAATAGCACGATGATTTGTAGGGCGAAGTCGAAGAATACGATCTTCGCATTGGCATTCTGTCCGATATCGCGGATGGCGAGGTTCGCCAGATCGTTGATGGGCAGTATGTTGCTCTCGTTGATGAAGCGGGCGAAGTTGCTGGCAAAGGCTTCCTCATCCGCTGTCATATAGTTCAGTTCCTCCTCGTTGAAATTGTAGACGAAGCTCTCGCGCGTCATCCTCAGGAAGTAGGTGAGCCAACGCCGCTGTTTCTCTCGTCCCATGGCGGCCATCTGCTCGCTCCATTTGCGCAGGTCCTTGATCTTTCTTTGATAGGCCAGTCGCATCAGGGTCTTGTACATGTCGAGGAAGAGCCCCTTCTCCGAGTCGGCCTGCAGCTCCTCCATCGCGGCAATCCAGTTGCCGTTCACCAGTCGGCTGATGCGCTGGGCACTGTCCTCGTCGCAGCCTCTGCGCTCGATGAGTGCCTGTCGGATGGCTTCCTGTTCGGTCTTGCGGATGTCGATGCGCTGCACACGGCTGCGGATGGTCTCCAGCAGCTTCTCAGGCTCTTCGCTCACCATGATGAACACCGTCTGCTGCGGCGGCTCCTCGATGAGTTTCAGCAGTTTGTTGGCACATTCTATATTCATGCGCTCGGGCAGCCACACGATGCTCACCTTATAGCCGCCCTGACTCGACTTCAACGACAGTTTCCTCACGAGGTCGTCGCTCTCGCCGGCGGTGATGATGGCCTGTTGGTTCTCGCCGCCCATCGCCTCCATCCATTCCTCCATCGTGAAGTAGGGGCTCTGCATCACCAGCTCGTGCCACTCCTTGGCGAAGTCGTCGCTCACCGGCTTATAGTCGCTCTTCATCGACGGCAGCTTGATGGTGGGGTAGGTGAAGTGCAGGTCGGGGTGCTCCAGCTTGTCGAGCATAGCTTTCGATGACGGCTTGCCGTCATCAAGCAACTGACATCCGAAGGCGATCGCCAGCGCCAGCTTGCCGCTGCCCACCGGCCCGCAGAGCATCAGCGCATGCGGCAGGCGGTCTTCCCTGACCATCTGCATCAGCCGCTCCTTGGCCTCCTCCTGTCCTATCACCTCACTGAAAGTCATTTTCTTTTTTTCTTTTTACAAGGATTTAAGGATTTATGGATTATTTCCTCATCCTTTTCCTCATCCTTTTAAATATGATAAATCCTTTAATCCTTGTTTTTAATTTTATAATAACCGCTTGGCGACCTCTGCGACAGAATCCACTGCCGAGACCGTATAGAAATGAATATTATGTACCCCGTGAGCATAGAGCTGACGACATTGTTCTGTGGTCCACTCGATTCCCAGCTGCCGGGCATCCTCGTCGGTCTTACATTTCACGATCTCCCTGGCCAGCGGTTCGGGAATGTCACAGTGGAACGTCTTCGGCACCACCGTCAACTGACTCAGTTTCGCCATCGGCTTGATGCCGGGGATGATGGGGATGGTGATGCCCATTGACCGGGCCTTCTCCACAAAGGCGAAATACTTCTCGTTATCATAGAACAGCTGGGTGACCGCATACTGCGCGCCCAGATCCTGTTTCTCCTTCAGATACTGCATGTCCATCTCCAGGTTCGGCGCCTCCTCGTGCTTCTCGGGATAGCAGGCCACGCCGTAGTCGAACTTCTTGCCCGGCCGTTTGATGGGTGTGCCGTCAGCGAAGAATCCCTCGTTGAAACGCTTCACCTGCCTGATCAGATCCGTCGTGTGCGCGTGACCGCCGGGCGTCGGCACAAACCGGCTGTCCTCCTTCGCCTTGTCGCCACGCAGCAACAGGATGTCGCTAATGCCGAGGAACTGCAGGTCGAGCAGCTCATACTCGATGTCCTCGATCGTCGTGCCGCTGCAGATCACGTGGGGCTGTACGGGGATATTATACCTTTGCTGGATGGCAGCTGCTATCGCCACCGTTCCCGGGCGCCTGCGCACCCTAATCCGTTCAAACCTCGGCTCCTCGTTCGTTCCTCCTTCCTCGTTCCTCGTTCCTCGAACCTCCCGGTACACGAACTCCGAGTGGTGGGTGGTGATATTAATGTATGCGGGGTCGAACTCGCGCAGTTTGTCGATGTCTGCAAACAGGCGTTCCGTGCCCGTCCCCTTCAGCGGGGGCAGCACCTCAAACGAGAACCTCCGGCTCTCTTTATCTTGATGGATGAATTCCGTTACGCTCATAATTGGCCACAAAGGTACGAAAAAAATACAACGGATTGCACGGATTAAACGGATTTTTTCTGCAAAATAGTTAAATTCCGCCCTTTTTTCTCAAATTATCCGTGAAATCCGTGTCATCCGTTGTTGATTTTTCTTATCTTTGCAGCATGAATGTGAAGCAATTCCTCAAAGACTGGACGTTGCCTGTGGCTATAGCCATAGGCACGGTGGTCTATCTCCTGTTCTACTGGGTGCCGCAGTTGGATGCTGCGGGCGAGGTGCTGGGCGAGGTGGTCGACACGGTGTTCCCGATGATGGTGTTCTGCACGCTGTTCTCCACCTTCTGCCGCATCGACTTCCACCAGATGCGTCCCCATCGCTGGCATGTCGGTGTGCTCGTGACGCAGGTGCTCTTGGTAGCGCTCAACGTCTGGATTATCTTTGGCGTCGAGGCCAGTCCCGAGCGTAAGATCCTCTGGGAGAGCATCCTCACCTGCATCATCGGTCCTACGGCTACCGCTGCCCCGGTGGTCACGGCGAAGATCGGGGGCAACATCAACACGATGACCGCCTTTGTCGTCATCTCCTCCTTTGCTTCGGCGCTGATGATCCCCGCCGTCTTCCCCTTGCTCGAACGCGGGGCAGGCCTGAACTTCTGGACCGCCTTCATCATCATCCTCGAGAAACTGGCGATGGTGCTCATTGCGCCGCTGCTCCTGGGCTGGTATATGCAGCACTATGCCAAGCGCATCTGTGCGTGGATCGTCTCCATCCCCGACCTCTCGTTCTACCTCTGGGCAGCGCAGCTCAGCGTTACTTCGGGTGTCACCGTGCGCAATATCGTCCACAGCGATGCCGGTCTGCCCCTGCTGCTCACCATCGCCGTGCTCAGCCTCGTGCTCTGCTTCGCGCTCTTCCTCATCGGTCGCAGCATCGGCCGTCACCTCGGCGACGAACTCGATGCCGGACAGGGCCTCTTCCAGAAGAACACCGCCCTCTCCATCTGGGTGGCCTACACCTATCTCAACCCCGTCGCTTCCGTCGGTGCCGGCTGTTATGTGCTTTGGCAGAATATCGTCAACAGCGTCGAACTCTGGGAATACCGCCGCAAACACAACTAAAAACCCACGAGGATCATTCCCCGTGGGTTTTGTTTAGAAGATAGGCCCAAGGCCCATGCAACTCGTCGTTCCGATTGCCGTCAAGAATGCCGTGAGCGCGGCTACTATCACCTTCACCGCCAGCTCAATGATCCGCTGCTTCTTCATAATTTCCTCCTTTTTTTCCTGCGCTTTGAGTATCTGTTTCTCCTCCTAACTCAGGAGGGGAAGAGATTACCCATTGCCCTGGTTGTCGGCTGCGGGCGCCAGGACGTAGGAGATCGGCGTCTTCTTCTGCACGCGGCGCTGCTTGCCGTTGACGGT
>JAFRQC010000103.1 GCA_017428805.1 Prevotella sp. | reverse complement strand
GGTCCGTACGGCCGTTGCCGCCGGCAAACACCTGCACGCGGAAACCGTTGATCTTCTTGCCGTTCTTCATCATCTTCTTGCGGAGGTCGATGGAGTCGGGCAGTGAGGTGTCGTCGGTCAAGTCGTTGTCCGTCAGTTTGACGGTCTGCTGCGGCTTGGCGGGTGTCGTGGTGGTAGTCTGAGGCGTCGTTGTCGGCTTTGGCGTCTGTGCTGCCGTCGGGTTGTTGATGAGTTCGTCGATGACCTTGTCTTGCGTGACGGTCACCTTTCCTTCGCCGATCCTGCTCTGCTGGAGCTGTTCGGTAAAGGTAGACTGCGCGCCGGCTGCCAGCCAGCAGCCGACACACAGTGCTAATGTCAATGCGAGTCGTCTCACTTCTTCCAGGCGTCGATGATTCCCTTGAAGTCAGCGGCCTTCAGTGAAGCGCCACCAATCAGACCACCGTCGATGTCGGGCTTTGCGAACAGCTCGGGAGCGTTGCTGGCCTTGCAAGAACCGCCATAGAGGATGGTGGTGTCGTCGGCCACAGCCTGACCGTACTTCTCGGCGATGATGCTGCGGATGTAAGCGTGGATCTCCTCTGCCTGCTCAGCAGTAGCGGTCTTGCCGGTACCGATGGCCCAGATGGGCTCGTAGGCGATGACGATCTTGCGGAAGTCCTCCTCAGAGAGGTTGAACACTGAGCCCTCGAGCTCGGCCTTCACGACCTCGTTCTGCTTGCCGGCCTCGCGCTCCTCCAGGCTCTCACCGATGCAGAAGATCACCTTCAGGTCGTTCTTCTGTGCGAGCAGCACCTTCTCCTTCAGGATCTCGGGAGTCTCCTTGTAGTACTCACGGCGCTCAGAGTGGCCGAGGATGACGTACTGGGCTCCGGTAGACTTCACCATCTCGGCTGAAACCTCACCGGTGAAGGCACCCTTCTCCTTGTCGGCGCAGTTCTCAGCACCCAGGCCGATGATGTCCTGGTCGAGGAACTGTGCGATAGAAGCGAGGTGAATGAACGGGGTGCAGATGACCACACCGCAGTTGGGCTTGTCAGCCTTCAATGTCTCGTTAAGCTCCTTTGCAAGAGCGATACCATCCTGGAGATTCATATTCATCTTCCAGTTTCCTGCTACGATTTTCTTTCTCATAACTGTTTTACTTTGAACTTTGAACTTTAAACTTTGAACTTTATGATTTCTTTTCTTTTTTCTGATCCAGTGGGTCCAGGCCCAGAGTCGGTCGGCGAGGGTGAGGAGTACCAGCGGAAGCACGAACCACGTGAGTATCCAGAGGATCTTGCTCGTGACGGTCTCGGTGGGCAGCTGCCCCAGCGGACTTTCTTCCAGCCGGCCGTTGAGCTCTTCTTCCGAAGGCAGGGCGTTGTGGCTCCATTTGCGGATGACGACGCCGTCGTGGAGGAGCAGCAGACCCGGGTTCGACCGTATGACGGTCTTTAGGGTGATGTCGTCGGTATTGCAGAACGGGTATTCTGCGCCTGTCATATCGCACCAGCGGCTGATGGCCTTGCCCGTGCTGGCGGTGAGACAGTAGAACGGATAGCCGTGATCCAGACTGTACTCATAGACGTGGTTCAGCTCGTCGAGCTGGGAGTCGTCGGCCTGTTCCAGATGGGGCGCCACGAGCAGGAAGGTGTAGCTGCTGTCGTTGAGCACCGCCTCGGTGATGTCCTCGCCGTCGTCAGTCCGTTCGATGAAGAAGTCGGCGTAGGGCGAATCCTCGCCGTCCATCATCTGCTGCCAGCCTGCCCTGAGGTCTGCCCCTATGTGATAGGGACGGAAGTCGAACTGGGGTAGGGTGTAGAGGCTCCGTCCGATGATGACGAACAGGATGAAGGCCACCGAGTAGTTGACCACGATCCACTGGTTCGGTTCGCTGATGAGCCTCGGCTGGAGGGTAGGCCATTTCCACACGATGACGGCCGCACAGAGCAGCACGACGTTCTTCCACAGCGTCTGCCAGTTGGTGAGCACCAGCGCATCGCCGAAGCATCCGCAGTCGGTGATGGGGTCGGTGAGCGCCAGCCAGAGGGTGAGCGGCGTCATAATGATCATCACCGCGAGCACCACCTTCGACACAAGCCGCCGCCTGATGGCGAAAAGCAGACAGATGCCGAGGATGAACTCGACGGTCGCCAGGATCACTGCTGCCGGCAGCGTGAGCGTGTCGGACGCCAGCGTGCCCAGTCCCATCGCCGTCAGATAGTCGTGGATCTTGTACTGAGTACCTAAGGGATCCACCGCCTTGACGAATCCTGAGAGGATGAACGTCAGGGCGAGTATCATCCGGCAGATGTTGACGGCTGTCTTCCTCACTCCGATAGTTTAATTACGCCAAAGACCGCATAGTTGATGATGTCCATATAGTTGGCATCGATGCCCTCGGAGACGAGCGTCTCGCCCCCCAGGTTCTCAATCTCCTTGATACGTTCAATTTTCGTCAGGATCAGGTCGGTGTAGCTGCTCACACGCATTCCGCGCCAGGCCTCGTCGTAGTCGTGGTTCTTGCGCTTCATCAGTTCCAGCGCCTCTTGGGCGAACTGGTCGTAGAGCTTCATCGCCTCTGTATTGTCGATATCGACGGTGTCGGCAAAGCCCTTCGAGAGCTGGATGAGGCCCACGATGCCGTAGTTGATCAGTGCGATGAACTCCGGCCGGATGCCTTCGCCCACCATCGATTCCTTCTTGATTTCGAGGGAACGGATGCGCTTGGCTTTGATGAAAAGCTGGTCGGTGAGCGCCGTCGGGCGCAGGATGCGCCACGAGGCTTTATAGTCGTGAAGCTTCTTCTCGAACAGGGCCCTGCACTCAGCCAGCGCCTGCTCAAATTGGGCATTTGTCTTCTCCTGATAGTCCATAATCGGGTGCAAAGGTACGAATAAGCGAGCAAAATGCAAAATAAAATTCGATTTATTTTCATTTTCGAGCGAAAGTATCTTCGAGCGGAGCTCAAAGGTACAAATAAAAAGTGAAAAGTGAAAAGAAAAGTGGAAAATTTCACTTCTCACTCTTCATTTTGCTTCTGCCGGATGTATCGTATCTTCATACCGAGGGCCTCAAACTGTGTGCGGATGGAGTCACGGCGCATACGGGTACGGGTGAGGTTCGTCAGTTCTTCGGCGGTTGCCGTCAGCGCAGCTTTGTGTGCATCTACCTGTTTCTGCAGGGACTCCAGTTCACGGTTGGCAAGCACCAGCAGACTGTCTGTACGCGTCAGTTCCTGCTGGGCGATCTTCAGTTCCACATCCTGATGCAGTCTGAGTGCGGCCTTCCTCGCTTCTACGATGTCGGGATAGGTGCGGCGGAGGGAGTCGATGAGCAGCCGGGCTTCGTCGAGCCGTCCTTCCTCACAGAGTGTGGTGGCCTGCTGGGCGAGCTGTGCTGCTTGTTCCTGCGGGTTCTCGCCACAGCCGATGAGCAGCAGGGCGGACACCAGGCAGAGAATCAGTTGTTTTGTCAGTCTTGTCATACTTATTATATTTTGTTGCAAAGGTACTATAAAAAAGTGAAAAGTGAAAATAAATTGTGTTTTATTTTGCATTTTGCTCGCTTATTCGTACCTTTGCAGCCCGAAACAAGAAAGAAGGATGAAACTATACTCCGACGACGAGCTGGCAAAGATATTGGATCAGGCGGTGTTCCGTCTGATCAGCGAGGCTGCAGACCGTTTAGGGCTGGAGTGCTACGTCGTGGGCGGCTACGTGAGGGATATCTTCCTCGAACGGCCTTCCAATGATATCGACGTGGTGGTTGTCGGTAGCGGCATCGCGGTGGCGGAGGAACTGAAACAGATGCTGGGGCGTAAGGCTCATCTCTCAGTCTTCAGGAACTTCGGTACGGCGCAGGTGAAGTTTCGTCAGAAAGGCGTTGAATATGAAGTGGAGTTCGTCGGTGCCCGCAAGGAGAGCTACAGCCACGATTCGCGCAAGCCCATCGTGGAGGACGGTACGCTGGAGGACGATCAGAACCGCCGCGACTTCACCATCAATGCGATGGCCATCTGTCTGAATAAAGACCGTTTCGGCGAACTCGTCGATCCCTTCAACGGGCTGGCAGATCTTGAAGACGGCATCATCGCCACACCCCTCGACCCTGAAATCACTTTCTCTGACGACCCGCTGCGGATGATGCGCTGTGTGCGTTTCGCCACGCAGCTGAATTTCGAGATCGAGCAGGATACCTATGAGGCATTGGAACGGATGGCCGACCGTATCAAGATCGTAAGCGGGGAGCGCATCAAGGACGAACTGAACAAGATCATCCTCGCCCCGCATCCCAGCATCGGCTTCGAATATCTGCAGCGCTGTGGACTTCTGAACATTATTCTGCCCGAACTTTCTGCCCTCGATATCGTCGAGCAAAAGAACGGCCGTGCGCATAAGAATAATTTTTACCATACGCTGGAGGTACTTGAGAATGTAGTCAGGAGTCAGGAGGCAGTAATCAGAAGTCAGGAGTCAGGAGTCAGGAGTCAGGAGAATACTCCTGCGGCAGAATCTGGGGAAGGTGGTAATCTACAGACTCCTGACTCCTGTCTCCTGACTCCTAATCAGAGCCTTTGGCTCCGCTGGGCAGCCCTGTTGCACGATGTAGGAAAGACCAAATCCAAGCGTTGGGATCCGGCAGTAGGCTGGACTTTCCATAACCATAATATCATCGGTGCCAAGATGGTGCCCGTCATTTTCCGCCGGCTTATGCTGCCGATGGATGCGAAGATGAAATATGTGCAGAAATTAGTTGACACGCATATGCGTCCCATCGCCATCGCCGACGATGAGGTGACGGACTCTGCCGTGCGTCGTCTGATGAACGATGCGGGAGAGGATATCGACGACCTGATGACACTCTGTGAGGCCGATATCACCTCGAAGAACGAAGTCCGCAAGAAGTTGTTCCTCGAGAATTTCCGTATGGTCCGTGAGAAACTCGCCGACCTGAAGGAGAAAGACTACGTCCGTCTGTTGCAGCCCGTGATCGACGGCAATGAGATTATGGAGATGTTCCATCTGAAGCCCAGCAGGGAGGTCGGCGTACTGAAGCAGTTCCTGAAAGATGCGGTGCTCGACAACCGTGTGGAGAACGAACGGGAACCCCTGATGCAACTGCTGATGGAGAAGGCCAAACAGATGGGTCTCGTATAAAACAATTCTAATAGCCAATAAACTTTGTTAAAATCTGACTTATCCAATATATCCTAAGATATATTTTTTGTACCTTTGCACCTCGAAAAACCGTGACTGATAAGAATAGTTTTCGGTAAAGGTATTAGATTCAACAAGTAAATCAGTTTAATAAAGGTATGAAAAAGAACAAGATTTTGATGTTTGCTGCCGCAACGTTGCTGATGGCATCGTGTGGTGGTGGCGGTGGTCGCCCGACATTTGGCGACAATGAGTATCCTGTACAGACTGTGGGTACGTCGAGCACTCAGATGCAGACGACGTATCCCGCGACTATCAAGGGTGTGCAGGATGTGCAGATTTGTCCGAAGGTGCAGGGCTTCATCACCCAGATTAACGTGAAGGAAGGTCAGACGGTGGGTGCCGGACAGGTGCTCTTCGTGCTGGATAACGCGACCTATCAGGCTCAGGTGCGCCAGGCTCAGGCTTCGGTGAATACGGCCCAGGCTCAGTGCAACACTTCCAAGTTGAGTTATGAGAACTCGCAGAAATTGTTTGAGAGTGGTGTGATCGGTGACTTCGAACTCCAGTCGTCTGCAAACAGCTACGAGCAGGCCAAGGCCAGCCTTTCTGCCGCTCAGGCATCGCTCGCCAATGCCAAGGAGATGTTGAGCTTCTGCTACGTGAAGAGCCCGGCCTCTGGTGTGGTGGGTACGCTGCCTTATAAAATCGGTACGCTCGTGAATACCTCGACGGTGATGACTACCGTGTCGAACAACTCGTCGATGGAGGTCTACTTCTCCCTGACGGAGAAGGATGCCCTGAGCATGACCCAGTCGTCGCTCGGCGAGATGCCTTCTGTGCAGCTGCGCCTGGCCGACGGCACCATCTACAGTCAGGAGGGAAAGGTGACGAAGATGAGTGGCGTGATCGATGCCTCTACAGGATCGGTACAGGTGATCGCCCTCTTCCCCAATCCTGAGAAGATGCTCAAGAGCGGCGGCTCGGGTACGATCATCATCCCTCACAGCAACAGCGCTGCCATCGTCATCCCGCAGAGCTGTGTCTCCGAGGTGCAGAACAAGAAGTTCGTCTACATCCTCCAGAAAGATAATAAGGTGAAGTACACCGAGATCAAGGTGGATCCGCAGAACGATGGCAACAACTACATCGTGACTGAGGGCCTGAAGGTGGGCGACAAGTATGTCACCAACGGCATCACGAAGCTCTCCGACGGCATGGAGATCGTGCCCATCACCCCTGAGAGATATCAGCAGAAGATTCAGGAGCAGGTCAAGGCCATGAGTGCCGGCGACATTGTGAATGCGATGAAAAAGTAATTTGTAGATCGTAAGTTGACAAATTGTAAATAGGTATGACTTTTACAACATTTATCAAGCGCCCTGTGCTTTCGACGGTGATATCTATCGCTATCGTGCTCTTGGGCTTTATAGGTCTGGCATCGCTGCCTATCGAGCAGTATCCAGACATCGCGCCGCCTACCGTCGTCGTGTTCACCAGCTATCCTGGTGCCGATGCTGAGACGGTGAAGAATTCTGTCATCACACCGCTCGAAGAGAGTATCAACGGTGTGGAAGGCATGGACTATATCTCCTCTACGGCATCATCCGGATCGGCACAGATACAGGTGCTCTTCCGTCAGGGAATGAATGCCGATATGTGTGCCGTCAACGTGCAGAACCGCGTCTCGCAGGCTCTGGCCTTGCTGCCTGCCGAGGTGACGCAGATCGGTGTGACGGTGATGAAGCGTCAGACCTCACAGGTGCTGATGTTCACCCTCACCTCTGATGGCCGTTACGACGACCAGTTCCTCACGAACTACAACAACATCAACATCGTGCCTGCCATCAAGCGTATCCAGGGTGTGGGTGACGTGCAGTCGCCTGGTCTGAAGACCTACTCGATGCGTATCTGGCTGAAGCCCGACGTGATGAAGCAGTACAACCTGATGCCGAGCGACATCACGGGCGTACTGGCTGAGCAGAACATCGAGGCTGCACCTGGTTCGTTCGGACAGGAGTCGAACGTGGCCTACGAGTATGCCATGCGCTACACGGGTCGTCTGAAGACGGCAGAGGAGTTCGGCAACATCATCATCTCCAGCGACCGCAACGGACAGACGCTGAAGCTGAAGGATGTGGCCAAGATTGAACTCGGCGGACAGCAGTACTCCGTGTCGATGAAGAACAACAACATCCCCTCTGTGATGGGTATGGTGCAGCAGATCGCCGGCTCTAACGCCAACGAGATTGCCAAGCAGGTGAAGAAGGAACTGGAGGAGCAGGCCAAGCTGTTCCCGCCGGGTATGATGTATAAGATCAACTACGACGTGACGGAGTTCCTCTATGCCTCTATCGAGGAGGTGGTCTTCACGCTGATATTCACCTTGATCCTGGTGTTCATCGTGATCTATGTGTTCCTGCAGGACTGGCGCTCTACGATGATCCCGCTGATCGCTGTCCCTGTGTCACTGATAGGTACGTTCTTCTTCCTCGAGGTGTTCGGCTTCTCCATCAACCTGCTCGTACTTTCGGCCTTGCTGCTGGCTATCGCCATCGTGGTCGACGATGCCATCGTGGTGGTTGAGGCCGTCCATGCCAAGCTCGACCAGGGCTATAAGTCGACGCTGACGGCCTCTATCGACGCCATGAACGAGATCTCGGGCGCCATCATCTCTATCACGCTGGTGATGGCCTCGGTGTTTATCCCTGTGTCGTTCATGGGTGGTGTGACGGGTACGTTCTACCGTGAGTTCGGTGTGACGATGGCTGTGGCTATCTTCATCTCGGCCCTGAACGCCCTGACGCTGTCGCCTGCCCTCTGTGCCATCTTCCTGAAGCCTCACGATGGTGAGGGCCATAAGAAGATGTCGCGCATAGACCGCTTCCACGCTGCCTTCAATACCGCCTTCACCACTACCACTAATAAATATAAAGGTATCGTGGAGAAGCTGGTGCGCAAGCCGCTGGCTATCATCATCGCCGCCATCGTGGGTATCGTCGTGCTGGGCGTGACAATGTTTACCACGAAGACGGGACTGGTGCCTGATGAGGATACGGGTACACTCTTCTGTACAGTCTCCATGCCGCCAGCTACCTCTGTGGCCCGTACTACCCAGATCATCAACGAGGTAGACTCTATCCTGGCTGCCGACCCTGCCATCCAGAGCCGTGAGCAGATTCAGGGTTATAACTTCATCGCTGGTGCCGGTTCCGACCAGGCTACGTTCATCATCAAGCTGAAGCCATTCTCAGAGCGTCAGAAGGGATTCTGGTGGAAGCTCTCCGGACTGTGGCAGGGCGACGGCATCTACCGCTTCTTCCTCAATCCGTATGATGCCACGGGTGTGCAGGCTCAGATATTCATCAAGACTGCCCACATCAAGGATGCACAGATCCTGGCCTTCGCACCGCCTATGATCCCTGGCTTCTCTGCCAACTCGGGTATCTCGCTGGTGATGCAGGACCGCACGGGTGGCGACCTGACGCACTTCTTTGATATCGTGAAGGAGTATCTGGCTGAGCTGAACAAGCGTCCGGAGATCCAGACGGCCCAGACCTCGTACAACCCGAACTATCCGCAGTATATGATCTCTGTCGACGTGGCCAAGTGTAAGCAGGCAGGCATCTCGCCGCGTGTGGTGCTCACCACGCTGCAGGGTTACTATGGCGGACTCTATGCCTCAAACTTCAATGCCTACGGTAAGCTCTACCGTGTGATGGTGCAGGGCTCGCCAGAGACGCGTATGACGGAGGCCTCTCTTAATAATATATATGTACGCACGAGTGCTGGCATGTCGCCAGTGAAGGAGTTCTGTACGCTGAACTGTGTCTATGGCCCGTCGAACATCAACCGCTTCAACCTCTTCACCTCCATCAACGTGACGGCGACGGTGGCCAGCGGCTACTCTTCGGGTG
Source organism: Prevotella sp. (assembly GCA_017428805.1). The sequence goes on along the minus strand of JAFRQC010000103.1, from coordinate 21,083 downwards.
AGGCCATCAAGGCCGTGCAGGAGGTGGCAGAACAGGTGCTGCCTACGGGTTACACCTACGACTATTCTGGTCTGACGCGCTCGGAGGCTGCTGCCAGCAACTCTACGGCGCTCATCTTCCTGCTGTGCTTCGTGTTCATCTACCTGATCCTTTCCGCACAGTACGAGTCGTACATCCTGCCGCTGTCGGTGGTGCTCTCCGTACCCTTCGGACTGGCAGGCGCATTCCTCTTCACCTCCATGTTTGGCCATGCCAACGATATCTATATGCAGATCTCGCTGATCATGCTGATCGGTCTGTTGGCCAAGAACGCCATCCTGATCGTGCAGTTCGCCCTCGAGCGCCGCGAAACGGGTATGGCCATCTCGTGGTCGGCCGTACTGGGTGCCGCAGCCCGTCTGCGTCCTATCCTGATGACATCTCTGGCTATGGTTATCGGACTGTTGCCGATGATGTTCGCATCGGGTGTGGGTAAGAATGGTAACCAGACGCTGGGTGCCGCTGCCGTGGGTGGTATGCTCGTTGGTACGCTCATCCAGATATTCGTCGTGCCCGCCCTGTTTGTCATCTTCCAGTCGATCCAGGAGAAGTTCCGCCCGATGAAGTTCGAGGATGAAGAGAACGAGGCTGTGGCAGCCGAGCTGGCTCAGTATGCACATGCAAAACCAGTGGACTACGAATTAGAGAAATAATTAAAAAATTAAAGAATTATAAAATTGAAAAGGAATGAGTATGAAGAATATAATTTTTAAGTCTTTTAATTTTTTAATTGCTGTATCGTTGCTGTCAGGGTGCGGACTCTATAACAAATACGAGCGTCCTGAGGTGGATGCGAAGGGGCTGGTGCGCGATACCGTGTCTCTCACTGATACGCTCGCCGTACAGGACACGGCGTCGTTCGGCAACCTGCCTTGGCGCAGCGTCTTCACAGACCCTCAGCTGCAGACGCTCATCCAGCAGGGACTCGACAACAATCCCGACCTGCTCAATGCCGCCCTCAATGTCCACATGGTCACCGAGGCGCTGAAGGTGGCCAAGCTGGCCTTCCTGCCCTCCGTGGCTGTCTCGCCGCAGGGCACGCTGGCATCGTTCGACGGCGCCGCTGCCACAAAGTCCTACACGCTGCCCGTCTCTGCCAGCTGGAACCTCGACCTCTTTGGCAACCTGCTCTCCGTGAAGCGCTCTACCCAGATGCAGCTGCTCGCCACCAAGGACTATCAGACGGTGGTGAAGTGTAACATCATCTCAGGCATCGCCAACCTCTATTATACCCTTCTGATGCTCGACCGCCAGGTGGAGATCGTCACCGACATGGAGCAGCTGACGAAGGAGACTTGGGAGAAGATGCAGTTCATGCACAACAACCGTATCGGCTACCGCTCTACCGCCGTGCAGAGTGCCGAGGCTGCCTACTATCAGGTGCAGACGCAGAAGATCGACCTTCAGCGCCAGATCCGGGAGATGGAGAACTCGCTCTCACTGCTCATCGGCCAGCCCGGACAGACGATTGCCCGCAGCACCTTTGCCAACCAGAGCCTGCCTTCGGAGTTCTCGACGGGTGTGGGCATCCAGATGCTTGCCAACCGTGCCGACGTGCATGCCAACGAGATGGCTCTGGCACAGTGCTTCTATGACGTGGAGACGGCCCGCAGCCGCTTCTATCCGAACATCACCGTGACAGGTACCGCTGCGTTTACCAACAACAATGGTATGGTCAATCCCGGCAAGTGGCTCCTGTCGGCTGTAGGCTCCCTCGTGCAGCCCATCTTCCAGCACGGACAGATCGTGGCTGGCCTGAAGGTGGCCAAGGATAAGTACGAGCAGGCCTTCAACACCTGGCAGAACTCTGTCTACAAGGCTGGCAACGAGGTGTCCAACGCCCTGTCGTCCTATAATGCCTATACGGATAAGACCGTTCTCGACGCCAAGCGTGTGACCGTCCTCAAGCAGAATGTCGAGGATACCAAGAAGCTGATGGAGTCATCGTCCAACACCACTTACCTGGAGGTGATCTCTGCCCAGAGCAACCTGCTCAACGCCGAGATCAACGAGGTCAGCGATCAGTTCAGCCGCATGCAGGCTGTCGTCAACCTCTACCAGGCCCTCGGAGGCGGAGCTAAGTGATAAAAGGAGAGAAGGAGTAAGGAGAGAAGGAGTAAGTAGATATGAATATGACGCAGAGTTTCAAAGAGATTGTCGCTTGGCAGAAGGCACATGCTTTTGTCGTGATGGTCTATAAAACCTGTGCATCATTTCCTGCATACGAGCGCCATGGATTATGGTCGCAATTTACAAGAGCAGCAGTTTCTATTGCCGCTAATATTGCTGAGGGGTATAGAAAAGATGGTATTGCAGACAAACTGCGATTCCTGAATATCTCTCAAGGCAGTCTGGAAGAATGCAGATACTATATTCTTCTCTCTTATGATCTCGATTACATAGATGAAAGTAAGTATAATAATATGAACCAGAGTATTGAGGAAGTGAGTAGGTTGTTGAATGCCTATTATAAAGGGATCAAGGATAGAAATTACCTTTAAGTCATTTCTACTTCTCTCCTTACTCCTTTTCTCCTTACTCCTAAAAAAGTGAATGAAATGAACGAAATTTCTCCCAAAGCCGAGATTTCTCCCAAGGCGAAGATCGGCAACAACTGTAAGATATTCCCCTTCGTGTATATCGAGGACGACGTGGAGATCGGTGACAACTGCATCATCTTCCCCTTCGTCAGCATCTGCGACGGCTCCCGTATCGGCAACAACAACAAGATCCACCAGGGCTCCGTCATCGCTGCCCTGCCGCAGGACTTCAACTTCCGCGGTGCCAAGTCGTACGTGGAGATTGGCGACAACAATGTCATACGCGAGAACGTCGTCATCAATCGTGGTACCAACCGCGACGGCGTGACGAAGATCGGCAACAACAACTTCCTCTTCGAGGGTACCCATGTGAGCCACGATACCGTCATTGGCGACCACTGTGTCTTCGGCTACGGTGTGAAGATTGCAGGCGACTGTGAGATCCACAACGGCGCCATCTTCTCCAGTTCCGTCATCCAGAATGCCAAGACACGCGTGGGGCGCCTGGCCATGGTGCAGGCAGGCACGACCTTCTCTCACGACATCCCGCCGTATGTCGTCGCTGGCGGCAAGCCCATCGAATATGGCGGCCCCAACAACACGATGATGAACAATGCGGGTATCGACGAGAAGGTGCAGAAGCACATCGCCAACGCCTATCGTCTGCTCTTCCACGGAAAGACGAGCACCTTCGATGTGATTAATCAGATCCGCGAGCAGGTGCCCGACAGCCCGGAGATCCAGAACATCATCCGCTTCCTGGAAAACTCCAAGCGCGGCATTATGTGTAAATAACAATCGAATCCCTGCCAACTGGCAGGGATTTTATTATATATAAATAAGGTACACGCGTAAATTGATGGCTTCTTTTGCTTGTTTCATATATAAAATGCGTTGTTTAATGCATTTTTCTCGCTAAATATTTGGAAGTTTCAATCTTTTAACGTATATTTGCAGCGGAGTTTGTGCATGCGGACTCTGACTTATTGGTAAAATTGAGAAGCGTTATGCTTCATCTTGTGAGGTGAAACCTAGGAAATTTCGACCTTGTGCACAAGATGACATCACGGTTTCTCACGTGTATAGCGTGAGATGGTGTCACATATCTTTGCACATTGGTTTTCCTAGGACCACACCTTAGAGATTGGAGATTTCAGTCTCACGCTCTCGTGGTTAAAACCTAAATTGATAGCACCCAAGGGACTGGGGTGCATGGGAAAGAAAAGAAGTGAGGAAACTACGTGACAGTCTCTTAACTCTGATCCTGCTGGCAATGCCCACAGTGGGCAATTCACAGATGTTGGCCGTCAAGACCAATCTGCTCTATGATGCTTTGCTCGTACCTTCATTAGGCGCAGAGTATGCCGTTGGGAATAAAGGGACTGTCAATCTGATGACCACTTTCAATCCTTTCTCATATGGTGACCACAAATGGAAAAACTGGAGTCTCCAGCCAGAATACCGATTCTGGTCGCACTGCGCTTTCACGGGACTGTTCTTCGGAGTCAATGCCGTCGTTGGCGGTTATAATATAGAAAAGGTCCGCATAGGAGACCTGTACGACCATCAGCATCAGGGCATGATGGTGGGCGGTGGACTCTCGGTAGGCTATCACCACATCCTCTCCACTCGGTTCAGTATGGAGTTCGTTGCCGGGGCTGACTTTGTACACTGCGCCTACGATCGCCTCGACGACGGTGTGAAGACCGAGCGCCGCCATAGTGGTCTCATCCTGCCTTTGGGTACAGGAGTCAACGTTGTATACATACTTAAATAGAAAATGAAAAGATATATATTGCTATTAGCATTGGCCTTGTCTGTTGGCATACAGGCACAGAAGGTTTACAAAGAGCAGATCTATGTTTCAGGGGAGTGCTTCACCCTCCAGGGCGACCTGTTGAGGGTGCAGATGCGCGTCAGCTATAATGGCGGTGTGCTCAACAGTGGCGAGATGCTCAACTTCACACCTGTGCTTAAGGATGCCAGTCAGCGTCAGGCCCTCTCATCGGTGGTCATCAACGGCAAGGAACGCTCCCGTTACGAGATGCGCCAGGCTGCCCTCAAGAAACGCCAGCGACAGAATGTCCCGGTAGTGCGCCGCGACAAAAGGCAGGGACTTTACTATTTTGATTACGACACAACCATTCCTTTCAGTGATTGGATGCTCGGTGCCTCTCTGTATATCGAGAGTGAAGAGAGCGGCTGGACAGGAAGTGTACATCTATACGAAGACAAGTTAATCGATCAGATTGCCTTAGGTCCCTGTGATCACCCCGCACCTCGTGACGTGGCTCTTGCTGCGCTGTCCTCATCAGAAACTGACGAGACTGCCCCCGTTGAGCCAACCCCAGTCGCCCCGGCACCTGTCTTCGTCAGCAAGCCTGCCCCGGCCAGTGTCAGCAGTCCTGTAGCCGCTGCACCGCAGCAGTGGATCCCCTTCCTGCCCCTGTCGGCTGCACTGCCCGTCAGTGAGCAGACCGTCAGAGGAACGATTGCACTCACTGATGGCCTGAAGTTCGACGGTCAGAAAGATAAAGCTTTTTGCGAAGCTGTTGCCAAAGAACTGAAAGGACGTCTCGACCCCCAAGATGCCGTCATCGCCTCACTCAGTCTTCAGGGCTTCGGAGCACCAACAGGCAACTACCGCCGCAACGAGCAACTGAGTGCTGCCCGGGCCCAGCAGTTGAAGGAATATCTCATCGCCAGCCAGATTGCCAAGACCATCAGTGTCACCTGGATTGCTGAAGACTGGCAGCGTATCATCCAGCTGACAGGTGCAGACAATACCCTGACACTCCGTTCTGCAGCCCTCGACATCATGCAAAACGTAGATATCACCAATGGCCGTGAAGACCAGATCCGCATGCTCGCCAGCGGACAGACTTACGACCAGCTCTCACAGCGTGTCTTCCCATTCGTACAGCGCATCGAGTATGTCGCCACCCTGCAGCATCCCACAGCCAATACCAGTGAACCGGCTGAACTGCAGTCTCTCTATAAGACAGCCAGTGGCCTGAACCGTAACTCCAGCGAGTTCAGCGACCTCGTCGATCTTGCAGCACGCCTCTATCCCGACAATGCCGTAGCAGCCATCAATGCTGCGGGCATCGCACTTACCAAGGGGCAGCTCGACAAGGCCGACCGTTATCTCGCCCCGTGGCAGACGGATCCAAGAGCCTATCAGAACCTGGGGGTGCTCAGCCTGCTAAAGGGCGATGCCGCCAAGGCCGAGGTCTATCTGCGTATGGCTGAGGCTCAAGGCGTACCGGAGGCAAAAGAAGTACTCAGCAAACTGAAACAGTAATAAACAACAATAATCTCGAGTTATGATGAACAAGACAATTAGAATCCTTTTGGCTCTCCTGCCAGTGACATTCCTGGCGGGGTGTAGCGACGATGAGGAAAAGGTGGATGGCGACGTCATCTACTTCGACACCTCTATCGGTGGGGTGAACACCCAGAACACGCGCGCTGCCATCACTACTGACAACTTCAAGAAGTTCAACGTGACGGCATTGGGCGATGCCTCTCCCTATTTCCAGGATCTTGAGGTGGTGAAACAGGCCGACGGAGCCTGGGAGACAGCCACGCCCAAGTACTGGCCTTCTTATCCGCTGAATTTCTATGGCTATGCCCCGCAGTCCCTAAAAGACCGTGTCAGCATCACTACGACCGAGCAGAAGATTACTGGCTTCACGCCTGCCAGCACGGTCAAGAACCAGGAAGACGTGATCACGGCCTATGTCCTTGCCAACCGCAACAGCGCCTCCGGCACGGCAGTGCTCGACTTCAAGCACGCCCTCTCGCAGATCGAGGTGCTGGCCAAGAACGGCTCTCCCAGCCAGTACACCATCGAGGTGCTGGGCGTGAAGCTCGGACAGATCCCCTCTACCGCAGAGCTTACCTTCCAGACCGTCAACGACGGCTATCCCACATGGAGCAAAGCTGCCGGCAACGGCGACTATATCCTGAAAGGCTCGTCGAGCCTCACCCTCGACCATCAGGCACGCAGCATCATGTTCGGCACCAACACGTTCCTCATGATCCCACAGGAACTCACACCGTGGTCTGCCAATTCCAGCAACAACGGTGGTGCCTACATCTCCGTACTCTGCCGCATCAAGGACCAGCTGGGCAATCTGCTCTATCCCTCGGTGGCCACAAAGTACGGTTTTGCCGCCCTGCCTATCAAGCAGACGTGGACCACAGGTCATAAGTACACCTACACCATCTCTTTCTTTACCAACGGTGGCGGTGCCGGTCTTATCGATCCGAATCCCCTCAATCCCGAGGATCCCAATGATCCCGATGTCGATCCCAACCCCGGTGGCCCAGGCAAGGGTCCTGGCGATCAGGTAGTGCCCGACTCCGAGCTTCCTATCACTGTGACAGTCAACATTACCGACTGGCTCAGCGGTCCCGACGACCAAATAGATATAGAATTTTAATAATAACAACTAAAACATACAATTATGAAAAAGAATCGTATTAACCTGATAGCCACCTTGGCTACGGCCGTGTTCTCCCTCTCGTCGTGCATCTATGACGACGAAGTCTCAACCTATGCTCCTAACGGAGGATTCTCTGATGAAGAAATAAACATTTCTACATCTATGTTTAGTGCAGAAGCTGTTGAAACCCGTGCTGCATCCAATTTACAGGGTGATAACCTTGATGATTGGACAACTGCAGGTATCTTTGTCTATAGAACAGGAAAAACGGCAGTCGATAATACTGCTCCAAGTTATGCAGGTTATACGAATGTTGCCGTGACTCAACCTACTGGCGCCACGACAACACCATCATCTACAAATAAATTAACTTTGACTCCTGCTACGAAACTTTATTTCCCAGTTGACAAAACTGACGTTGATGTCTATGTCTATGCACCTTTCGCTACTCACTCCGATATCACGTCGATGGCTTTTACTATTGATGCTGACCAGTCTACTGATGCAAAGTATAAAGCCAGTGATTTTGTCTATGGTATGGGGACTGCTCATTATAGTGGCACCCCAGCAAAGACAGCAGAGGTGACCATGAATCATGCTTTGACCAAACTGACATTCTTTATTGAGGATGTTGGTGGTATTGCCGGTAATATCGAAGAAATCAGTCTGGGGGATGTTTATAAGAAGGCAACCATAGATATGTCCAAAGCTATTAGTGCTGGTGCTGTGACTACATCAACTGCTTCCGGTGATAAAGGTACCGTTAAGGTTTCTAACTCGACAGACAATACAAGTCTCTATGCTAATGTCAACAAAACGGCTTCGGCATCAGCCCCTGGTGTCTCTGCTATTATTCCTCCACAAAGTGGTATGAGCGCATCATCAGGTGCTACCGTCAGTGTTAAAATCAACAGTGTAACAAAGACGGCTTATCTTGGCAGCGCTTCACTGACTTCATTTGATCCTGGCAAGGAGTATAAATACACGTTGAAAATCTTAAGTGACGAGGTTATTGTTGTAGTTGTATCTATTGTTGACTGGGTCGCAGGTGCTGCTCAGGAACGCGAACTGACGTTCTAATCGTATGATAAAAAACATCCGAAGCTATATTGCCCTGATAGCAGTGGCACTGCTGCTGTTCTCCTGCGCCAAAGAAGAGGCGCAGGAGGGCAGTCAGCCTGTGCCCATTAAGCTGACGGCAGCCAGTCTCGGAACAGACACTCGTGCTGTCGATGGTATTAACGATACCAACTTCCCGTTCGAAACTCCCATCACGGTGGCAGTAGATGGCACGAACTATGGTTATAAGACGGATGCAACGAGTATCAGTGATCCGATGGTATGCCAGGAAACGGCATCACCATACTTCCCTGTCAATGGTAATAGCGTGCATGTCGTAGCCTATCACCCAGCTTCTGTGCAGTATGCCACAACGAATCAGACATTTACCGTTGCAGCAGACCAATCGACAGCAGCAGGCTACAAAGCCAGCGACTTGATGGTTGGCCTGCCACAGGCGACTTTTCAGGATGGTAGTGGCAACAGTCTTATCGAAGGCTCTGGTATGACTTGCAAGGTAAAACGCACTTCCATTCCTATTCCTTTGGAATTCGAACACAAGTTGTCAAAGATCAAGGTGAATGTCACAATTAATGGGGCTATTGTAAAGAGCGTTACGATGAAAAACATCAAGCGATCTGCAGATTTCAATCCCTCTACTGCAGTGCTCTCCAATGTGGCTGCGGTAGCTACGACAGGACTTGACAATGTCATCATGTATTCTGATTTCACGGGTACTTCGACGGACTTCACGACAGCCGCCATCATCCCTGAACAGAATCCTGCCGATGGCACGGAATTCATCGATGTCGTCATTCAGGACTCGCCCTCTGACAAGACGCTCACCTACAAGCTCCAGGAAGATGGTGACTTCGAGTCTGGCAAGCAATACATCTACAATCTCACCGTCAACAACGACGAGATCCTCTGCACCACCACCATCACCGACTGGGACACCGCCGTCAATGGCACAGACTTTACCCACGGCGATGGCCTTGCCCTATCCCGTCCTGTTATGCCAATAGAATATTTAATAGGAGCAACTAATATGGCCGCAACTGCCGATGATATAAGTGGTAATGTTTATATTGGTACAATCCATAGAATGGCAAGTGATAATACACCTCAGAAGACTGCATATTTCCGTTGGTCAACAGCTGCAACAGCATTCAAGCATACTCAAGTTGTAGAACCTGATGGAATTTCTGTCGGATCCTATCATTTGGCTATGACAAAAGAGTGGATGTCAATAATTCCACCAGGTTATGTGGGGAATAATAATCCATTAAGTGGAGCGCTAACAATAAGCGGTACCAATAATGATAGGATTGTCTTCGGTACGAATGTGCAGCATATGAACATGCAAGAGTCTGTAGCGTGGGGCGCTGTATGGAATGGAACCAGTTATACTTATCAAGTTGATAGGATATTCAAGAATGATTACTATTGTCCATCAGGGACTACAATAGGTTATGGATTACGTTTTAAAGAGGATTCTGGTAATAATGGTGAATATACTTGCGCATATCGATATGAGTATACTGCGAGTGAGTCTAGTGTCGGTGGAGGAGCTGCATGGATAATAAAATCAAAATATGTAGGCAGAAATCCTGCTATTACATTATCAACCATTAGCAACGAAGCCTGGTGGGCTGAGGATACAGAAACCGTTATTTTCCCAGCAACTGGTATAGCATGGCCTGACGAGAACAATTATGACTATCCCAGTGGAACCTATTCAACTGATGTCATTAATGATAAGGGGTGGAGTTGGGAACTTACAATAGATGAATACGATTCATCAATTCAAGGGTATACAGTATTGCTTAAGAATGATCTGATGTGTGGAAATAACACTAGCCGAAAAGCTTATAGCATTCCTGTACGCCTCTTTAGAGATGCAGAATAGCTTGACCTCACACGGGGTCTGACCCTTTGTGAGGTGAGCAGGTTCCTGTGTCTCTGATTGGTCTTAAAACGTAAATAAACGAAGATATATGAAGATAAAATACATCGTGGCACTGATGACCGTCATCGCGACGGCGGGAGGTTGCACCCAGGACACTGGGGAGCAGCCAGAGGAGGCTGTGCCCATCAGGCTCGCCGCCACCATCGCTCCTACTGACGCTGGGAAGACTCGTTCTTTCGGAGTCTGGGGAGGAGCAGCCACGACGCAGGACACGGAACTGCTTACGGGGCAGACCGTCCGCGCCTGGATCAGCGAGAACGACGGCTTGCATACTGCCGCCATTAAGGATCCCATCGAATATACAGTAAGCAATGCTGCCGGCGACCTCGAGCCCGTCAATACGACCACCGATCCTGCCTTCTACTATCCTCAGGGCGTCGATGTCATCAGCATCCACGCCATCCATCCCAGTGGCTATGCCTCCGGCGGGACATTCACGGTGAACACCGATCAGACCACGGAGGCTAATTACGCTGCCAGCGACCTCTGTTATAGCATGCCTGCGAACTTTGCACGTACCGATGTGGATGCCAATGGCCGCAAGCTCCTGCAGATGAAGCATCTGCTGTCGAAGATTGTCGTCAATTTGACGTTGGATCCAAATGTCACGAGTGCCACCCTTCCTACGAGTATCAAGCTCCATGCCAAGACGAGCACCACGATGACCTTCCCCGTTGCCTCCTCCACCGATGCCAATTGCTATACAGGTTGTACTGCCTCTGATGCCAGCAATCCTGGCATTATCACGATGAAGCAGGAGGCTATCATCCCGCCGCAGGAAATCGCCGCAGGAGCCTCGTTCATCTCGCTCACCGTCCCAGGCATCGGTCCCATGATTTATCCCATGCCAACCGCCACCTCCTTCGAAAGCGGCAAGAAGTACACTTACAATCTCAAGGTCACCGATGTCGGCATCACTGCTACCACTAATGTCACCGACTGGGGCACAAAAGTCGCTAATCAGCAGGTGATGGGAAAGAAATTGTATACCATAGTCCGGAACCAGGCTAATAATCCGCTATACTACGTGCTGGATAAGGATCTGAATTCAAACGCAACGGCATTGGTAGCGGCTACCAATTGCAACGCTAGTGTTTACTTTAATACGTGGACAAATGCCATGACAACGTTGGTGGGAAATACCACTTCTCGGACAGGCTATAATTCCACGTCAACAAAGACGATTGACGGAATCAAATTGGTATTCCCTACTACACAGATGTGGCTCAGTATTGTACCTGTTTGTTGGGGAACCAGTGGAACCGGTAGATACAATTATAATATGTTCGTCGAGGGCACTACAACTTCTGGCGTAACTCCTTGTAAAGGATCTACTTATGGGGTTTGGACGGAAAATGCCAGTTGTTTCAAGCAGGCGCAGACAGCTACAGCTTATAAGTCATATTGGAGTGGCAAAATTGAAGGCACAGACAGCTATCATCCTACTCGATATGCTATTCGCTATATTGGAACAAACTATTGCAGTATTTGGAAATATACAAATGAAGGAACATATGGTGGCGGTGGAACATCAGATTTTAGATTGGTTATCCGTTCGCAACTGATTTCGTCTCCTGCCTACCCGACATTGACAACAAACACGAATTTTGGATCAACTGCTGACGAAAAGGCGTTGCTACAGCTTATCATAGACAGATTAGAGAGTGGTGACTATGATTGGGAAGACAGCAATTCATATGAGGAGCGTGCTTTTTATGCGCTTGGTATAGGAACCGGTTCCGGCGCTACATGGGAAAGCAAAGGAGAATATGTAACATATTATGTGGCAGCTAGCAACGATGATCCCCGAAGTGATTACACGAGCTATACGTCAATTACTTTAGGTGCCGGATTTACGTCAATAGATTCTGGTTGGAGTAACAATAGATACAGACCTGTCCGTATGTTCCGTGACAACTAAATATCCTTGCCGCATGTCGGCGAATGATTTAAAGAAGATAGATATGAAGATAAAAAACATTTTGTCAATTATAGCCGTCATACTAATGGCGGTGGGCTGTACCTCAGACGATGGGTCGCAGCAGGCTGGACGTGTGCCCATCCGCCTCTCAGCAACAGTTGAGAGTAGCAAGGTGAGCCACACCCGAGCAGGCACGACTGGCAGCACGACACAAGACACGGAGCTGCTCGACGGGCAAACGGTGGCTGCCTATATCAAAGAAAAGGACGGCGATTGGATTGCTAATCCGCTGGCTTGTACGGTGTCGGGAACTGACGGCGACCTGACATATAGCGGCAACTATAACTATCCGATGGACGGCACGCCCGTGACCATCTATGCCGTACACCCCTCCATCGCCTCGGCAGCGACCTTCACCGTCAGTGCCGATCAGACCACCGACGACAATTATGCTGCCAGCGATCTCTGCTACTGCAAGTCGGCTGATAAAAACCGTCAGGAGGCGGCCCATACGCTTACCTTCAGTCATGTGATGTCGAAGATCATCGTCAACGTGGATGTTAGTGGACTCGGTATAACACCAGCGCCAGCAGTGACGAACCTCAAGCTGAAGGCTAAGACGCAGGCCACAATAACCTATCCGACGGGCTCAGATTCTGATTATTCTCTCAGCGAAGCCTCCACGCCTGGCTACATCGCCCTGACTCCTGGTGCTGCGGCTATCATCCCGCCACAGACGACAGCCGCTGCTGGTGATGTGCGCATCGCGTTTGACGTAGCCGGCATCGGCCCCATCGCCTACGACTTCCCCGCCGGCACCGAGTTTACCCCGAACACCCAGTACACCTTCACCGTGAAAGTCGGCACCACCATCACCGTCACCTCCAGCATCAACCCTTGGGGCGGCAGCGACACCCCAGAAAATACCTATACAGGATATGCAACGCCAACAGAACCTAAGTACATGAAGAATCCGCTGTGGTATGTAGCAGAGTATAATATTAACTCCGATCTGACTTTCAACACAACGAATAGTACAAGTCAAGGCTATCTGTTCCAATGGGATAGTGGAACATATCCAGCTATGAACATAGGCTTTACAGCGAATACAACGGGATATGACGGCTATCTTTTGCCAAGCCCTGCAAAGACTGTGAGCAATGGTGAACTTGGAGCTACGTGGCACATGCCTACAGTAATGGAGTGGTTAAGCATTATTCCAGCTGTGTACGTCTCCAGTTCAAATTACGCTCATGTATTTGGAACGCAGATTTCTGCCGGAACAGTCGTTAATGACCCACCTTGCACTTTTGGTTATAATAACGATACCAAATATAGTAATGGAACGGATAATACCTCAAACATGGGAATAGTGTATCAGTCATACTGGAGTTCATACACAGCAGGTAGTCATGTCCGTTATGCTATTCGTTTCCTCGGTACAGATTATTGTTCTGTATGGAAGTACGAATATGCCGATTATGGATCATCTTCGACGACTTCTCGTCTTGTCATTAGTTCACGTCTGATCAATCCCATTGCTGCGACCAATACGACTGCATTGGCAGATATGATGACTACCATTACAAACGGTAGTTACGATTGGTCAGAGAATGAGACAATAGGTGCTATTCAACGTACATTTTATACGGTAGGTTATGCTGCCAGTAGTGTAGGAAACGCACCAGGAAAAGACTCGGGAAGTAGAGGGTTGTATTGGGCATCTCTAGGTGATGCCAATCCTTCATACGCTTGGAATATGACTTTTGGTAATACTACAGATTATTTGTGTATGAGATCCGATTCAGAAGGAAGGTATAATGGTCGTCCTATCCGCCTGTTCCGCGACAACTGAATAACCTCGACGCGTGGCGGCGAACGAATTATAAGAAGATAGATATGATGAAGAAAGACATATTGGCAATTATGACCGCCACGGTGATGGTGGGAGGGTGCAGCTCGGACGACGGGATGCAGACCCGGGAGGGGCGTGTGCCCATCACGCTGACGGCCAGCGTGGGCACGTCGGCAACAACGCGCGGCGTGCAGGAGGAGTTACTCATCGAAGATGAGAAGGTCTATGTTTGGGGAAAGGAAGGCACGGGCGATTATGACTACCTGAAGGCCTGGACGCTGACGGCTGACGGCAGCGACGGATGGAAGTCGGGATACACCCCGAAATACTACCCCCTCAGCGGCGAGACACTCACGATGGTGGCCCTGCACGGCAACTTCACCTACACCGAGGGCACCAGCGACTTGACCGCCACGATCTCGCACAGCGTGGAGGCAGACCAGAGTGCTACAAACGCTTACGAGAAGAGTGACCTGCTCTGGGCCTCCGAGACAGGTTGCAGTACGGATGCTGCAAACAAGAGCTTTGACTTTACCCACAAGCTGTCGAAGATCGAGGTGAAGCTTCATCCCGGCGAAGGCTATGCAGACATCTCCTCTGCCGAGGTGATGCTGCGCGGCATACTGCCTACCATCGCCATCACCCCCAGCGACGGCACGTTGGGCTCTGCCTCCGGCTCCGCCACCCTCATCAAAGCCCGGAAGACGGAGGACCATCTCTCCGATGCAACGCCCTACGCCCTCTATGAGGCCATCATCCCCCCGCAGGACGCCCCCACCAACTTCCTGAACATCAAGATTGGTGACAAGCTGGCCACCGTCGCCGCCGATGTTGCCTCCTTCGGATCGAACAAGCGATACGTGTACGACATCACCATCACCGAGTTTAAGGTCAATGTCACCAGCAGTATCGCCTCCTGGGGCTACGATGCCGGCGGCTCCCAAGTCAATGCCGATGTCACCAACAATAAGGCCGTCCAGATCGGAAGACCCAAACTGCCGATAGAGTATGTGATCGGAACGCATAATATGCAAACCGCCACTACGATGGCAGACGATGATGATCCGAGACATAGTGCATATTTCAGCTGGAATAATACAGTCAACAATGCGGGCGCAGGGCCTAAGTCTGATGTGCAAGCGATGATAAATGGAATAACTATTCAAGGAGTAAAATATCATTTACCCTCAATTTACGAATGGATGTCCATTTTACCTCCGTATTATGTTACAAGTTCAGCTGGTGCATTGATTGACGTTGATGGAACAGAAGGTGACCGTATAGTTTATAAAAACGGCTTACATACAAATAGGGTTGAGACTGTTGGATGGGGAGTGACCAATAATAATGGAACCTATAGTTATGATGTTTATAGAAGATTTAACAACGATTATTATTGCCCCAATGATGCGGCTCATACTTATATTGGTTATGCTCTACGCTTCAAAGAAACGACAGGGAAGAATGGTGTATATACATGTGCATACCGTTATGAGTATAAAGAGTCAGATGCATCAATTAATGGATCTTCTCTAAATATTTTGGTGAATTATGTAGGTTGTAATCAGAATATTACGATTGAAACGCTAAATGATGAGACTGCTGGTGGTTTTTGGAGTAGTCCTGATTTTACTTTCTTGCTTCCTGCCTGTGGAGATTCGCACTATAATAATCATATTAATCGGGATGCTGGTTGGTATACTTCAGCGGATGACAAGAAATGGGGAGTTTACTATTCTTCGACACAAAAAAGTTCGGAACACATCTTTAATGTAAATTTTAAAGAGGGGGAAATACATGGCACGCATTATAGTCCTCCAGGATATGGTTTGTCGATGCGCCTGTTTAAGGATGCAGGAACACCTTAATATATAAAGTGATTATGAAGAAAAAAGACATTATAGCAATGATAGCCATTTTGGCGGCTGGGGGCTGTGCTTCGAATGACGAGATGCAGCAGCAGAAGGATCCTGTGCCCATCCGACTGACGGCAAGCGTCAGTGTGGAAGCCAAGACAAGAAGCGTTGACTCTCAGGGCAAGGAACATGTCGTGATGCAAACGCCTGCGACCCGTGGTGTGCAGGAGACAGCGATTGCCAGTGGGGAGAAAGTCTATGTCTGGGGGCAGGAGGCCGGCAGCAGTTCATGGACCTATCTGCAGGCTTGGGATTTGACCTCCGATGGTAGCAACAACCTGTCGGGCACTACGAAATACTATCCCCTTGACGGCTCGACGTTGACGATGGCTGCTGTTCACGGCAACTTCGCCGAGACGCTGACCGAAGGTTCTACTGCCATCGGAACCTTGACGCACAGCGTGGAGGCTGATCAGGAAACTGCAGGTAACTACGAGAAGAGCGATCTACTATGGGGTACCGCCTCTGGCGGCGATGGCGATGCCACAAAGAACATCCCGTTCGTCCATAAGCTCACTAAAATCGAGGTCAACTTGAGTCCAGCTGCTGGATATACGGCCAGCGACATGTCGACGGCAGAAGTCCATCTGCACAATGTTCTACCTGATGTGGGTATTGACGTTTCCAACGGGAATCTCGTCGCTGCTTCAGGCTCCGCCACTACCATAACACCACGTAAGAATACTTCTACGGGCACTTACGAGGCGATTATCCCCTCCCAGACCTTCGCCAACCCTGATGCCCTCATCGCTATTACCACTACAAAGGGTGGTCTCACACTCACTTCTACTGTCCCTAATACCGTAGCCACCTTCGCCGAGAATACGAAGTATGTGTATAACGTAACGGTAAAAGAAAAAGTGGAGTTAAGTACCTTAACAATAAGCTCTATAGGCTCCTACACTTACGACGGTACGGCTAAGACACCAGAGCCTACAATTACAGACCCGTCAAGTGGAAAGACTTTGATAAAAGACGTAGATTATAGCCTCTCTTACGCGAACAATATCAATGCAGGCACTGCCACTGTGACAATCACAGGTATGGGCTTTTATTTTGGAACGCAGGACATAGATTTCACTATAAATCCGATAGTTCTTACAGGTTCTGAGCTTTACTTTGCGTCGGCAACGAAATCCATCGATTATATATGGGAACTGAATTCTGATGTGACAAATGAATTGACTAAGCCAACTGACTGTACGGTAGAATATTCTTCAGACGATCCATCTATTGCAGCCGTAGACAACACTGGCGCTTTGACTATTGATGGTACAGTAGGCAGTACAACTATTACTGCTACGGCGACAGGTAACTATAGCGGAACTGCGACTTATACCATGACGGTGGTAGCGGCAGACAATAAGGTTTTCAGTTATACTGGAGATATGCAAAGCATCACCTTGCCGGCTGGTACGTATCAGTTGGAAGTATGGGGTGGAAGAGGTGGATATTCTCAATCCACTTATCATGGAGGATATGGAGGATATGCAAAAGGCAATAAGACATTAACTTCTAGTACTACGTTATATGTCTGCGTAGGTGGGGCTGGATCTCCTATTGCTTCTTTATCTCTCAGCCAAAATCCTGGTGGCTACAATGGTGGTGGAAATGGAGGAGGTTCTAATCAAGATTATCGTGGGGCTGCTGGAGGTGGCGCAACGCATATTGCAACTGAAACGGGTACCTTGTATACGTTATTGAATGGTACTGCAGCCCAAAAGAGTAGTGTCATGATTGTTGCTGGTGGTGGAGGAGGTGCCGGTTACCATCAGAATGGAGGAAATGGTGGTGGCGCAACAGGATCAGGAACTTCAGGAGGTTCTGGAGGCATTCCCAATATGTCTGCAACCACCTCCTCAAATTACTATGCATTAGGACAAGGACAAGCTGGTTATACAAAGACGTACTATGGTAATCGTGGAACAGTTGGTACCGGTGGTGGTGGAGGAGGCTACTATGGTGGTAAAGCCTATCAAGGCGCTGGTGATTATTCTGATGTTGGTGGCGCTGGTGGCACTGGCTATGTAGGTGGAGTCGATAATGGAACACAATCTAATGGTGCTCAAAATGGTTATGGTCAAGCAAAGATTACCTGGATTAGTAACTAATAGCACAAGAGGAACAGAAGCACAAGAGGGACGGTTCTTATTGTACATAGGCTCACACAGGAGTGAAATTCCTGTGTGAGCCTGTGTATATGATTGCAGGATTACCTGTTACTCCGAAGTTCCAAAATCACGCGGAGACTGGCCCCGTGTGATTTGGATTCTATTTACCAATCATAGTTGTGTGCACGGTCGAGCTCACGCGGGGACAGTCCCCATGTGAGATTAATAGAGATGTAAGCATTCGACGAAGTACAGTTAGTAGTACCTATATATTACAGTAACAGCAGCTATATCGTTTTCGATTTGTAGCTGCTGTTACTAGGTTTATTTCTTATTAAAAATCAGGTCAAGCCCTTGCTTTGTGTAGTACTTGAACTTCTTGTCACTTGATATGAGGGGGATACGATTTGTGATAGCGTGGGCTATTATCACATGATCTGAAGGATTTCTACAAAAGGAATTTGGGGTCAATAATAGTGAAGGCTCCTTTCCACTTTCCAAAGGCCTCCCACGTTTTATTAACCTTCTTCTCCTTCTTTGGAGGGACAGAATTGCTTTTCGTTGTCTTGTTTGCCATAGGATAATACTATTATTGATTTTCGTGTGCAAAGATACGACAAGTTTTTTAATCTTCCAAGGATTCTGGCGAATATTTTTCTTTTTCTAAGCTCACACGGGGACAGTCCCCCTGTGAGTCTGTTCATAAATGTGTCTACCTATATCAGTATAAGTCAATGTGACGGTTCTTATTGTGCGCTTATTTGGGGATTAGGTAAATCTTAATATGAAAATTTGTGGGGATTGGAATATTTTCTTGAATTTATTTTGTGGGGATTGGAATTATTTACTATCTTTGCACCCATAAATAAAGGCTTTTATGGAAGAAGCAGCACGCCCTCGGGCCAGCCCATAGGGAAATGGCACGCAACCTGCGTCTATATATGCTAGTGGGTGGTATGCCGCAGGCCGTCAAGGCCTACCTTGACACCAATAACTTCAGCAAGGTGGATCAGGTGAAGCGGCGCATACTCAAACTGTATGAGGATGATTTCCAGAAGATAGACCCCTCAGGACGTGCCTCAGTCATGTTCCGTTCCATACCTGGACAGCTAAGCCGAAATGCCATACGATATGTGCCATACGCGGCCGTAGGAAAGGTAGATGAAGAGAAAATGACGGAATTATTAAAGGCTCTTGAAAATAGCAAAACGGTAAACATGTGCTACCATGTGAACGACCCACAGGTAGGTATGGGGCTGACAAAAAATAAAGACCAGTTCAAGATGTTCGTGTGCGACACGGGCCTGTTCATCACGTTGGCTTTCTGGGACAAGAGATTTACGGAGAATATCATTTATGAGAAACTTCTGGCAGACAAACTACCAGCCAATTTGGGCTATGTCTATGAAAATCTTGTTGCCCAGATGCTGGTGGCTGCAGGGAATGAACTCTTCTACCATACATGGCCACGCGACGAGAAGCACTACTATGAAACGGACTTCCTATTGTCTTGCGGAGCGAAGATCTGTCCTATAGAGGTTAAGTCGTCCAGTAGTAAGTCGCATGCTTCGCTTGATGAGTTCTGTCGTATCTATTCGTCCAGGATATTGTGGCGATATTTGGTTTATACCAAGGACTTTGTAAAGGATCAGGAAACCATCATGCTACCGGCATACATGGTACCATTTCTATAATGTATACACACAACTTTGACGATTATAGGATCTCTACACAATACTTATGGCTGGCGTTAGTCTTGTGGGGGGCATATCCCAGCTGGTTCAGGGCCAGCTCACGCGGGGACAGTCCCCTGTGACGCAAATTTTTAAGTCGATTTGCAAATATTCCTCCAAACTTTTTTAATTTTTACTTCCACTTCCACTATTATTTGGAAACTTATAGTATATAAATGCTATTTGGAAGGTGGAAGTAATTTTCTTACTTCCATGTTGCTTCCACTTCCTTGTTGTCCTGATTTCTTGGAGTTTATAGGCGCTAAAGTCCGACTTTAGTTAGGGTAAACTAGGACTTTACTGCCTGCAAACCTCTGAATTCTCGAGAGAATTTCGGAGAAAGGTGCCTACTTTCTCCGACTTTCATGCCTACTTTCTCTGGGTTTAATGCCTTCAAAACCCCATACTGATGCCTATTTGCATATAAAAGGCATTCGTCTCCCCAAAAGGTGGAAGCGTAGTGGAAGTCAAAAAAGTACTTCCACTTATGAATATGCCTTTATTCAAAGGTAATACCGTAGATTTGGTGGAAGTGGAGGAAGCACAAGGGGGACGGTTCTTATTGTGTACAAAGCGCAAGAGACATTTACATATCCTCCATGGATAAGCCACCTTTTGTGACTTCCTTGCCACGGAATATGCGTCGCTTCATTTCTGCGACTTTCTCTTCAAGTCGGGCAGGAGAATACTTCTGGGGATTACGCTTCACCTCATACGCTTCAACATTGCCTTCGAATGTTTCGGCCACAATGTCAATCTCGAAGTCATCGCTGTTGCCCATTGGGTTTACACCATTCGGTTGCCACCAACCGCCAATCTGCTTGTATCGGCAACTCTCCATCATCTTCTGACGGAACCAGCGTTCCAGGGCTATGCCTGAGAATGTGGTGTAATCGTTGGTCATGATACGCTCCAGTGCTGGCATATTCTGCAACTCAATGAGCGCAGAGTATCTGTGAATGTAGCGGAACCAGAAACGGAAAAAGTTGTCTTGTATCTCATAACGCACCGTCTGGCTGCCTTCTTTGGCACTAATCGGACGTTTCTTCTTGATGATACCGTACTTCTCTTCCAGTAACTTCATCTGTCCGCCAAGGCTTTTCATTCCTAAAGCCCCTTCTATCTCACTTTGCGTCACATCGCCGTGCGCTATCTGGTCGAGTATGCTGAAGTACGTGCCATACTGCTTGCCGAACTCCTGGATGAGTATTTTCTTGCCTTCGTCCACAAAGTAGCTGTCACCGCTTGAACAAACATAGTGTATCATCTTCTTGACGTTAGTACATCCGTTGTTCATAAGCAGTTCTATGTAACGGGCCACACCACCGGTAATCGTCCAAAGTGCAAGAAGGTCTTCTGACGTGTAATGAGGCTTGTAGTCGCCAAGTATTTCCTTTATCGTATCCGTATTGAAAGGCTTCAGCTTAATGGTGCAGTCATCCCTGCCGAAGAGTGGCTGCTCTTCGTCTTTGAAGATCTTTTCCATCAT
>JAFRQC010000102.1 GCA_017428805.1 Prevotella sp. | reverse complement strand
GAACACCAACGACGACAGCACCGCATTCGGCAAGTGGTTCGCAGAAGTAGACTCGAAGGAGCCCCTGAACCTCAAGGGTTTCGCCAAGCACATGACGAGTCACGGCAAGATCGCCGACTATCAGATGTGTGTGCTGGTGCTTGGACAGGTCGTAGAGTGCATGAGCGAGCTGCTCTCTCAGGGTCAGCCCGTGAAGCTCGACGGACTGGGCACGTTCTCTCCCAGTGTGGAAGGCCAGGGTAATGGCAAGAACGACATGGAGACGGCTGTAGCAGTGGGTCCCGATGCGATGATCAACGGCATCAAGATCAACTTCTCGCCAGAGAACACGAAGGGTGAGAAGCTCACCAGCCGCGCATTCAAGGAGCAGTGCATCTTTGAGTACGGTTATGTGGTTCAGAGCGAGATCCGCACGATCAATGGCAAGCAGCGTCGCTTCCAGAAGAAGACTCCGATCAGCTACGTCCTGGCTCCCGAGGCTGACAACAACGGCGGAGGTGGAAACGGGTAATCTCTTCCCCTCCTGAGTTAGGAGGGGTTAGGGGTGGTCTGAACGGGGGAAACTGTTCGCCTCTTCAGACCCCCTCTGGCTCCCCCTAACTTAGGGGGAGAAACAGATACTCAAATCGCAGAAGTTACGATGAAGTATGAAAAGACAGCGTGTGATTGAGTTGGCGGTGAAGGTGATAGTAGCCGCGCTCACGGCGTTCTTGACGGCACTGGGAACTACGAGTTGTATGTGACATGGACCGAAGGGGCTGGGGCTGAAAGCTACCAGCCCTTGCCTTTTTATAATAAAATAGGTGAAATGCTTGCAAATAACGTAAATATGTTGTAACTTTGCAAACGCAAATGAATGACAGTCATTATGAAACGTAATAAACCAAAAACCAAAGAGTTATGAAGAGAAATATGAGAATCTTGGTCGTTTCGGCAGTGATGATGCTGGGAGCGACATCTGCGCAGGCACAGTTCGGCAATCTCGTGAACAAAGTGAAGATGGCCAAGCAGACGGCAGAGGACGTGAAAAAGAAGGTAGATGGCGACATCGAGTTCACCAAGGGTGGCAACGTGATGGGCTTCTACCGCACGAGGACGGGTGAGTTCATCTTCGACAAGACGCATCCCGACGGCGAGCGCAAGGGTAAGAAGGTGATCTTCAAGGTGCAGAAGAACGGCGACGTGATGTACGACGACGGCCGGAAGGTTGGCGAGGTGCTGAGTGACGGTACGGTGAATTTCCACGGCGAACAGGGCTACCTGAAGGTTCTGGGCGATGGTTCGGTGATGATGGACGGCGAGAAGGTGGCTATGATCAACGACAACGGTCAGGTGTATATCTACGACGTGCTCATCGGCACCGCCAAGGGTCTCGACAAGCAGTATGCCGCTTTGCTTTACTTAGGCATCTACCACAACAAGGAGTCGCTCGCCAAGACGAAGTTGGAGCTGGCCGAGGTGAAGAAGCAGCGGGAGGCAGAGGCGAAGCGCCAGCAGGAACAGGCCGCCCAGCGCAGGGCACAGGCTGCGAAGAATCCCACTAAGAGCTCCGGCAATCAGAACAACACGCAGCAGAAGGTGCGCGAATATTCGATCGAGAAGGGCAGCGCCCGTGGGTTCGTCGATGCGAACGGCGTGGTCTATAACTGGGCTCATACGAAGGTGGGACAGTTACCGAAGGGTAATGGTGACATCACCGACGGCACGGGCCACAGGATCGGCAGCGTATGGTCTGGTGACATCAAGGACTCGTCAGGCAATCTGCTCTGCAGCGTCTCTTCGGGCGGTTCCATCGCCGTGAAGGGTTCGAACGCCACTGTGGCCGAGGTGAAGGCCAACGGACGTATCGACATGTCGAAAGACTCTAAAACATTGGGCTATTGCAATTGTAATAACCACGTCTGGACGGCTGCAATCATCTTCTGCAACCTGTTCAAATTCTAAATCCAAGAGAATAAGCTTGATTACTCTTCGCTGTCGGATGCCCTCAGGATGATGCTGGTGGCGCCGATGGTGAAGAGTGTGCCGTCGGTGATGATGCGGCGCTCACGGGGAGTGAGCTCGACGTTATCGACGAAGGTGCCGGTGTTGCTGTTATTGTCTTTCAGCGTGTAGCGCAGGGCACCGTGCTTGTCGCGGCTGACGGTGATGGTGCAGTGGTTGAGGTCGACGCTGGGATCGACGGTCTCGAAGGGGGTGTTGATGGGGTTACCTTTCTGGTGGCGCCCGATGATGTTGTCGCCCATGCGGAGGGGGATGACCTGCTTGTAGTGGAACATATTTTCGATGACAACGATGGAGCCGCAGCCCTGTTCGTCAGCCTGTTCGTCGGGATTCTCGTCTTTCTGGCGGTCGCGGAGCTTGCTGACACCGATGCGGATGGCGAACTGCTTGCCGCAGTCGGGACACTGGAACACGAGCGACTGGCCGTCGGTGTAACGGGTCTCATCGAAGGTGATGAAGTTTTCACATTTGGGACAGCGGACGCGCTTCATAGACTTTGAACTTTGAGCTTTGAACTTTGAGCTTTATGATTACATCGGAGGCGGTCAGAGAGACATCACCCAGGCCTCGGCAGTTTCGGATTGGCGATGGAAACGGCGGAGGTCGTTGTAGGCGTCGTTCTCAGAGGCGTAGTGGCCGTAGATGACGCGGCGGATGTTGTTGCGCTCGAAGATCTCTGCCTGGTCGAAGCCTTGTTTTTGGAGGCGCTCGATGAAGGCGTTGGCATTGCGTGTGGAGACGTAGCTGGCCAGGACGATGCAGAAGCCCTTGCGCACTTCCTCGGCCGTCTCGACGGGTTCTGTCTTGGGGGCGGCGACGGTATCACGCTGAATCGTGTCGCGCTGAGCGACGGAATCTTTGACGACCACCTTCGCGATATCAGCCTTCTTGATTTCGATTTTGCTGGTGTTCGTGTCTTCAGACATCATACCGAAAAGGAGGCCGTTGTTGAGGTTGCTGATGGTGCGCTGCATCATATCGGTCTTGCCGGTGGGCAGGGCGAGGATGAAGACGGCGATGAGGATGGCGGCGACGGCGACGGCATTGCGGATCCACGTGTATTTGATGCGGACGACGTCGGCTTCTTCTTCCTCCTCCACGTATTCAGCGTCGGTTTCGGCGGTGTCTGTGTCGATGCCCACAATCTTGGCGGTGGGCTCTTCGGCGGGCTCTGAGGTCTGGACGGCGGCGGGCTGCGACGGCGTCTGACGGGCAGAGAGGCGGTTCATCTCCACAGACGAGAGTCCGTAGAGGGCAGGAGTGAGGATGCCGGCCTCGCAGGGGGTGAAGACGTAGTTGCCGTCTTCGTTGAGTGCCAGCGTGCCGATGTCGTTGAGTTCGTAGGAACCTTCGTTCTGCAGGTGCTGCCTGAGTTCCTCCACTTCGTCCTCGATGCGCTGCAAGGCCTCAGGGTAGCTGATGTCGTAGGCCTCAATGTAGGACTGCACGAGCAGCGAGTCGTTGATGTTGAGCTGTGGATTGAACCCGAGCGTGCGCAGAGGCGGCAGGAACAAGTGCTCCTGCTCTTCGTACCGGGCGTTGATATTGTGCGTCATAAAGCCTCCCAATCCTGGGACAATGACGCAGTCGTTGCTCAGTAAAAGTATCTCAATATGTCGTTCCAGTTCAATCACGGATGCAAAATTACAGCCTTTTTTTGAAATAAACAAATAAAAGAAACTTAAAATTTCTCAGAAATCAAATTTTTGCACTACCTTTGCACAAAATTTCAAGATTATGGAATATATTGAGACCAAAATCAAGGGTGTTTTCATCATCGAGCCCAAGGTGTTTCAGGATGCCCGTGGGTATTTCATGGAGGCCTGGAAGCAGGCTGAGTTCGACGAGCATGTCGGACGGACGGTGTTCATCCAGGACAATGAGTCGAAGTCGTCGTTCGGTGTGTTGCGCGGTCTGCACTATCAGAAGGGCGACGCCTCGCAGGCAAAGCTCGTGCGCGTGATCAAGGGCAAAGTGCTCGATGTGGCGGTGGATATCCGCAAGTCGAGTCCTACGTTCGGCCAGCACGTGATGGTGGAGCTGAGCGAGGAGAACAAGCGCCAGTTTTTCATCCCGCGCGGGTTCGCACATGGGTTCCTCGTGCTGAGCGACGAGGCAATCTTTACCTATAAGGTGGACAACCCTTATGCACCTCAGTGTGATGCTGGCATCCGCTGGAACGATCCCGATCTGGGCATTGAGTGGCCCATCGACCCGGCGAAGGTGCTGACGAGTGAGAAGGACTTGAAGCAGCCCTTGCTGAAAGACGCAGAAGTGTTTGAGTAACAGAAAGATATGAATATAGCGATTGTAGGAACAGGATATGTTGGACTGGTGTCGGGAACGTGTTTCGCTGACACAGGTGCGAATGTGACGTGCGTCGATGTCGATGCAGCGAAGATAGAACGTCTGCAGAACGGTGAGATCCCCATCTATGAGCCCGGTCTCGACGAGCTGGTGAAGAAGAATGTTGCCGCAGGCCGTCTGAAGTTCACGACGGACTTGGCTTCTGTGCTCGACGATGTGCAGATCGTGTTCTCGGCTGTGGGTACGCCTCCTGATGAGGACGGCTCGGCCGACCTGAAGTATGTGCTGCAGGTGGCGAGGACCATCGGTCAGAACCTGAACCACTATGTAGTGGTGGTCACGAAATCGACGGTGCCTGTGGGTACGGCGAAGAAGGTGCGCAAGGCCATCGAGGAGGAGCTGGAGAAGCGCGGTGTGGATATCGAGTTCGATGTCGCCTCGAATCCTGAGTTCCTGAAGGAGGGTAACGCCATCAAGGACTTCATGTCGCCCGACCGTGTGGTAGTGGGTGTGGAGAGCGAGAAAGCCCAGAAGGTGCTCACGAAGCTCTACAAGCCGTTCCTGATCAACAATTTCCGTGTGATCTTTATGGATATCCCTTCGGCAGAGATGACGAAATATGCCGCCAACTCGATGCTCGCCACGCGTATCTCGTTTATGAACGATATCGCCAACCTTTGCGAGCGCGTGGGCGCGGATGTTAATATGGTACGCGCGGGAATCGGTTCCGACACTCGTATCGGCCGTAAGTTCCTTTATGCGGGCTGCGGTTATGGCGGCTCGTGCTTCCCTAAGGACGTGAAAGCACTCATCAAGACGGCCGATCAGAACGGTTACACGATGGAGGTGCTGAAGGCGGTAGAGCGCGTGAACGAGCGTCAGAAGAGCGTGCTCTATGAGAAACTCGTGAAGGCGTTCGGTTCGGAAGAGACACTGAAGGGCAAGACCATCGCCATGTGGGGTCTGTCGTTCAAGCCTGAGACCGACGATATGCGTGAGTCGACGGCCCTCGTGATGATCGACAAGTTGCTGAAGGCTGGCTGTACGGTGCGCGTGTATGACCCGATCGCTATGAATGAGTGTAAGCGCAGGATCGGCGATGCGGTGACCTACTGTCGTGATATGTACGACGTGGTGCTCGATGCCGACGCACTGCTGCTGCTCACGGAGTGGAAGGAGTTCCGTCTGCCCGGCTGGGGTGTCATCAAGAAGGCGATGAAGCGGCCGTTAGTGATTGACGGACGAAATATCTTTGATATCGAGGAGCTGCAGGAGAATGAGTTTGAGTATCATTGTATCGGAAAGTATTAAAGGAGAGAAGGAGTAAGGAGAGAAGTAGATGAGTGTGAGAGGCGGAGGTTTAATCATATTGGCATCGATGTTGTTGTTGGTGGGGTGTTCCGGCCAACTGGAACAGGCGACGGAGGAAGACCGTGAGGCGAAGGCACTTATGCAGGGTGTCTGGGTCGATGCGGAGACGGAAGATCTGTCGTTCCGTGTGGCGGGCGATACCATCTTTTATGCCGACTCCACCAGTATGCCAGCCTATTTCAAGATCGTCGGTGACTCGCTGACACTCTCATCTGGCGCCAGCTATGCCATTGAGCAGCAGACGGAACACGTGTTCAGCTTCCGTAACCAGAACGGTGACCTGATCACCCTCCACAAGATCGATGAAGCAGAGGCCGACTCGCTCTATGTGACCGACGCCAAACCGACGGTGATGACTTATACGCATCAGGTGAAGACCGACTCCACCGTCAGTTACAACGGTGCGCGCTACCACTGGTATATCGCCATCAACCCCACACGTTTCAAGGTGGTGAGACGGACGTTCAACGATGACGGTATGGAGGTGGAGAACGTGTATTATGACAATATTATGCACATCAGCGTGTATAACGGTGCCCAGTGTCTGTACTCCAGCGACTTCCGCAAACAGCAGTACACTAAGCTGGTGCCGACAAAGTTCCTCGAAGAGGCCGTGCTGGCGAATATGGAGTACAGCAAGGCTGATGCGGAAGGTCTGCACTTTAACGCCACGCTTTGTATTCCGGACGGCGCGAGCTGTTACCTTGTAGAGACGATTATCTCGTACAAGGGCAAGATGTCTATGAAACTCTTAGAGTATTGATTTCCCCTCCTAAGTTAGGAGGGGTTAGGGGTGGTCTGAACGCGGAAAACTGTTCGCTTGTTCAGACCCCCTCTGGCTCCCCCTAACTTAGGGGGAGAAATAATTACTCCTCTAGCCAGGCGTCGAGCAACATTCTTGCGATGGAGAGTTTCTCAGGGATGGTCGGAAGATTGTCCTTGCGGAACCAGCCACCTTTGGCAATCTCTGAGTGCTGGAGGTGGATGTCGCCGCTAACGTAGTCGGCATTGAAACCCACCATCAGTCCGCAGGGATAGGGCCAGGGCTGTGAGGCGAAGTAGCGGATGTTGGTAATTTTGACTCCCGTCTCTTCGAAAGCCTCACGGGCGACGGCTTCTTCGAGCGTTTCGCCCGTCTCAACGAAACCGGCCACGAGACCATAGAAGTCTGTTCGGAAGTTCTTCGCACGGACGAGCAGCACCTCGTCGCCCTTGTGGATGAGTACGATGACAGCGGTAGCCAACTGTGGCCAGATTTCCTTGCCGCAAGAGGTACATTTCTTCGAGATGTCGGTATCCATCCGCATTGGGGCACCACAGACACCACAGTATTTCGTATTCTGATCCCAGTAGAGCAGTTCCTGACATTTGCCGGCTTTCAGGTAGAGCGGCTTCTCCAGGTGATAGAAACTCTTGCGCAGACCGATCATCTCATAGCGCGCGTCGTCCGTGATGGGGGCGTCGATGCGATAGGTGATAACGGGTGTGCCGTCGGCCATCGGGGTGATGGTCATCTGGTGTGTCCAAGGTTTTACTTCCGTTGGCGGCTCTTCACAAAGGGGAATGGTATAACTCCCGTCGGACTTCTTTTCCAACAGGAGTTCTTCTTTACAAAATACGAAAAAATATGTCATCTTCATTTCATTTTATTTCCCCTCCTAAGTTAGGAGGGGTTAGGGGTGGTCTGAACAAGCGCATTGTCTGAGGTCGTTCAGACCCCCTCTGGCTCCCCCTAACTTAGGGGGAGAAATAAATACTTATTTCCCAAACAATAATTTACGATCGCGCTCGATGGCGGGTTTCACCCATTCCTCAGGAACGAAGCGCCAGTTTGAGTTCGGCTGGGGATTGATGGTACCTTGACGCTTGATCTCCTCCGTCAGATAGTGGCGCTGGTCGAGTTCGCTGCAGTAGATCACGCGGCTGGCGAGCGAGTCCTTGGGGACGCCGGCTCCGTGGGTGAGCAGTTCGCCGCCGCCGTTGGCGCGATAACTGTTCATAGCGACCTTGTACCATTTCTTCTCATCGAAGGGCTGGCCGTTTGACATACGGAGGATCTTCACCTTCTCACCGTCGGGCTTGGTGACATCGACCTCATAGTCGATGCCGGCAGCAGAGTCGAAGTTGAAGGTGTAGTATTTGAAGCCTGCGCGCTGCTGGTCGCCCCTCATCTCGTCGTTGAGCAGCAGGATATGATCGTCGGGCGACTTCATCTGGTTCGTCCACATATCGTAGCTCATCTCCAAGTGCTTGCGGATCTCCTCGCCCGTCATACGGAGCACGAGCAGCAGGTTCTCGAAGCGGTAGAGTTTGAACATATCGGCCTGCGTCACATCGCCCGCATCGATCTTCGCGTTGAAAGAAAGAGGGGCTGTGATGGAGATATCGGCGCCCGTGATCTCGAGTTGCAGGTTGTGGATTAGGTCGGCGAAGGCAGAGTTGCCAAAGAAGCAGTCGCGTGTGTAGACAACGTTCTCGAAGGTGCCGATCTTGCGATCTACGTATGCTTTCACGGCATCAATGCGAGACTGGAAGTGACCGACCATCTCTTCGTCGATCTGTTCGTCGTTGACGCTGACGATCTCGCCCTTGATGTCCTTCTTCACCAGATGTCCCTTCTGGTAGGTCAGCTCTATCTCTGTCTCTGCCACGTTGCGCACATAGCACGAGGGGTCGATGATGAGCACCTGCTGACCGTCTTTGTTGGTGATCCACTCGTTGTGTACCTGGTGGTCGTGTCCGAAGAAGATGACGTCGAAGCCGGGCACCTCACGGGCGACGGCGGCTGTGGCGTTCTCCTCATAGGTGTCAGTGACGATGCCGCCGTCCTTGCCTGAGTGGAAGAGTCCGAAGATCAGGTCGGGACGCTCTGTCTCCTTGATGTACTTCACCCATTTCTTAGCGCAGCCGGTCATCTCCTCAAACTCCATTCCCTTCCACACGTTGTCTGTCAGCCAGTTGGGAATGGCGGGTGTGAGCATGCCGATGATGCAGATCTTCACACCGTCGATATAGTGGACGGAGTAGGGATGCAGACCGTCGTAGATGTTCTTCGGATGGGCGGTACCGTCTGTGCCTGCCTTCACGATGTTTGCTCCTAAAAGCGGACAGCGCACTTCACGGATCCATTTGTCATAGACCTTATGACCGGGCTCGATGTCGTGATTGCCTACGGTCTCAGCGTCGTAGCCCATATAGTTGATGACAGAAGCGGCGAGGTTCTCGTTGGTGGGCATCACGTAGTTAGACCAATAGACGCAGGGCTGACCTTGCAGGATGTCACCGTTGTCGATGAGCAGCAGGTGGTCGCCGTACTTCGCGCGTTCCTTTTTAATATATGTGCTAGCACGGGAGAGGGTTCCCTTCAGAGGCTTGCGCTCCATAAAGTCGTAAGGGAAGAAATGTCCGTGTACGTCGCTGGTCTCGATCACCTTGAAACGGACGGTCTTCGTCTGTTGTCCTGACACAGGTAACAGGGCTATAAGCATAAGGGTAATAAGCAATATCTTCTTCATATCGATTAATTTTTCGGCAAAATTACGAAGAAAAAATCAAACCACCAAGAGTTTTTGGTGTTTTAGGCACACTTTTTGCAGTTTTTTTAGCAGAAAACATTAAAAGAAAAGGAGGAAACGATTATGGCATTTATCGATTATTACAAGATTTTGGGCGTCGACAAGACGATTCCGCAGAAAGATGTAAAGAAAGCATACCTGAAACGTGCGAAGCAGTTCCATCCCGATCTGCATCCCGACGATCCGAAGGCACAGGCGAAGTTCCAGGCCTTGCAGGAGGCGTATGATGTGATCGGCGATCCTGAAAAGCGTCGCAAGTATGACCAGTATGGTGAACAGTGGAAGCAAGCAGAGCAGTTCCAAGGCTTTGGCGGAGGCGCTGGTGGCGGTAATCCCTTCGGCGGTTTCGACTTCTCACAGTTCACGTCGGGTTCAGGCGGCTTCAGCTCATTCTTTGAGGATCTCTTCGGACGCAAGGGACAGAAAGGTGGAGGCTTTGGCGGCTTCCAGGGGTTCTCGTCAGGAGGTGCAGGTTTCGGTCGTCAGGCGCGTACGAACTCTGGTGAGATGAACGCCAACGTGACCATCGATCTCTATACGGCCCTGTTGGGCGGTGAGGTGATGCTCTCGCTGAGCAACGGTCAGAAGGTGAAGATGAAGATCAAGCCGGAGACGCAGCCGGGTACAAAAGTACGTCTCCGCGGCAAGGGATATGACCGCGGAGACGGAACCTTTGGTGATCTGATTATTACCTATCAGGTGAAGTTGCCCACGAACCTGTCGGAACGGCAGAAGTCGCTGCTCCAACAGATGCGTGAGGGTTGATTTAGTAGAATATCGTCGTGATGAGGTAAGCGACGATCGTTGAGGTAAACACGCAGATCAGACCTGGCATCATAAACGAGTGGTTCAGCAGGTATTTTCCGATGACGGTTGTACCAGAACGGTCGAAGTTCACTGTGGCGATATCAGAGGGATAGTTGGGGATGAAGAAATAGCCGTAAACCGAAGGCAGCACACCCAGCAGCACAGGACCAGGGATGCCTAACTTGTAGGCCAGCGGCAACATAGCCACCACCACAGCGCCCTGAGAGTTGATGAGCACAGACACCAGGAAGAACACCAGAGCGATGCTCCAAGGATACTGGGCTACGATGTCCTCGAGACCAGCCTGCATCTCAGACATATAATTAGAGAAATAGGTGTCGGCCAGCCAGGCGATACCATAAATGGCTACAACGGCCACCATACCTGACTGCCAGACGGGTCCTGCGACGGCCTTCTTCGGAGCAGCCTTGCAGAAGATGATCATCAACGCTGCAGCAGAGATCATCACAATCTGGATGACGAGATTCATCTTCAGGCCTGTCATACTCTTCTGCGTCATTCCTTCAGCCAAAATACCTGCTTTTGCAAGTGCATCTGCAGTGATTGTTGTATTACCATCGATGATGGGGAGGGGCTCAGCACCCTTAATGGCCTTTATTGTCTCGTATGAGGGCAGCAGTTCGGGTAAAGCTGCAAACATCACAATGACTGCGAGGGCACCGAGGAAGATGAACACAGCGTTCTTGGCCGACTGCGGAATCTCCTTGTCGAGAGTGGTGGCACCTGAACCGTAGATGTAATCACGCTGAACGGGATCAGCAATCTTCTTTTGGAACTCAGGATCCTTGTCGAGGTCGAGACCACGACGGTAAGAAGCAGCAGCTGCAGCCATCAGACCACATACGCAGGCTGGGATGGAAACCATCAGCACACGTGGGATCGTGATGTCAAAATGATTGGCATTGGAGATGGTGACGAAGGCCACAACGGCGGCAGCAATCGGTGAACAGGTGATACCCACCTGAGAGGCGATAGAGGCCACACCACAAGGACGTTCAGGACGGATGCCTTTCTTTAACGCAATGTCGCAAATAATTGGCATCAAGGTATATACGACGTGACCTGTACCAACCAAAACCGTCAAGAAGAACGTACACAGCGGAGCGAGGAAAGTGATGCGATCCGGATGCTTACGAAGCATCTTCTCGGCAATCTGGATCAACCAATCCATACCACCTGAGGCCTGCATAATACCCGCACAGGTGACGGCTGCGATGATGATGTAGATCACATCCGTCGGAGGCGTACCAGGCTTCAAGCCAAAACCGAACACGAGAATAGCCAGTCCGATACCGGAGATGGCACCAAGGGCGAGAGAACCATAGCGTGAACCCACCCACAAAGCTCCCAAAACGATGCAGAGCTGAATGATCATTAATACCATATTGACTTCATTTAGTTATTGATTATGTTATTTGACTGCAAAGATATGAAAAATTTCTGAAAGAAAAAACTTTTTAAGAGAAAAAACTAAAAATTATTTATTTCTTTTGTCAGGTCAGATAATTTATGTACCTTTGCACGCTAAAAGAGAAAAGAAATAAAAATCGACATCAAATGGCTAAAAGATTTGCCGAACATAACGGCCTGAACCTGACAAAGGTGAATGACGACATCCTTGAGATGTGGAGAGAGAAGAACGTGTTCTGGCGCTCGGTAGAGGAGCGTGAGGGCTGTCCGCAGTTTGTATTCTTTGAGGGGCCTCCCTCGGCCAACGGACATCCTGGTATCCATCACGTGCTGGCGCGTACTATTAAAGATACTTTCAACCGCTATAAGACGATGAAGGGTTTCCAGGTGAAGCGTAAGGCTGGCTGGGATACGCACGGACTGCCTGTAGAGCTGGGAGTGGAGAAAGAACTCGGCATCACCAAAGCCGATATCGACAACAAGGAGAGCGATAAGTACATCTCGACGGAGGACTACAACAAGAAGTGTCGTGAGAACGTGATGATGTACACGCAGGAGTGGCGCGATCTGACGGAGAAGATGGGATACTTTGTGGATCTCGACAATCCGTATATCACTTATGACAACAAGTATATCGAGACACTGTGGTGGCTTTTGCAGCAGTTCTATAAGAAAGGATTGCTCTATAAGGGCTATACCATCCAGCCGTATTCTCCTGCCGCAGGAACGGGACTCTCGAGTCACGAGCTGAACCAGCCCGGCTGCTATCGTGATGTGAAGGATACAACGGTGACGGCGCTATTCAAGGCTGATCTGTCGGAGTCATCAGAGTTTTCTGAGTTTTCAGAGAAGTGGGGCCCTGTGTATTTCGTTGCCTGGACCACCACACCTTGGACACTCCCCTCAAACACAGCCCTCTGCGTAGGTCCGAAGATTGACTACGTGGCTGTGGAAACTTACAATGCCTATAACGGTGAGAAGATCACCATCATTCTGGCAGAGAGTCGTCTGAATGCCTATCTCGCTCCTGAGGGCGCGATCACTGACGATGGCGAGATGCCTGAATACAATAAGGGTGAGAAGTTTGTGCCTTATCGTATCGTTGGCCATTATACGGGTGAAGAGCTGGTCGGTCTGAAGTATCAGCAGCTGATGCCTTGGGTGAAGCCTTCTGCCAAGTTGGATCAGAATGCCGCCGACTATGTGAAGGCTTATGCTGAAGCCCATCCTGAGAAGGTCTTTACGGGTGAAAACGGCAAAGACCGGTTTGTGGAGATGGAGAGTGAGGCCTTCCGTGTGATTCCTGGTGACTATGTGACCACAGAGGACGGTGCTGGTATCGTGCATATCGCGCCTACCTTTGGTGCCGATGACGCCAAGGTGGCCAAGGATGCCCATATTCCCAGCCTCTTCCTGATCAATAAGAAAGGTGAAACGCGTCCGATGGTAGACCTGCAGGGTAAGTACTATGTGATGGACGAACTCGATGATAACTTCATCGCCAAGTGTGTGAACAAGGAGGCCTATGGCCATCACGCAGGCGACTATGTGAAGAATGCTTACGCCCCTGAATTCAATAAGGACGGCAAGTATGATGAGCAGGCTGCATCGAAGGCAGAAGACCTGAACATTGTGATCTGTATGGAGATGAAGCAGGAGGGTACGGCGCTGAAGATTGAGAAGCACGTACACAACTATCCTCACTGCTGGCGTACGGACAAGCCCGTGCTCTATTATCCGCTCGACTCTTGGTTCATCAGGAGCACAGCGAAGAAGGACCGTATGTTTGAACTTAACAAGACCATCAACTGGCAGCCTGAGTCAACAGGTACAGGTCGCTTTGGCAACTGGCTGGAGAACCTGAACGACTGGAACCTCTCCCGTTCCCGTTTCTGGGGAACACCGCTGCCTATCTGGCGTGATGAGGATGGTAAGGAAATCTGTATCGGTTCCGTAGAGGAACTCTACAATGAGATTGAGAAGGCTGCGAAGGCTGGCTTTATGAAGAGTAACCCGCTGAAGGACAACGGTTTCGTGCCTGGTGATATGTCGAAGGAGAACTACGATAAGATTGATCTCCATCGTCCGTATGTGGATAACATTGTGCTCGTCAGTGAGAGCGGCAAGCCTATGAAGCGTGAGAGTGACCTGATTGACGTTTGGTTCGACTCAGGTTCGATGCCTTATGCTCAGGTTCACTATCCGTTTGAGAATAAGGACTTGATTGATAAGGGCATCGCCTTCCCTTGTGATTTCATCAACGAGGGTGTTGATCAGACGCGTGGTTGGTTCTTCACCCTGCACGCCATCGCCACGATGATCTTCGACTCTGTGGCCTTCAAGAATGTGATTTCTTCTGGTCTGGTGCTCGACGCTAAGGGCAATAAGATGTCGAAACACGTGGGTAATGTGGTGAACCCCTTCGATATGATAGGCAAGTTCGGTTCTGATGCCGTCCGTCTGTATATGATGACGAACTCAGAGCCTTGGGATAACCTGAAGTTCGACCCGGAGGGCGTGGATGAGGTGCGCCGTAAGTTCTTCGGCACCTTATATAATACATATAGCTTCTTTGCGCTGTATGCAAATGTCGATGGCTTTGATCCTCAGATGGCTCAGGTAGCCTTTGAGAATCGTCCAGAGATCGACCGTTGGATCCTTTCTTGTCTGAATACCCTCATCAAGGGTGTGGAGGCAGAGCTGGACGGTTATGATCCCACCCGTGCCGGCCGTCTGATTGATGCCTTTGTGAATGACGACCTCTCCAACTGGTATGTCCGCCTGAACCGTAAGCGCTTCTGGGGCAAGGAGATGAGTGAGGATAAGCTCTCGGCCTATCAGACACTCTATACCTGTCTGATGACCGTCGCCAAGCTTCTGGCTCCCTTTGCTCCGTTCTATGCAGACCAGCTGTATAAGGACTTGGGTGGTGAGCTCGACTCTGTCCATCTCGACAAGTTCCCTGTAGCTGATGAGTCTCAGATCAACAAAGACCTTGAAGTCCGTATGCAGATGGCCCAGAAGATCACTTCTATGGTGCTTGCCCTGCGTCGTAAGGTGAACATCAAGGTGCGTCAGCCGCTGCAGGCTATTATGATTCCTGCTGTCGATGCTGAGCAGAAGAAACACATCGAGGCTGTGAAGGATTTGATTATGAACGAGGTGAACGTGAAGGAACTTCGTTTCGTGGAGGGTGCAGGTGTGCTGGTGAAGAAGGTGAAGTGTAACTTCCGTACGATGGGTAAGAAGTTCGGCAAACTGATGAAGGGTGTGGCCGCAGCAATGGACCAGCTCTCACAGGAGCAGATCGCCCAACTGGAGCAGCAGGGCACCATCGGCATCGAGGTGGAAGGTCAGCAGCTGACCGTCGAGGCTGTCGATGTGGAGATCATCTCTGAGGATATCCCAGGCTGGCTGGTGGCTAATGAAGGCAACCTGACCGTTGCCCTTGAGGTGGAACTCACTGAGGAACTGAAGAACGAGGGTATGGCCCGCGAACTCATCAACCGCATCCAGAATATCCGTAAGGAGAGTGGTCTGGAGATTACCGACCGCATCAGTGTGGTGCTGGCTCCGAATGCAGAGGTGGAGAAGTCTGTCAACAGCTTTGGCGACTATATCAAGACGCAGGTGCTGGCAGACACCATCAAGATTGAGGCCAATGACGGTCAGGAGGTTGACTTCGATGACTTTACGTTGAATATCAAAATCAATAAACAATAATTAAATAACTTAACATCTCACATTTATGGCAGAGAAAACACGCTACACTGATGAAGAACTCGAGGAGTTCCGTCAGATTATCAATGAGAAGTTGGCATTGGCCAAGCGCGACTATGATCAGATGATGCGCGTACTGACCAATCAGGACTCCAACGATGTTGACGATACGTCACCTACCTACAAGGCTTTGGAGGAGGGTAGTGTCACCCAGTCGAAGGAGGAACTGATCTCAATGGCAGCCCGTCAGCAGAAATTCATCCAGGGTCTGAAGGCCGCACTGGTGCGCATAGAAAACAAGACTTACGGCATCGATCGCATCACTGGTAAGCTGATTCCCAAGGAGCGTCTGCGTGCTGTTCCGCATGCTACGCTGAGTGTGGAGTCTAAGATGATGCAGCAGAACAAGAAGTGAGCCAGACGAAGCCGTTACTGACCAAGGGTAGGATGGCGGTACTTGTGGTACTCGCCGTCCTCCTGATTGACCAGATGATCAAGATCTGGGTGAAGACCTCCATGACGTTGCATGAGAGTATTCATGTGACCGACTGGTTCTACATCACCTTCATCGAGAACAACGGAATGGCTTTCGGCATGCAGCTGGGCAGCAAGATTGTCTTGTCGCTGTTCAGGGTGATTGCCATCTCCGCGTTGGGATACTATATCTGGCTGGAGGTGAAGCGGAAGGCAAAGACGGGCTATCTCGTCTGCCTGTCGCTGGTGCTGGCGGGGGCAGCAGGCAACCTGATTGACTGTATGTTCTACGGGCTCGTGTTCAATGAGTCTTCACCTTATTATCTGTCTTACTTTGTACCCTTCGGCACGGGTTATGCACCCTTCCTGATGGGTAAGGTGGTGGATATGTTCTATTTCCCGCTGATAGAGACGGAATGGCCCATGTGGATGCCTTTCGTGGGGGGAGAGCATTTTGTGTTCTTCAGTCCGGTATTCAACTTTGCCGATTCCTGCATCAGCGTGAGTGTCGTTTGGCTGCTGCTGTTCTACCGGCAGGAGATCAGCAGGATGTCATTCAGTAAAGTTATCGATAAGCCCAAAGACCAAGCAGAACAGGAGGAATGAAAGGTCTGAGCGTACATCTGGTCATCGTCGGGGCAACCGTTATGTTGCTTTTGTCTGCCTGCAAGCCGCAGGTACCGTCAAAGTATCTTCAGCCCGACGATATGGAAGACCTGATGTACGACTACTACCTCTCACAGGGCATCAGCAACAGTCAGCCCCGGACGACAGACTATGACCGCCGGTACAACATGCAGGCGGTGCTGAAGAAGTATGGTCTGACGAATGCTGAGTTCGACTCCACGCTGGTTTACTATTATAACCACATGGAGCTGATGGATGCCATCTATTCCAACATCCAGAAACGGTTGGGCGACGAAGCCTTGGAGCTGGGAGCCTCAGAGGGAGAGGTGGAGCGTTTCACCATCCAGTCTGTCTCTGGCGACACTACCGATGTGTGGGAGGGCAAGCGTCAGCTCATGCTCCTGCCCATACCCCCATACCACATCGTGCAGTTCTCACAGAAGGCCGACACCTCTTACTATAAAGGCGACAGCTTCCTGCTGACGTTTGGCAGCCGTTTCCTCGTTCAGAGTGGTTCGAGGAATGCCACAGTCTATCTGGCTGTGACCTATGAGAACGACAGCGTGGTCTCTGCGACGACCCCCATCAATGTCTCTGGAGGCACTACACTTCGCATCAACGCCTGTGACCAGAAAGCCAAGCAATTGGATGGCTACATCTATATGCCTCGTCGGGATCAGACGGATAACGCGAGTGAAATCCCCCTGCTGCTGCTTGATCGCATCCAGCTGATGCGCTTCCACCACAAAGAGAAGCCAGAAGATGAGAAGGAGCAGGAAAAAGTGCCTGTCGCTGTGCCTGAGAAGAATGATACGACCGACTCTCTCAAACCCCGTATACGTCGTTTGGGTGAGCGTCCGACAATGAATCAACCAATCAAGAGTCAACCAATAATTAAAAGATAATGAAACATTTGAAATTCCGACTGTCGCTGATGAACTTCCTGGAGTTTGCCGTCTGGGGAGCTTATCTCACCTGCATGGGTAACTACTTGGGACGTGCCGGACTTGGAGACAAGATCTCCTGGTTCTACGCCATTCAAGGCATCGTGAGCCTGTTCATGCCCACGCTGATGGGTATTGTTGCAGACCGTTTCATCCAGCCCCAGCGCCTCTTGGGCTTGTGCCATTTCGTGGCTGGCGGATTCATGCTCGGCTGCTGGTGGCTTGGTGTGGAAGCCGGTCATGGACATGAGTTGCCTGACAAGTGGACATTCATCGCCTTCTATACCCTGAGTGTGGCTTTCTATATGCCAACCATCGCGCTGGCGAACACCACCGCCTTCACCATCCTGAAGAACAACGGGCTGGACACCGTGAAGGACTTCCCGCCCATCCGCGTCATTGGTACCGTCGGTTTCATCCTGACCATGTGGTTCGTCAACTGTTCCGTATGGGCCACAGAGAGTGCCACAGCCCAGGGAATCTCTTTCTCTTTCACGTTTGCAGAGAATCCCTATAAATTCCAGTACACCTATATGCAGTTCTTTGTGTCGGGTGTGCTGAGTATGCTGCTGTTCCTTTATACCTTTACTTTGCCTGAGTGCAAGCTCACAAAGAAGCCGGGGAAGGTCTCTCTGGCAGAGAGTTTCGGCCTGAATGCCTTCAAGCTCTTCAAGACGAAGAAGATGGCGCTGTTCTTCATCTTCTCTGCTTTGCTTGGTATGTGTCTGCAGGTGACCAACGGCTATGCCGTACCATTCATCACAAGCTTTAAGGGCAGCACCGATCCTGCAGTCTACGACTCATTTGCAGCCAACAATGCCACGCTGCTGTCGAGTATCTCCCAGATCAGCGAGGCCCTCTGCATCCTGATGATCCCGTTCTTCCTGAAGCGCTATGGCATCAAGGTGGTGATGCTGATGTCGATGTTTGCCTGGGTGTTCCGTTTTGGATTCTTCGGTGTGGGTAATCCCGCTATGCCGGGCGTCATCCTGTTCATCCTCTCCTGTATTGTCTATGGTGTGGCCTTCGACTTCTTCAATGTCTCTGGCGGTATCTTTGTCGATCAGGAGTGTGAGCCCTCTGTGAAGGCTTCGGCCCAGGGACTGTTCATGATGATGACCAACGGCGTCGGAGCCACGATAGGAACCTTGGCGGCCGGCGAGATTGTGAACCACTACTGCCAGTGGGAGAACGACTATCTGCAGGGTCAATGGACCACGTGCTGGTTTATCTTTGCCACCTTTGCCCTGATTGTAGGTGTCTCCTTCGCCTTAGTCTTCCATCCGGAGAAGAAGTAATGAAAGAGGCCAGATACTTCTACGTTCCTGATGCAGCACAACAGAGAGAGTTGCCTGCCGAAGAGTGCCAGCATGCCATTCGCGTGCTGAGGCTGAAGGTGGGTGATGAGCTGTTCCTGATGGACGGGGTAGGGAACTACTACCGTGCTCAGATCTCAGAGGCTTCCTCTCATCGTTGCTGTTATGAGATCGTGGAGACTTTGCCTCAGGAGCGCCAATGGACAGGTAATGTACATCTGGCTATAGCTCCAACGAAGATGATGGACCGTATGGAGTGGATGACGGAGAAGGCAACGGAGATTGGTATTGATGAACTCACCTTCCTTGACTGCCAGTTCTCTGAGCGTCAGGTGGTCAAGCTGCCCCGCATTGAAAAGATTGTCGTCTCTGCCGTCAAGCAGAGTCACAAGGCCTGGATGCCTGTCGTTCATGAGATGACAGCCTTCAAGACCTTCATCAGCCAACCTCGCGAGGGCCGCAAATACATTGCCCACTGTTATGAGGAAATCCCTCGCACCTATCTCTTCGACGAGCTGCAGAAGCCCTCAGACTCTCAGGATGCCACCGTGTTGATTGGTCCAGAGGGAGACTTCTCCATCGATGAGGTTCGCCAGGCTGTGGCAGCAGGTTATCAGTCCGTGCATCTTGGCAAAAGCCGCCTCCGCACAGAGACTGCGGGCCTTTCAGCCGTCATGATGATGCAACTGAGTAAGGGTGAAAAGGTGAAAAAGTGAAAAGGTGAAAATCGTAAATTTGTAAATCGTAAATATAATAATGTATGACTGACGAGAAAATCATGGCTACTATCAAGCCTGACGGTGAATGCTGGCAGCCGGAAATCGAAAAAATGCCAAGAGAGCAGCTGGAAGCGCTGCAAGTGAAGAAACTCAAGGAGAGCATCAAGGTTGCTCTGAACTCTCCTTTCTACAAGAAGCGTTTGGGAGATCTCGGCATCACGCCTGACTCCATCAACTCGCTGGCAGATTTGCGTAAGATCCCCTTCACCACGAAGCAGGACCTGCGCGACAACTATCCTTATGGTCTCGTTGGCAGAAGCTTGGATGATGCCGTCCGTATACACTCTACCAGCGGTACGACAGGTAATCCCTGTGTGGTGGTCTATTCAGAGCACGACATCTGCTCCTGGGCCAATATGATTGCCCGCAACCTCTATATGGTGGGCTGCCGCAAGAGCGACATCTTCCAGAACTCTTCTGGATATGGTATGTTCACTGGCGGTCTGGGCTTCCAGTATGGTGCAGAGTGGCTGGGTACTATGACCGTTCCTGCTGCTGCCGGTAACACCAAGCGCCAGATCAAGTTCATCAAGGACTTTGGTACCACCGTTCTTCACGCCATCCCCTCTTATGCCATCTATTTGGCAGAGGCCATTAAGGAAGAAGGTATTGATCCAAAAGATCTGAAACTCCACACGCTCTGTATCGGAGCAGAGCCACATACTGAGGAGCAGCGTCGTCGTATTGAGCGCGTGCTGAATGTCAAGGCCTACAACTCCTTCGGTATGACAGAGATGAATGGTCCTGGTGTGGCCTTTGAGTGTAAGTATCAGGATGGTATGCACCTCTGGGAGGACAACTACATCGTGGAGATTGTCGATCCTGACACCTTGGAGCCTGTGCCCGATGGTCAGATGGGTGAGATGGTACTGACCACCCTTGACCGTGATATGATGCCTGTGCTGAGATATCGCACCCGTGACCTCACCCGCATCATCCCAGGAGAGTGTAAGTGTGGACGTACCCATCGCCGTATTGACCGCATCAAGGGTCGTACTGATGATATGTTCATCATCAAGGGTGTCAACGTCTTCCCGATGCAGGTGGAGAAAGTCCTTGTGCAGTATCCTGGCTTGGGCAGCAACTATCTGATCACATTGGAAACCATTAATGACAGCGATGTGATGACGGTTGAGGTAGAGCTTGAAGGACTGGAGTCGGATATCTTCCCTGATATTCAGAATATGACGAAGGACATCCAGGCAGCCCTGAAGAGTGAGATCCTGCTGAAGCCTCAGGTGAAGCTGGTGAAGAAGGGCTCTCTGCCTATGAGCGAGGGCAAGGCTGTCCGTGTGAAGGATTTAAGAGAAGGCAGAGGATGAAAACCAAGCTGTTAGCTTTAGGCTTATGGCTGATGGCATTCACCAGTCAGGCGTCTGCACAGCTCCTGTCTCCTGACTCCTGTCTCCTGACTCCTTCCATCAAGGACGTCTTCAAGCTGTTGCCTGACTCTCTGATGCCTTATCTGACTGCCAACAACCGCCTGGACTTCATCGACTTTATGGATTCCAATATGAAGGCCGAGGTGGCAAACTCGACGGGAGGCACCAGTGAGATGACAGCTCTCACAGACGACAGCCTTTCCATCCGTATGAGCGATGCCCTGCGGGTGGATATGCTGCTGTTGAATCTCGATGAGCCTGTGGACAGCATCCGTCAGGTGATTGTTTTTGTTGAAACCTTCCTGGCAGACTCCATTTATGGCGAGAGTGTGTGTAAGACATATTCCGTTGACTGGCAGCCTGTTGTGAAGGACATTCCGTTTAATGAGGCGCAGAGGAAACGTTTGGAGCCTCTAAACCTGCAAAATATCCTTAAATGGAGCGAAGATAAACTAAACAATCGTTAAATAATAACACGGAATTGCAAAAGAAAGCAGAATTATTTCTATATTTGCATCGTGTTTTTCATGGTATTAGATTATTAAGGTTAATTGGGAATACAATTTATCGCGAGATAGGTTTTATTCAAACTCCAATAACAGTACAAATCATTTATTTGTAGTGTTTTTGGTTAAAAAAAAGGGAACCTGAGAAGGATCCCTTTTTCTTTTAGTACGCCCAGCATGGGCGTACGCTATAGGGTGCAAGTCCCGAACGAGCCCTGATAGTGGGAATCGTTAGCCAAGAGCAAGGGTGTCCGTGGTGACGCGGAATCTGAAGGAAGCTGGCGACAAACACTCGGCCTTAC
>JAFRQC010000147.1 GCA_017428805.1 Prevotella sp. | reverse complement strand
GTAAACGTCGAGCCTTTGCCTACCTCGGAAACGACGGATATCTCACCGTGGTGCTGATCCACGATGTTCTTGACGATATTGAGGCCGATGCCAGTGCCGGGCTTGTTGCCCTCAGCCTGGAAGAATGGTTCAAAGATGCGATGCTGGTCTTCTGCCTTAATGCCGATGCCGTTGTCGCTCACCTCAATGCGGAAGTGCTCGCCGTCAGGCTCCACGATACAACTCAGCCGCACATCGTCCTTGGTATATTTATTGGCATTGGTCAACAGGTTACTGATCACCTTGATGACAGCCTCCTTGTCGATGATGGCGGTGAACCGTTCGTCAGGGTAGGTGACAGTGAACTGCTTGCCGCCCTGCTCAAATGTGGGTGCAAAGCGTTCACTCACGGAGCGTATCAGTTCATGGATGTTCTGTGGGGCGAAGTGCATCACCAGCATCAGCTGCTCCACTTTACGGAAGTCGAGCAACTGATTGACGAGTTCCAGCAGACGGTGCGCATTACGGTCAATCACCTCAATGGAAG
The DNA here is from genome assembly GCA_017428805.1 of Prevotella sp. Next base: position 4,927 of record JAFRQC010000147.1, on the reverse strand, counting down.
TGAAAAGTGAAGAGTGAAGAGTGAAGAATTCAGGCGCTTCCTTTAATTTTTCAATTTTTAAATTTTTCAATTTTTCCAGGGGGCCGATGATGAGCGACACTGGCGTGCGAATCTCATGGGCGATCATCGTGAAGAAGTTCAGGCGGGCCTCGCGCACCTCCTTTTCCTTTTCTTCGTTCAGTCGCTGCATCTCACGCTGGTGACGATGTTCTTCACGACGCAGACGGAAGTGTACATATTGCCAGATGATACCACCCAACAACAGGAGATAGAAAATCTTGGCATACCAGCTCCACCAGAATGGGGGCTGGACGATGATCTTGAGCGTAGCCTCATTGGTGGACCACACACCGTCGTTGTTTGTGGCCTTTACACGGAACGTATAGGTGCCGGCCGGCAGGTTGGTGTATGTGGCACGGTTTTGGTTGTCCACATAGTTCCAGTCGCGGTCGAAGCCCTCCAACATATAGGCATACTCAATCTTCTCTGGAGAGCAGTAGCTTAGCGAGGCAAACGACAGGCTGACCATCTTGGAATCTCCGTAGCCTATGGTGATCTCTTTCGTCAGCGTCAGGTCTAAAGGGAGACCTTCGGCGCTTTGTTCTTCCTGGTTCAAGATGCTCAGTGATGTGATATACACTGGTGGCATCACATGGTTGGCCTTGATCTGATAGGGGTAGAAGATGTTAAAGCCGCTGGTGCCGCCGAAGAAGATGCGCCCGTCACTGGTCTTGATGCCGGAGTTAGGCTGGAACTGTTCACTGACAAGTCCGTCGTGAAGGGTAAACCGCTGCACGCCCTCATTGGGGATATATTTCACGATGCCACGTTCGGTGGACAGCCAGAGCGCCCCGTTGTCCTCAATGATGCTCATAATGTTCTGGCTCGGCGTGTCGAGGGGGATCTTTTTTAATTCAGGAGTCAGGAGTCGGGAGTCAGGAGTCAGTAGATTAGATGGGAGGGTGGAGAGGCAGAGGCCGGCGAAGGTTCCTATCCAGAGGTTGCCTTTTTGGTCAATATGGCAGCAGTTCACCTGCTTGTCGGGCAGAGAGGTCTGGACATGGCAGAGCTTTTGGGTTTTCCGCTCATACAGCCAGAGACCTTCTCCCTGGGTGGAGAGCCAGAGGTTGCCCTCCTTGTCCTCATCTATGTCGATGGTGATGGCATTGGTCTTACCGATGCGGGTGAAATCGTCTGTCTCCCGGTTGTACAGGCAGAGTCCTTCCATCGTGGCCACCCAGAGCTGCCCGTGAGAGTCGAGGAAGATGGCATACGAACTGGAGTTGTCGAGGCTGTTGGGGGCATCGGTGTGCATATACTGGCGCAAACGCCCTGTCTCGGGGTTCATCACCATCACGCCATTGGTATAGGTGCCGATCCAGAGATTGTCTTCATCGTCGAGACAAAGAGCATGTACGTTACACTTTGAGAGCAGGTCCTGATCGGGATAACTGACGAAACGCCTCTCAGTAGGCGAGTAGCATATCAGACCGCCGTCATCACTGGCTATCCAGATGCGTCCGTGCCTGTCCTCACAGAAGCGGGAGATCACATTGCCCGCCAGCCCGTCATCCATGGAGAAGCCGTCGAACCGTCTGCCCACTGGCGAGAGATATTTCACGCCGCCATAGAAGGTGCCTATCCACAGTCCGCCTTCCGTGTCGCTGGTGATGGCATACACAAAACGGTCGTCAAATTTTGTCCACTCACCTGTCTTTGGGTTCAGACGTACCACACCGTCGTCACAACCGATGCAGATGTATTCCTCAGACAATTCATAGAGGGTGTGGATATGCCATCCCACTTTCGTCTGTTGCGGATCGAGTACCTGCTCCAGTGTCCCGTCGTTGTGCATCAGCAGCAGTCCGTGCTCCCAGGTGCCAAGCCAGAGCCGTCCGTCTTTAGTCTGGAGCATACGGAGTGAGGTCGCCACGCCATTGAAACTCAAGCTGACAGGTTCGAACTGGTCATGCAGACGGTTCAGCTTCTGTACCACGGGCTCTCCCCAGTTGGTGACGGTCCATATCTGGTTGCTGTTGTCCACGAACACCTGAGCCACTGCATTACCTGCGGCCTTTAAGTCATATTGCTTCAGCTGACCTGTCTTAACATGATACAGCCAGACGCCCTGTGCTATGGTCGATACCCACAGATTACCTTCCTTGTCAGTAGCCAGGTATGTGACCGTAGAATGGATGTCCATCGGAAGTTTATTGAATGTCTGGTGGTTGAAATCAATAAAGAACACCCCTTTTTCCGTACCGACATATAAGCCTTCATTACAAGCCAGAAGGGCAGATATGTATTGGTTGATGCCCAATTCCGGAATGCGGAACGTCAGCACCCTCCTGCCGTCGTATCGGCAGAGGCCGTTATCAGTACCAAACCAGATATAGCCATTCTTATCCTGAACGATGTTGCGCACGGCGTTGGCAGCCAGTCCGTCGTTCATCGTGATGTTGCGGCGGCTGTAGTCATCCCTTGCACTTATAGACAGCAGTCCAAACAGGCATAGTGACAAAAGCAGTATTCGTCTCATCATGTGGCAAAAGTACAAATAAAACGGCAAATATCCAAAAGAATCAACAGTTTTTTATCTTTTCGGGGTCATCATATCTTGAGAAGCGTATGGGATGATGGTCAGTTCGCTGATATATCCCCTGAAGAAGTTCTCGCCGTTGGAGTCGGCACCGATCACTATGTTTCCCTCAGGACGCACCATCAGGAAGTTGTTCTTCTCCAATATCAATTCGTCATCGCGATAGATACGCTCCTTCCATCCGTCGAATGTCACCACCCAGTGATGCCAATGACCTTCTGATGCCTTGACCACTTCTGGGGCAGCACTGCTCTCAAACCAGCCGTTATGGTTGACGAGACCTGTTATCTTGTCCGTTCCCAAGCGCATTTCAGTAGTGCCGAGTTCTGCCCAGGAACTGCTGAGTGATACCAGTGTTGACAAAGAGTCGGCCTTGGTCTGCAGTGCCCACACGCTGATGGTGAAGGGGGAATTATAACGATAGACCTCTGGCAGTGTCTCCTGAGAGACCAACGACTGTGAACCGTCGAAGAAGAGTGCCTTTCGGCCTTCCTTCACCTCTACACGTATAGGTTTGTTGGCTTTGAAGTTGGCGATTTTACTCGCATCAAGCGTGATGCAGGCGTTTTGGCTGCGGGCTTCCGACTCCACATCCTTCTTGTGCATACCAGGATACCCGTCGTACGACTTCACATCAGTATCTGGCAACAGCGGAGCGTCTTGCCACACCTTCACATTCCAGATGGCGGGCATGTGACCGTTTTTCTGTGTGTCAGTGATGGTGATGCGCAGATAACGGGCTTTCGTTTTTTTGCAGTCTATCATCGGAGAACCCTGCATGGTATTGTCAGTACGGTCGGCAAACATCGTCCATTTCCTGCCATCTACGGATGTCTCAATCTTATACTGATAGAAGAAGGTGGGATACTCGAACTGCGTCCATACCTCATTGAACGACTTTGTCTGTCCGAGGTCTATCTGGAGCCATTCGTCGTGTTGCTGTGGATCCCAGTTGGTATGACGGGCTTTCCAGAGCGTGCCGTTGTTGTCATCCACGACATACTCAGGCTTGAACCATTCGTCGTAATAGCTACTGGCTGTAACCATTGCACCAAAAGCAAGATTCTTTTCTCCTTCCACATTCCACCTTCCACATTCCACATGATTTGCATCGTGGGTGGGGATGACAGGGAGGATATTCCCCTCGGCATCGAAACGCATCTCGTCGATGCAGATCTGACGGTTGAAGCCGTGAATAGAATGGGGATTGTTATGACGATGATAGACGATGTAGTAGTGTCCGTTTTCCTCGATGATGCTATGATGTCCAGGCCCGTGGATGGTGCCGTCGGCATTAGTTTCCAGGATGCAGCCCTTATATTCGTAAGGCCCCATCGGTCCTGCCTTCGAGATGGCATACTGCACACGATAGGTATGGTCGTGACAAGAACCAGACGAATAGGTGAAGTAATACGTATCGCCACGCTTGAACACAAACGGCGCCTCGAAGACATCCTTCAGTTCCGTATTGGGGATCAGCCGCTTCTCCGAAAAGAACTCATCGGCGGCTATCGGGAATGGCGCATCCTCTTTCCAGTTCCTCGCATCGCCCCTTTCAACTCTTAACTTTTCACTTAACTTCGCCACGCCGCAGCCGAAGCCCTTATAGATGCCCCATGTGGTGAAGTACAGATATTCCTGTCCGTCGTCATCGCGGAAAAGCTGGGGGTCGAGGGTGATCACATTATGCACATATCGGTCTGGCACCATCACGGCATCCTCTTTCCCCAGGATATTATGCCACGGGCCGATGGGTGACAGGCCTTCTCCGACAATGATGTTGCACGGCTCACAATAGTAGTAACGGAAGGTGCTGTCCGTCTGCTGCACCACATCGGGAGCCCATACCACCTCGGTAGTGGGCCAGTTCATCACGACATTCTTCCAGTTGCGGAAGTCTTTCGACACCCAAACCTGTGCTGGACCATAGCCGTTGCCAGTACCGTCGGTGGTGGCATAGAGATAATAGGTGTCGCCGAACTTACGAATCGTTGGGTCGGCGAAATAGCCGGGGATAATGGGATTGCCAGCACCAATGGTATTCCACTTGGCTGCGTCAGGTCTGTCTGCCGATACTTTAAAAGAATAAGGAAACTCTTTCAGCTCTGCCTTGGGCTCAGGATTCTCTTCCGAAGGCATCGGTATCTGATCGTGCAATACTGGTGCTCCCATCACGATGAGATACAAGTGTTTCAGCGTCTTGCCGTCAGGAACAGTAAGGCTCGTGGCATTGATATCACCATAGATCTCCTCGTCCTCTGTGGTGATGCCCACGAAACCATATCTCAGTTGGTTCCCATTGATCTGAAGACTGAAGCTCCGTGCATT
>JAFRQC010000101.1 GCA_017428805.1 Prevotella sp. | reverse complement strand
GAGTCACTGACCTACAACGCAAAGACACATCGTTTCTGGACTACAACGGAGAACACGCTGAAGGTTGACGGCGAGCAGCCCAACATCAGAAAGAAAATCGCAAACAGACTGCGCCTGCAGAGTTTCGGCGATGACCTGCAACCGAAAGAACAATACTGGTACGTGACAGACTCCTCCGCTGTAGAGAGTATGAAGGGCAAGAGTACCTTAGGCGTAAGTGGTCTGGCTGCCCTCGATGACGGACAAGTGATCGTACTGGAACGGGAGGTGAGAAAGACAGCAAAGGGCATCGGCAGCTTCGTACACGTAAAGCTCTTCGTGGTGAATCCGCAACTGCAACACCCAGGCGACACGCTGAGGAAACAACTGCTCACGGAATTCCGCACCCGCATCAACCTGTTGAAGCGCAGTTTCGCCAACTATGAAGGCATCTGTGCAGGGCCGAGACTGGCCGACGGACGGCAGGTACTGTTGCTGGTGGCAGACTCCCAAAATCGGTATAAGGGCTATCTCAAAGACTGGTTCAAGACCATTGTCATTTCCGACATATCATTCAATCCCAACGACTATGCTACAAATCCGCTGTAAGAACATCAATGTGACGAAGAGTTTCCCAGAAGGAATCTCACTGCTCGACGTGTATCAGGAGTTTGCCGACGAGATCCGCCTGCCCTACCCTGTGGTGTCGGCGAGAGTGAACAACACCTCGGAGGGTCTGAAGTTCAGGCTCTTCCAGAACCGCGATGTGGAGTTTCTCGATGCCCGTGAGGGCTCTGGCCACAGAGTCTATGTCAGATCGCTGAGCTTCGTACTCTATAAAGCGACGCAGGATGTGTTCCCAGGTTCGAAGCTTTTCATCGAGCACTCGCTCTGTCGCGGATACTATTGCAACTTCAAGAAGAAAAACGGCGAAGGACTCGCCGACGGTGACGCAGAACAGATCAAGGCCCGGATGGAGGAGATCATCGCCCTCGATATGCCCTTCCGTCGTACGGAGGCCACCAACGAGGAGGCCATCCGCGTGTTTGCCGAGCGGGGATTCCAGGACAAGGTGAAGCTGTTGGAGACGAGCGGACAGATTTACAGCGACTACTATATGCTGGGCGACACCGTGGACTATTACTACGGGCCGCTGGTGCCATCGGCAGGCTATCTGACGGTGTGGGGGCTGGAGCGCTATGAGGACGGTCTGCTGCTGAGGGTGCCGGACTGGAACAATCCTTCAGTGCTGGCAGAGAAGATGCCACAGCCGAAGACCTTCGAGATGTTTGCCGAGAAGACACGCTGGGACATCATTATGCGCCTGTCGAATGCCGGCGATGTAAACAAGGCCGTGATGCGGGGCTATGCCTCGGAGCTTATCCAGGTGTCTGAGGCCCTGCAGGAGAAGAAAATCGTGCAGATAGCCGAGGAGATAGAACGCCGTTTCCACAGGGAGAAGGATCCTGTGAGGCTGGTGCTCATCACAGGACCGTCGAGTTCAGGCAAGACCACCTTCTGCAAACGCCTCTCCGTACAATTGCTTGCCTGCGGACTGAGGCCGGTATCTTTCTCTACGGACGATTATTTCGTGAACCGTTTGGACACCCCTAAGCTGCCCAACGGCGACTATGACTTCGACAATATCGAGACGGTGGAATATGCGCTACTCGAAGACCATCTGCTCAGACTGATGCAGGGGGAGCGTGTGGAGATACCCGAGTATAACTTCGTGACGGGCAAACGGGAATATAACGGCAAGAAGTTGAAGCTGGGCAGCGACACGGTGCTCATCATCGAAGGCATCCACGCCCTGAACCCGCTGCTGACGAAGAAGATTCCTGATGCCACGAAATACAAGATCTTCATTTCTGCCCTCACAAGCATCTCATTGGATGACCACAACTGGATTCCGACGCGTGACAACCGTCTGCTGCGCCGTATCATCCGCGACTATAACAAGGGAGCATACACCGCCCAGCAGACCATCGCCCAATGGAAGAACGTGCTGGCATCGGAGGATCAGTGGATCACACCGTTCCAAGAGTCTGCCGATGTGATGTTCAACTCAGCGCTGAACATCGAGTTTGCCGTGCTGAGGATACACGCGGAGATCATCCTCACTTCCGTGCCGAAGAACTGTACGGAGTATGCGGAAGCACACAGGCTGTTGAAGTTCCTGCATTATTTCTTACCCATCAGCGACAAGGAAATTCCGCCGACATCCATTATGCGGGAGTTCCTCGGAGGTTCAAGCTTTAAGTATTAGACCTCGCAGAAGACTTCGAGGAGCACGGGGCGTTCGTTATCTATATATAATAAGGTGTCGATGCCCTGTTGCAACTCCTCCATATTCTCCGCCTTCAGATAGACCACATTATTCTGCATACAGATGCCCTCGGCAGAGGTATGGTGTTCTGCTGCGACATATTTATCGCGGGCAGGACTCTGATCCAAGCCTGGAAGTGTGGAGAAGATGCCTCCACGACCGTTATTCAAAAGCAGAATACGGAAGTTCCCTCGCAGGTTCTGATTCCACAAGGCATTCTGATCATAGAAGAAACTCAGGTCGCCAATCACGCAGAACACCTTTTCGTCTATCACACACGAGAAACCCGCTGCGGTAGAGAGCGAGCCATCGATGCCATTCACACCACGGTTGCACCAGACGGGATGACGGGCGAAAGTATTAGCCAAGCGGATGGCGGTACTGTTGGCATAGTGAGTTGAGAATTGAGAGTGGATAATGGACAATTTGTCTTCGAAGAGTTTGACGGCGGCGAGCTGGGAGAAGGCGGGAGTGAGGGCATCGGTCTTCTGACGGAGGGAAGAAAGAAGTTCTTCCCACTTCTGGACGAAGGGATGCGGACGGTCTTCGCAGAGGAAGCGCACATGGTCTGCCACCACCTTCCCGTCTCCCTGAATAACTTGGGTGAGATTCATAAAGGTATCCGTCACCTCGCCTGTGGCATTGACCACCCAGGTCTCACGGGCTTTTCTGAGGAAATGTTTCACCCGCTTGCTGACGATGGAGCCTCCGATATACAACACGAAGTCGGGCACATAACTCTCATCGTCGCCCACCAATGCCACAGCCTCATCAAGGAGAGGGTTCATCGGCTGGCCGTCGATGAGCATCGGGCGTTTGGCAAGCATAAACATCTGTCCGATATGCCGCAAGGTATTGCCGGAGATATCTGGCAGGATGCGGGAAATCACACGCTCTTTTGGTAGCGAGGTCACGGAGAAGTCAAATAGTGGTTCGCTGATGGGCACATTGATATGCACAGGTCCGAACTGTTCGAGCAGGGCTTCGTTGACGAGACGGTTACAGTACCAACGCGCCTCGGTTCCCCATTCCCCTCCTGAGTTAGGAGGGGTGCCGGCAGGCGAGGTGGTCTGAACAAGCGCATCAGTTCCCCCCTTCAGACCACCCCTAACCCCTCCTGACTCAGGAGGGGAAGAGATTACCTCCGGGAGGGTGACGGTCTTACGGACGAAACGTCCCAAAGCATCGGGTTGTGGCAATGTCTGACCGTCGAGCTGGTCGATCCACTGTGGGGGACGGTCTGCGGAGATCACCACCAAAGGACGCTGCTGATAATAAGCCTCAGCCACGGCAGGTGCGAGATTGAGCAATGCCGTACCACTGGTGACACAGACAGCCACAGGCTGTGCCAATGCCTGCGACATACCCAACGCATAGAAACCTGCGCTGCGTTCATCTGTCACGGGGTAGCACCGGATATCAGGACACTCGGTGAGATTATGCACGATGGGGGCATTACGGCTGCCAGGGCAACAGACCGCATGGCGGACACCATGCGCCACAAGCAGCGCCGTCAGGATATTTACATTTTCTTTATTGCTATACATTGTCTCATTGTTTCAAGTTTCGC
>JAFRQC010000100.1 GCA_017428805.1 Prevotella sp. | reverse complement strand
TTCTCCTGTCTCGCATATCTCTTTAGATGGCAGCAGATACACTATATCACGATTCCCATTAGCAAAGACATTGCAGTCCTTTAAGCTGTCGGTTTGAGCCATTTCGGATGTCGCTGCTGACAGCATCGCCAGCAGGAGCAGAAATCGTCTGTAGTGTCTCATCGTGTTCATATTCATTTCGTTTTATTGCCATTCCGAGTTTCCTCTTCTCCATGAAGTCTGCGGGCAATGTTGGCGTATTGGCGTATTTGCGCCGCAGTGCTTCACGGAGGTCGGTGTCTTTGAATGTAGTCATTTTACTTGCTTGCTGTTTCTAATTCTTTTCGGATGACATCATTGCCAGGAAAACCGATACTCTTGTAGGTCTGATGGCCTTTGGTGTCGTAGATGGCGTAAGTGGGGATGCCACTGGACTCGAAGTGCTGGAGGATGTAGTGGTTTTGTTCTTCCGTCAGGTAGTAGTGGTCACCGTCGATATCCGTTATCATTCTCTGCCATGTGGTCGGAGGCGACGAGGGAGAGGCGATGTAGACAAACTGAACGTTTTGCCCCTTCATCTGCTCCTTCATGGGTGCCATTGCCTTATGCCCTGCACGACAGGGACCGCACCATGTTTCCCACATGTCGATGAGCACGGCTTTGCCTTTATAGTTGTCGAGGATGGTCTGGAGGATATCTTCAAAGCCTTTTGGCGCACGGGCAGCGATAGTCCTCTTAAGTCACTCTTCCATCAACCACTTCCACACCGGCATCACGGGTATTCCTTCCTCTGTGCCCTCTTCATCATAAGTAATCAGCAGGCACTTCCAGTCCTGGTGCGCCTTGGCATACTTCACCAGTGGCGTCACCTCCCTGTTGTATGTGGTCTCATCCTTGATGCTGTAGGACACCTGTATGGCCAGCTTCTTGTCAGGCACAATGAAGTCTATCTCCTTCTCCACGTTCAGATAATACAAATTCTGCTTGCCATACCGCCTGCACAGATCCACCGCCACCATATTCTCCAGCAGCGATGTCTCTGAGTTCATTAAGAACAGGTTCAGCAGTCCGTTGTCAACGAAATAGTATTTCTTCTGTGTCTCCTTCTCCGTCAGCTTCCCAACCTCGTTCTCTATGGGCAGTATCAGCCAACTGTCAGAGGCGTATTCCGCATAGTCTATCGTAGTAGGCACACTGATAGACGACCCTGTTGCCACTATCACGTTCTTCAGCCTGTTATACGACAACGGTTGCTTTACGCTCTCCGCCATCTTCTTGATTAGGATGTTCAACACCCTGTCATTCTTAATGTTATTTCGGGCGCAGATGTCACCCAGATAAATTTTCTGATACAGGCTCGACAACATCGCCCGCTTGTTCTTAAACGACAGGATCTCCGGCAGACCACCGTAATAGAAGTATTCGTTCAGATGTCGTTTCACCTCACTCCGCTGTATCGTGTCATACTCCCAATGTTCCTCCAGTTCCACCTGTTGCGCTGCCAGATATTCCTTAAACGAATATGGGTACGCATCATAAATGAAGAAGCGTCCACCCAGTGTCGTCGCCACCTCCTTGCTCAGCATCTTCGCATTGCTGCCAGTCACATATACCCTGTATTTAGCATCAGCCAGTCTCCGCACAAACTTATCCCAGTGCGGAATGTTCTGCACCTCGTCCAGAAACACCACCGGCTTCTTACCATACAGTTCCAGATGTGCCTCCAGCAGACTGTTAAAGTCTTCCGTCTGGAATTCCGCCAGACGCTCATCCTCAAAGTCTACAAACAGAATCTCGTCCCATCCCATCCCTGCTGCCTGTAGCTGACGCACGCGCTGATACAGCAGATACGACTTACCCGCATGTCTCACGCCAACTATCACATAGTTGCCGTTCTCTTCAAAGTCTATGGGACGGTTCACAATCACTGCCTCATCCACTTCGCGCTGCTTACTAATCAGGCACTGTTTGATGACATCTTTACTGATATTCATATAAATTATGTTTAATAATAATTATGTGATTTTATTAAGTTCGGCTTACAAAGTTAAGCATTTCTTATAAAACTAAATTAATAAACTCGGAATTTCTGCAATATTTTCACACTTTTTATCACAAACGTCCGCTGTCAACATACTTTTGCCCAGCCCAGTCGTTGACGTTAACTGTAGTAATTGATCCGGACGAAATGGCGGGGAGGGCGAAGGGATTCCAGGAGATGTACAGCCAGTTGCAGCAGCGCCAGTGCATCTTCCTCATCATGCAGGACGACCTGCACTACGACGACGAAGCCATCGCCGCTGCCCTTGACGTGAAACGACCTTCCGTCCGCAGCATGAGGTCGAGGATCAAAGGGAGGGAGAAGTAAGTTATTTGAAATTCTCAACATCATCTTCTCCATGAAATCTGCGGGCAATGTTGGCGTATTGGCGTATTTGCGCCGCAGTGCTTCACGGAGGTCGGTGTCTTTGAATGTAGTCATTTTACTTGCTTGCTGTCTCTAATTCTTTGCGGATGACATCATTGCCTGGGAAACCGATACTCTTGTAGGTCTGATGGCCTTTGGTATCGTAGATGGCGTAAGTGGGGATGCCACTGGACTCGAAGTGCTGGAGGATGTAGTGGTTTTGTTCTTCCGTCAGGTAGTAGTGGTCACCGTCGATATCCTTAATCATTTCCAGCCAAGTGGTAGGAGGCGACGAGGGCGAGGCGATGTAGATGAACTTGATGTTGCGCCCCTTCAACTCTTCTTTAAGAGGGGCCATCGCTTTATGGCCTGCACGACAGGGACCGCACCATGTTGCCCACATATCGATGAGCACGGCCTTACCCTTATAGTTGTCGAGGATGGTCTGGAGTATGTTCTCTGGCGCTACGCCGTCGTATTTCTTGAAAAATACACTCTCATTGCCGGCCAATTCCCCGGCTATTTGCTGCTCATTCTTCGCATAGACATAGGAATGAATCTCTGCCAACTCCTCTTCGAATCCTTTTGGCGCACGGGCAGCGATGGTCTTTTCCACTTCTTTCAACTGCTCCATGTACGGAAAGTCTTTCTTTATCATTGCCGTTTCGGATATGCCCAATAGTGTACGGATTGTGGCTGCATCCACTGGCAGTGAGGGCAGGATATCCATTTGTTGTTTCATCCATATCAGCGTAACGGAGTCTCGTTTCTCCCGAGGTGCATTAGCCAAGTCCATCTGCAAGGCTTCTCTCCTCACGTCGCGGCAATATTCCGTCAGACGGTTCTGGGTCTGCTGTTCAGGTATCGGGCTTTCCACTTTCCATAAGGGGTTAAGACAGTCCTTGCCCGTCACTTTCACAGTCACATCGGGACGCAGGAAGATTAGAGCGTAAGATCTGGGGCAGCCTTCGCCAAGAAAAGAGAGAAAGCTCTCGGTGAATTCCTCAACGGGCAGGGTGTAAGTGAAACGTCCCGCCTGCACAGTGTCTACGACAGTTCCAGAAGTACCTGTACCAGCCAGCACTAATGTTCCGTCTTTCAGAGCGGGTGAATAACCAATGACAGTTGCTGTCTTTGTCTGGGCCTGCCCTGTCATTGCCACGAGGGCGAGCATCATTGTAATGAAAGTTTTCTTGTTCATGTCGCTTATTATTCTTATTTGTTAATTTACAGAAACATTACGGATGACAAATGCACCTTGTACGTCGCCCTCTATGAAGTCGAAGGTGGTGGGGATGGTGTCGAACGGCTCGAAGGTGAGCGTGAAGTCGCTGTAGTTTATTTCGCCTATGTAGTCTTCCTTGGCAGTAAAATCGTTTACCTCAGGGAAGTTGTCAACATCGAGTTTGATGCCGTCGGCTGCTGTTAGTTTATACTTCTTTCCATTGGCCGTGAGATAGGAATCCTTGGCGATGCGGAACCAATATCCTTTCTTTGTATAATAGCGGAAACTGACCTTGGTACCATCTGCATTGGCTTCGATATGACGAACAACGAGCCCCAGATTAGAACTGTTGTCCTGTTTTGGGCAATTAAAGCTCTCCGCCATTCCCAAGAAATATCCTGGTTGATAGCCAACAGCCTTCCAAACAATGCGCTTATCAGGTGAAATGAGGACATAATAAGGCACAGCGCCAACGTCGCAGTATCTGCTGGCAACGCTACTTCCCATTTTTCCGTCGTTCCAGTTCTTCCAAACGATGCTTTTACTGAAGTCGTTGTTTTTCCATGTGGAGAGATTATCTTGATTGATACCAATGATTTCCAGTTTTTCTTTCATTCGCCCATAGACCTCCCTCATCTCTGGTTCAGATAGTCGACACGGGCCACAACCGATGCTCCAAAAATCGAGCAGTACATAACGACCATTGGCAAATGCATCAAACAGACGATGCTTGTTACCCTGTATGTCGAAGAGTTCTGCATCTGCAGCCTCTTCGCCCACCTGTAAGACTTGCGGAGGATAAATATAGGTGTGAATCTCTGCCAACTGGTCTTCAAATCCTTTCGGTGCACGGGCTGCGAAAGACTTCTCCAAACTCTTCAACTCTTCCATGTATGGGAAGTCTTTCATGTTCTTCAGCGGTCTGGATATTCCCCAAAGGACAATTAAAGAAGCAGCATCCACAGGCAGTGAGGGCAGGATGTCTATCTCCTGTTTCATGAATACCATGTTGATAGAATCTAACTTATCCCAATCTTTGTTCTGTTCATTTTCGATACGCTCCTTTATCACGTCACGACAATGCTCCGTGATACGGTTCAGCGTCTGTTGCTCTGGAATCGGGCTTTCCACCTTCCATAATGGATAGAGACAGTCCGTACCTGTCAGTTTTACAGTCACATCAGGCTTCATCATGAGGAAGAAGGTGAGATCGGGACAGCCTTCTCCCTCTAAAAAGAGAGTGCCCACTGTAAGTTCTTCAACTGGTAGCGTGAAGGCGAATCGTCCGCTTTGGACGGTATCTACAACAGTTCCCGACATACCAGCACCGGCAAGCACCAACGTGCCGTCTTTCAGTGCGGGTGAATAACCAGTTACAGTTACTGTCTTTGTCTGTGCATAGCCCGTCATTGTGACGAGGGCAAGCATCATTGTGATAATAGTTTTCTTGATCATATTTTTCTTCTTATTTGTTAATCTACTGAAATATTACGGATGATAAAGACGTCCTCACCGTCACCTGTCTTGAAGTCGAAGGTGGTGGGGTTGGTGTCAAACGGCTCGAAGGTAAGGGTAAAGTCGCAATAGTTAATGTCGGCTCCGTATTTCGCCCTGACGGTGTAGGCTTTGGTTTGGGGCGTGTTATCCTCGTCGAGCTTGATGCCGTCGGCTGATGTCAGTTTGTATTTCTTGCCGTTGGCGGAGAGGTAAGAATCGTGGGCAATGTTG
>JAFRQC010000099.1 GCA_017428805.1 Prevotella sp. | reverse complement strand
GATACAAAAAAGCAGAAACATTTACCCCCCATATACCAGGGATATATGGAGGGTATAACCTATAAAAAGAATTCTGCGTCGTTCATTCCAAATGAGGCAGATAGGCCTGAAGATGACGGTAATTGAGAACCTTGATGTCGGCTGTTGTATTCTCAAAATCACCTGTATAGACGATGAGCTTATTAGATATCGGGGTTTTAATCCATTCCGCAAGTTTTGAAATGGAATCTTCGAAAGACGAGTGGTAGGTCATTGACGACTTGACCTCGATAGCGGTGATCTCACCCTCCTCTTTCAGAAGGATGTCAACCTCGTTCTGGTTTGAATCGCGATAAAAATAAACGCCATCCAATAGTCCTCGATTGTAACGGTGCTTGATGACTTCCATCACAACATAGTTTTCAAAGATGGCCCCTCGCATCTTGTCACGCTCTAACTGCCGAGGACTTTCAATATCCAAGAGGAAGCAAGCCAGTCCAGGATCGTTAAAGTAGAGTTTCGGACTTTTGACCAAGCGTTTGGAAATGTTCTCGTAATATGGGGGCAGGAGGGTAACCAGATAGGAGGCCTGAAGAACAGACAGCCAACTGGTAACGGTTTTGCCATCGACTCCAAGTTGTCCGGCAATCTCAGATGCATTAAAAACAGACCCCACTCTGGCAGCACAGAGTTTCATGAACTTCATGAACTGCATCTGGTCTTTGATCTTTAGCAGGTCTCGGACGTCGCGCTCCAAATAGGTCTTGACATAAGAAGGATAGAAGAGCCGTGCCTTATTCTTCTTAGCACAGATTGCTGGGTAAAGACCGCTATAGAGGAACTCATTTAATGACATCTCGCCCATGGTTGACTCACTTTCATGGTAGGTCATAGGCAACAACTCATATACGCCAGCCCTGCCAGGTAGCGACTCACTCAAGCTATGAAGTAGTTCAAAGTTAGAACTGCCCGTGAGCAGGAACTGACAATCGGGATTGTCATCCACGATTCCCTGAATATATTCTAAAAGTTGTGGCACCTTCTGAACCTCATCGATAAACATTCCGCTGGGATGCTGATGGAGGAAAGCAACAGGATCATGCTCAGCAAATTCACGGACGTTGACGTCTTTCAAACTATACTTGGGTACATTGGGGAAGAGATACTTCAGGAGTGTGCTCTTGCCAGACTGCCGAGGGCCTGTAACGGAGATAACAGAGAAGTACTTGGCGGCCTCTCTAATGATGCCTTCCATTGTGCGGTTGAGGTATAAATTATTAGCCATATCTTATGCAAATTCGGAATTCGACTCCAAAATTACATAAAATAATGATAGTAACAAAGGTTTTCATTAGAAATATTGCTGCAATTAACATTATTAAATAAAATAGCCCCAAACATATATTTCTCCCCCCCATATACCAAGGATATATGGAGGGTATAACCTGTTTAGAATCGCTTATTACAAGATGGCTTTCAGTTTGTCCTGAAACACCAATGACTGTTTTTGATTGAGGGCATAATATAAGTCTTTGTACATGTTCTTGCGGTTCCAAAGCGCTTCGAACACTTTTCATTTCTCCTTGATGCCTAACCGTTCAGCCATGGCATCAGCCAGCAGGGCTGATTGCGTGCGCGAGATTAAAGGCTGATAGTGATCATCAACATAACCTGCCTGTTGAGCTTTCTGCCAGAGGATCATCGTCTCGGGTGTGGAGAGCACCTCCGGCAATTCCTCCCCTCCCCCTCGGAGAAGGTTGGGTTGAGATTTCATTGGGGCGGACTGCACATACTGTTTCTCAATTGTGCCTACATACTGTGCGCCGGGAGCGACATAGATGATTGTATTGTGGCTGCCTTGGTGATCTTTGTCTTTCCGGTGCAGTTGCTCCAGCAGTTCATTTATCACCTTCAGGGCATCGGCTGGCAGCATGTCACCGAGCCCACCCAGATTGTCTGGGACTTCTTCGTTGAAAATCATAAAAACAATAAGAAATTTAAAGTTAATAAATATAGGGAAAATGGAGGGGAGGTTCTGATAGAAAACGTCAGCCATAGGAATAGCTACAAACCTTCGCAGAACATTAAACCACCAAAGCCCATACCTCCAAGAGGCATGGACTGGCAGCCTTCTATATTCTGCAAACAGTTTTATGTAGCTATTTTATGGCTGTTCAGAACACTGTCATGGCTCCATTTTCCCTATATTTCCATAGGCGTGTGCAAAGGTAGCACAATTCTTTCACACTCCAAAATCTTTTGCGATATTTCTTATGGGCTCATTGCTATTTTGCTTTAATCGTTAGACTTTTATCTAGGATTCGGTCAAAAGTTTCTATTGTACATACAAACTCACTCTGCTTTTTCGATTTTTGTAAGTTCTATCTTATATTTCTTTTGCAGTCTACTATTATTCGGATCAGTAATCTCCTCATAGACATTTCCTGATATGATGACATTCAATCCTTGGACTTTGAATTCATCACTTAACTCTATGGGGTAATAAAGGTTTACAATAGTATTATTCTTAACATAATATATACTCCATTCGCCTGTGTTGAAATCTACCATCGTACCTGGCATATCCTTAATAGTAAAAGGAGGATTGCCTCGGTACGGTATTTCTCCACCACCTTCTATGATTTCTATTTTCGTCAGATAAACAAAGTAAAATTTTTCTTTTCCATCATAGCGCCATAAGTCCAACGACTCTACTTCTTCATCGCTCAGTTGGACGACTTTCCCTGAATAAGATACTTTTACTCCCGGGATGTCCTTATATGATTGCAATTCATCAGGAAGGTTCAACGGGAAATAATACTCGTTTGAATAATCATAGGGAATACCGGGAATAATAGACCACCCATAAAGATCGTCGTAACCTAAATAGCCGGTGTAGTCTTTCTCTGGAACGGACTGTAAACTGTCTTCAAAAAGCGACAGTTTGCTGTCTTTTAGAACAGTCAAATCATCATCACTACTGCTGCATGCGCTGGAAAATCCAAGTGCCAGCAGCATACCCATTAAAAATGTTACCTTTCTCATACTTTTCTGTTTTTAAGTTTATACTTATGATTCATTAGAGACTGTCTAAGCAGTTTTCTATCTACTAAATCCATCAAAGTTGAAAAACTTGCATGAGGGCATCAATAATTAACAGACTTTAACTGGACGGTCATTTCAAGTTGAAGCGAAGGCCGAAGCTGAGGTTGAAGTTCAGCGGATGATCCTGATAGATGGTCGGAGTGATGCTACCGTCCTTGAAGTAGTAGCCTAAACCTGGCTCAGCATATAGGCTGAGAAAGTCTGTAAGCTTGTACTCTGCTCCTGCGGCTCCGTTAAGTGAGAACTGCCAAGAACTCGTGTCGAGGCTCTTTTCTATCATGCCTCCCGCCGAGATGTAAAGGCCAAAGTTACGGCCTTTCCAAAGATCATAACTGATGTTCATTGGCAGACCGATATAGTTTAAGCGCTGCTCCGTTGTGCAGGTATTATTCTCTATTGTCGTGGTTATGTCAGAGGAGAGGTGGGTGTATGTCAATCCGCTCTCTACGCTCCAACAATCATTTATCCGATAGCGCAATGACACACCAAAGCGTACAGGTTGACGGTGGCTGACATGACAATTAATCATTGAATCTGTGATAATTAAATCGCTAGGATTTCCTTGCTGTCTAAAAGATCCTGCCAGGTTTCCGGCCATTGTACTCGACACATAAACCTTTGCTGTCAGGCGGTTGTCCAAATTCTTCCGTTGATGGAGGTCAGAAGGATAGATGACAGGGGAAGTCTTGTCTGCAGGTTTCACTTTCTTCTCCTCAACGGGTTGTGACTGTTCCTTTTCATTGGCGTCGGTAGTGTTGGCTGTATCAGGGATAGCCACAGAGATGGGATTGTGGGTTTCGGATTCTATAATGGGCGTTGATGTCATCTTGGACGTATGTGTCGGCCTTGCGAGAATCACTGGGACAGGTCCATGATACTGGCTACTGGCCAGATCACGCGACCTGTCCCCATGATTCTCGTCCTGCGGCTGATTGCTGACAGATGCCGTCGTGGGCTGCATCGGCTCAGCATCGTTATGCAGGAAACTCCAATACCCCACACCAGCGATCAGCAGAAGGACGGCAGCCGCCGCCATACGCCGCAGCCAGAGCAGCCGGGCCTTGCGAGCCTTATTGGCAGCCACAGCCTGGTCTATCTCATCCCACGACACCTCTGGGACAGGCCACTCGTAGTCTGTCATCTTCTGTCGCAGATCGTTTATCCATTGTTCGTTCATCGTCGTGGGGTGTTATTGTTGTTATACTTCCTGATCATTTGTGCCAACAAGCTTTTCGCCCTGAGCAACTGAGAGGCCGAACTGTCTTTCTTGATGCCGAGCAGACGGGCTATCTCCTGATGGCTCTTGCCTTCGAACACATAGAGGTTCAGCACCGTGCGGTAACCTGTTGGCAGGCGGTTCAGCATCTCTCGGAGGATGTCGGGCGGAATGTCTCTGACGGACGGATCGTCTTCAGAGTCATCAATGATATCGTAGTCAGGTTGCAGCAATTCGTACTGAACCTTTGTCCGCAAGAACTTCAGCGACTCATTGACCGCTATCCTCACGACCCACGCTTCCAAGGAGCCATTCCCACGATACTTGAAATCGGTGATGTGGGAGTAGATGTGTACGAGTGCATTCTGAATCACATCCTTCACGTCTTCCTCATCAGCGATGTATCGCACACAGACGCCGGCAAGGCTTCCACCATAACGGGTATAGAATTCCCTGGCTGCAGTCTTGTCGCCTTCCTGCAGCCGCTTCACCAAGCGTTGTTCCTCATTACCAATAAAAGACACGTGTGGCATTTCTGCACTATTCTCTATCTAATAAATGCAGTAATACCAAAAAACTTGCATGGCCCCGCAAAGAATTAACACAGTTTAACCAAAAAGCCGGAGGCTGCGATGAGCCTCCGGCTTGTATATTTTGTGGCCATAAAAGGCCACATATTGGACGATTACTTCTCGTCGAGGACGGTCTCCTCTGCGAAGTCAAGCACGTTCTTGCGGTTAGCCTGGATGCGCTCGTACTCCTCCTTGGAGCCCACGATGATCTTATCGAACTCACGCAGACCGGTACCGGCAGGAATGAGGTGACCGCAGATCACGTTCTCCTTCATACCCTCCAGATGGTCCACCTTACCACGGATGGCTGCCTCATTGAGCACCTTCGTCGTCTCCTGGAAGGAGGCGGCAGACATGAACGACTTGGTCTGCAGTGCGGCACGGGTGATACCCTGCAGGATCTGTGTAGACGTGGCAGGCACGGCGTCACGCACCTGAACCAGTTTCAAGTCACGACGCTTCAGCATAGAGTTCTCATCGCGCAGACGACGGGCGGTAACAATCTGACCCTTCTGTAGGTTCTCGGAGTCACCGGCGTCGGTGACCACCTTCTTACCCCAGATGCGGTCGTTCTCCTCAGCGAAGTCGAGCTTATCGACAATCTCCTGCTCGAGGAAGGCGGTGTCGCCCGGCTCGTTGATCTGAACCTTACGCATCATCTGACGGACGATGATCTCAAAGTGCTTGTCATTGATCTTCACACCCTGCAAGCGGTATACGTCCTGAACCTCGTTGACGATATACTCCTGAACGGCGGTGGGACCCTTGATGGCCAGGATGTCGGCAGGCGTGATGACACCGTCGGAGAGCGGGGTGCCGGCACGCACGGCGTCGTGCTCCTGAACCAGGATCTGCTTCGACAGTGATACGAGGTAACGGCGCTGCTCACCGGTCTTCGAGGTGACGACGATCTCACGATTACCACGCTTCACCTTACCCATGGTGACCTCACCGTCGATTTCAGAGACGATGGCGGGGTTCGACGGGTTACGAGCCTCGAAGAGCTCGGTGACACGCGGCAGACCACCGGTGATATCACCACCCTTGGCAGCAGCACGCGGAATCTTCACAAGTGTCTCACCGGTCTTGACGGTCTGGCCGTCTTCTACGACGACGTGTCCGCCCACCGGGAAGTTATAGGTACCGACGATGTCGCCATTGGCATCGATGACGTCGCAGGTCGGAACCCTTGAACGGTCTTTCGACTCGGTGACAATCTTCTCAGTCAGACCTGTGGTCTCGTCGGTCTCGGCGCGGAAGGTGACACCCTCGATGACGTCGTTGAACTTCAGACGGCCAGCATATTCTGTGACGATGACGGCGTTGAACGGATCCCACTGGGCAATCTTGTCGCCCTTCTTCACCTCAGAGCCATTGTTGAAGTAGAGAGAAGAACCGTAAGGCACGTTCACCGTAGAGAGTACGATCTTCGTGTTCGGATCGACGAAACGGAGTTCACCCAGACGGCTGACCACCATCTCGCACTCACGGCCGTCTTCATCGAACGGAACGGTACGCACCTCTTCCATCTCGATCAGCGCACGGTCGTACTTCGAGACGATGCTGGCGTTGGCGGCAGCGTTACCTGCCACACCACCGGCGTGGAACGTACGGAGCGTCAGCTGTGTACCCGGCTCACCGATGGCCTGTGCGGCAATCACACCGACAGCTTCACCCTTCTGGACCATACGACGGGTGGCGAGGTTACGGCCGTAACACTTCATACATACACCCTTCTTCGACTCACAGGTGAGCACCGAACGAATCTCGACGGTCTCGATATCTGCTGCCTCGATGGCCTGGGCGATAGGCTCGGTGATCTCCTCACCAGCCTCGACGATGATGTCGCCGGTTTTCGGGTTGATGACATCGTGTACAGACACACGGCCGAGGATACGCTCTGCCAGGCTGGAGATGATCTCGTCGCCACTCTTCAGGGCCGTGCACTGCAGGCCGCGCAGCGTGCCACAGTCTTCCTCTGTGATGATCACGTCGTGGGAGACGTCGACCAGACGACGAGTCAGATAACCGGCATCGGCAGTCTTCATGGCGGTATCGGCCAGACCCTTACGGGCACCGTGGGTGGAGATGAAGTACTCCAGCACAGACATACCCTCCTTGAAGTTCGACAGGATCGGGTTCTCAATGGTACCACGTCCCTCGGCACCGGCCTTCTGCGGCTTGGCCATCAGACCACGGATACCGGAGAGCTGCTTGATCTGGTCCTTAGAACCACGGGCACCGGAGTCGAGCATCATGAACACAGCGTTGAAGCCCTGGTCTGCCTTGGTCATCTGATCCAGCAGCACATTACCGATATCATTGTTCACGTGCGTCCAGGTATCGATGACCTGGTTGTAACGCTCGTTGTCGGTGATGAAACCCATGTTATAGTTGTCGGTGATCTCCTGGATCTGAGCATTACCCTTCGCGATCAGCTCTGCCTTCTCCTTCGGGATGATGATATCGTCGAGGTTGAACGACAGACCGGCGAGGTATGCCATGCGATAACCGAGGTTCTTGATACCGTCGAGGAAGTCGCAGGCTTCAGCGAAACCGACATTCTTGATGACATCGGCAATGATGTCACGCAGACTCTTCTTAGAAATAATGGTGTTGACATAACCCACCTCGTCGGGGATGATGCCATTGACGATGACACGACCGACAGAGGTCTCGACCATATGGCGCTCGGGCTTGCCGTTGACACGGTCGTCGACGATCACCTTCACCAGGGCGTGCAGGTCGCACTTGCCCTCATTGTGGGCGATGATTGCCTCCTCGGGACCGTAGAAGGTCAGACCTTCACCTTTGGCACCCGGACGGATCTTCGTGATATAGTACAAGCCCAGCACCATATCCTGCGATGGCACGGTGATAGGTGCACCATTGGCAGGATTCAGGATGTTGTGGCTCTGGAGCATCAGCAGCTGAGCCTCGAGGATGGCTTCGTTGCTCAAGGGGAGGTGGACAGCCATCTGGTCACCGTCGAAGTCGGCGTTGAAGGCGGTACATGCCAGCGGATGGAGCTGGATGGCCTTACCCTCGATGAGCTTCGGCTGGAAAGCCTGGATACCCAGACGGTGCAGTGTCGGTGCACGGTTCAGGAGCACAGGATGACCCTTCATCACATTCTCGAGGATATCCCAGATGACGGGCTCACGACGGTCGACAATCTTCTTGGCCGACTTCACCGTCTTCACGATACCGCGCTCGATGAGCTTGCGGATGATAAACGGCTTATAGAGCTCGGCTGCCATCAGCTTCGGCAGACCGCACTCACCCATCCTCAGCTCAGGACCGACGACGATCACCGAACGGGCTGAGTAGTCGACACGCTTACCGAGCAGGTTCTGACGGAAACGTCCCTGCTTACCTTTCAGCGAATCGGACAGTGACTTCAGCGGACGGTTGGAGTCGCTCTTCACGGCCGAAGACTTACGGCTATTGTCGAACAGGGAGTCGACGGCTTCCTGCAGCATACGCTTCTCATTGCGGAGGATCACCTCAGGTGCCTTAATCTCCATCAACCTCTTCAGACGGTTGTTACGGATGATAACACGACGATAGAGATCGTTCAGGTCGGAGGTAGCGAAGCGGCCACCATCCAGGGGAACGAGCGGACGGAGCTCCGGCGGTGTGACGGGAATGATCTTCATAATCATCCACTCAGGACGGTTGATGCCCTTGTCCACGCTCTGACGGAAAGCCTCCACCACCTGCAGACGCTTCAAAGCCTCGTTCTTACGCTGCATCGAAGAGTCGCTGTTGGCACGGTCGCGCAGCTCGTATGACAGAGAGTCGAGGTCGAGACGGACGAGCAGATCGTAGATGGCCTCAGCACCCATCTTGGCGATGAACTTGTTGGGATCACTGTCGTCGAGGTAGTCGTTCTCGGGAGACACATAGTTGTCCATGATATCGTTGTACTCCTCCTCAGAGAGCAGGTCGAACACCTGTGAACCAACGGCCTCATTACCGTCGCCGTCCTTCTTGCCTGCCATGGGACCCGGCTGGATCACCACGTAACGCTCATAATAGATAACGGCGTCGAGCTTCTTCGTGGGAAGGCCCAGCAGATAGCCGATCTTATTGGGGAGGCTGCGGAAGTACCAGATATGTGCCACAGGCACCACCAGCTCGATATGTCCGGCACGCTCACGGCGCACCTTCTTCTCTGTCACCTCCACACCACAACGGTCGCAGACGATGCCCTTGTAACGGATACGCTTGTACTTGCCGCAGGCGCACTCATAGTCCTTCGTCGGACCGAAGATGCGCTCGCAGAACAGACCGTCACGCTCGGGCTTGTAGGTACGGTAGTTGATGGTTTCCGGCTTGGTGACCTCACCGAAACTGCTCTCGAGGATCTCCTCGGGCGAGGCAAGGCCTATAGTAATCTTAGTGAAATTACTCTTTACTTTTGAATCTTTCTTGAAAGCCATATTGTGAATTTACGATTTACTTTTTTACCTGTTTACCTTTTCACCTTTAATCCATCGTGATGCTCAGACCCAAGCCACGCAGCTCGTGCAGCAACACATTGAGAGACTCAGGAATACCCGGGGTCGGCATAGGCTCACCCTTCACGATGGCCTCATAAGCCTTCGAGCGGCCGACGGTATCATCAGACTTGATGGTCAGGATCTCCTGGAGCACATGGCTGGCACCGAAGGCCTCAAGGGCCCAGACCTCCATCTCACCGAAACGCTGTCCACCGAACTGTGCCTTACCACCGAGCGGCTGCTGGGTAATGAGACTGTACGGGCCGATGGAGCGAGAGTGCATCTTATCCTCGACCATATGACCAAGCTTGAGGAAGTAGGTGATACCTACTGTAGCAGGCTGGTCGAAGCGCTCACCCGTCTCACCGTCGTAGAGGTGTGTCGAGCAGAGACGCGGCAGACCGGCCTTGTCGGTCCACTCTGCGAGGTCGTCGAGCTTGGCACCGTCGAAGATCGGGGTAGCGAACTTCACGCCGAGACGCTTACCGGCAGCACCGAGGATAGCCTCGAAGATCTGACCGAGGTTCATACGAGAAGGTACACCCAGCGGGTTCAGCACAAGATCGACGGGACGTCCGTCCTCGAGGAACGGCATATCCTCCTGACGCACCACCTTCGACACGATACCCTTGTTACCGTGACGTCCGGCGAGCTTGTCACCCACACCGATCTTACGCTTCTTGGCCACATATACTTTAGCCATCTGCAGGATGCCGTTGGGCAGCTCGTCGCCGATGGTGATAGCGAACTTCCTGCGCTTCTGCTCAGCATCGAGCAGCTTATACTTCTTCATAAAGTTGATGATCAGCTGACCGATCAACTCGTTCTTATGCTCGTCGTTGGTCCAGTTGCTGATCTGGATGTCTCCATATTCGAGGTTCTTCAGGGCGGTCACCGTGAACTTGCTGCCCTTGGTGATAATCTCTGCACCTGTGTAGTCCTTGACACCCTGAGAGGTCTTACCCTTCGTCAGCTCGACGAGCTTGTCGATCAGGATATCCTTCAAGTCGCCGACCTTGGCTTCGTACTCCTCGTCAATCTTAGCGAGCGTGATCTTATCCTGCTGCTTCGACTTACGGTCCTTGATGGCGCGGGCGAACATCTTCTTATCGATGATGACACCTGTCAGCGACGGATTGGCCTTCAGTGAAGAATCCTTCACGTCGCCGGCTTTGTCACCGAAGATGGCACGGAGCAGTTTCTCCTCAGGTGAAGGATCGCTCTCACCCTTCGGTGAAATCTTACCGATGAGAATATCACCCGGCTCGACACGGGCACCGACACGGATGACACCGTTCTCGTCGAGGTCCTTGGTGGCCTCCTCGCTGACGTTGGGGATATCGGCCGTGAACTCCTCGACGCCACGCTTCGTCTCACGGACATCGAGCGAGTACTCGTCCACGTGGACAGAGGTGAGGATATCCTCACGGACAATGCGCTCATTGAGCACGATGGCATCCTCATAGTTGTAACCCTTCCAAGGCATGTAAGCCACGAGGAGGTTACGGCCCAGAGCCAACTCACCGTTCTCGGTGGCATAACCCTCGGTCAGGATATCACCCTTCTTCACGCGCTGACCTTTCTCACAGATCGGGCGCAGGTCGATAGTCATGTTCTGGTTCGTGCGGCGGAACTTAGGAATACGATATTCCTTCAGAGCGGGTTCGAAACTGACGAACTCCTCATCCTCAGTGCGATCATAGAGGATGCGGATGGTTGTAGCATCGACATACTCCACGACACCGTCGCCCTCGGCAGTCACCATCGTACGGGAGTCCTCACACACCTGCTTCTCAATACCGGTACCCACGATAGGAGCCTCGTTATGGAGCAGGGGCACTGCCTGGCGCATCATGTTCGATCCCATCAGTGCACGGTGGGCATCGTCATGCTCGAGGAACGGAATCAGCGAAGCAGCGATAGAAGCAATCTGCTGCGGAGAGACGTCCATCAGGTCAACCTGTGCAGGCGGCACGACGGGGAAGTCGGCATCCTGACGACACTTCACCACGTCGCGGATGAAGGTACCGTCGTCGTTCAGCGGGGCATTACCCTGACCGATCACGTGCTCTGCCTCCTCTTCGGCAGTCAGATAGACGATTTCGTTATTATCGAGGTTGGCCACACCGTTCTCCACCTTACGGTAAGGTGTCTGGATGAAGCCGAGCTCATTGATCTTGGCATACACACAGAGCGAAGAGATCAGACCGATGTTCGGTCCCTCAGGGCTCTCAATAGGACAGAGACGTCCGTAGTGAGTGTAGTGTACGTCACGCACCTCGAAACCGGCACGCTCACGAGACAGACCGCCAGGACCGAGGGCTGAGAGACGACGCTTGTGGGTCACCTCTGCCAGCGGGTTCGTCTGGTCCATGAACTGTGACAGCGGATTGGTACCGAAGAACGAGTTGATGACGCTCGAGATGGTCTTTGCATTGATCAGGTCTGTGGGAGAGAACACCTCGTTGTCGCGAACGTTCATACGCTCACGGATGGTACGGCTCATACGGGCCAGACCGATGGAGAACTGGTTGGACAGCTGCTCACCCACCGTACGTACACGACGGTTGGAGAGGTGGTCGATATCATCGACAGCAGCCTTCGAGTTCACCAGCTGGATCAGATACTTGATAATCTCGATGATGTCCTCCTTCGTCAGAACGCGGACATCCATATCTGTGTTCAGTCCAAGTTTTTTGTTGATACGATAACGGCCCACATCACCCAGGTCATAACGTTTGTCGGAGAAGAACAGGTTCTGAATGACCTCACGGGCACTAGCATCATCGGCAGGATCAGCATTACGCAGCTGACGGTAGATGTAGAGCACGGCCTCCTTCTCTGAGTTCGACGGGTCTTTGGCCAGCGTGTTGAAGATGATGGAGAAGTCCTGGGCGATGGCCTCGTCCTTGTGGACAAGAATCGTCTGGGCACCACTCTCGAGGATGTCCATCATGTTATCCTCAGTGATCTCCGTCTCACGCTCCATAATGACCTCGTTACGCTCGATGGATACCACCTCACCGGTGTCCTCATCGACGAAGTCCTCGTTCCAGCTCTTCAGCACACGAGCAGCGAGCTTCGAACCGAGTACCTCCTTCAGGGCCTTCTTGTTCACCTTCACCTCCTCGGCCAGGTCGAAGATCTCGAGGATCTCCTTATCCGTTTCGAAACCGATGGCACGGAGCAGGGTGGTGACGGGCAACTTCTTCTTACGGTCGATGTAGGCATACATCACATTGTTAATGTCCGTAGCGAACTCGATCCAAGAACCCTTGAACGGGATGATACGCGCCGAATAAAGCAGTGTGCCGTTGGCATGCACGCTCTGTCCGAAGAACACGCCGGGAGAACGGTGCAGCTGAGACACGACGACGCGCTCGGCTCCATTGATAACGAAAGTACCATTGGCCGTCATATAGGGAATCGGGCCCAGGAACACATCCTGAACAACGGTCGGGAAGTCGACGTGATCCGGATCTGTGCATTCCAGTTTCAGCTTAGCCTTCAAAGGTACGCTATACGTCAGTCCACGCTCCAGACATTCGTCGATGGTGTAGCGCGGCGGATCGATATAGTAATCCAGGAACTGAAGGACGTAGCTGTTACGCGTGTCGGTGATAGGGAAGTTCTCTGAGAACACCTTATACAAACCGTCGTTCTTCCGTTCCTCAGGCGGAGTGTCCAACTGCAGGAAGTCTTTAAACGACTTTAATTGCACATCAAGGAAATCCGGAAACGGCATCGGATTCTTGACGCTGCCAAAGTTTACTCTGTTATCTATGATTTTTGAAGCCATTATGAAAAACTTAACTTCTTTACTACTTATTTACTACTTACTTCTTTAGACAAGAAAATGGTCGGGAACCCTCGACTGGAGAGTCCCCAACCACATTTGGTATTGTTGTGTCCTGATTACTTCAGCTCAACCTCGGCACCAGCGGCCTCGATGGTCTTCTTCAGGTTCTCAGCCTCGTCCTTGCTCAGACCTTCCTTGATGGTAGCGGGAGCACCGTCAACCAGATCCTTTGCTTCCTTCAGGCCAAGACCACAAGCCTCCTTAACGGCCTTCACGACCTGGAGCTTAGCGGCACCTGCAGACTTCAGAACAACGTCGAATGAAGTCTTCTCCTCAGCAGCGGCGGCCTCACCACCGGCTGCGGGACCAGCTGCAACAGCAACGGCTGCAGCAGCAGGCTCAATTCCATACTCGTCCTTCAGGACTGTTGCCAACTCGTTAACTTCTTTTACAGTAAGGTTTACCAACTCTTCTGCAATAGCTTTGATATCTGCCATTTTCGTATTTAAATTTTAATTGTTATTACTATTTTACTTTCTTCGCTTATTTGTTACGCTCAGCGATTGCGTCAAGCAGGCCGTGGATCTTACCACCAGCATTCAAACCAGAGACAACTTTCTTAATCGGCGACTGCAGCAGAGCCACAACATCGGCGATAAGTTCGTTCTTGCTCTTGATAGCTACCAACTCCTCGAGCTTGTCAGCACCCACAAAGAAGCTCTCCTCAGCATATGCACCTTTCAGTGCGGGGATACCCTCCTTCTTGTACTCCTTGATCAGCTTGGCGGGAACATTGGCCGTCCGTGTGAACATGATGGCGGTGTTGCCCTTCAGGCAGTCATAGAGCGGTGAGAAGTCAATCTCAGAAGCCTCAAATGCCTTGTGGAGAAGGGTATTCTTCACAACCAGCAGTTTGATATCATTCTTAAAGCACTTACGGCGGAGCTCAGAGGTCTTGGCTGCATTCAGTCCGGTCAACTCAACCAGATAGAAATGCGGGAATTCCTTCAGTTTCTCTCCGAGTTCTACGATGATAGTATCTTTTACTTCCTTTTTCATTTGTCTAATCTTTTAACGAGTTATTCAACTGATTTAGGATCGACCTTGATACCCATACTCATAGTGCTTGAGAGGAAGATACTCTTAATATAAGTACCCTTAGCAGCCGCAGGCTTCAGCTTGATAATGGTGGAGATGAACTCCTTTGCATTCTCGAAGATCTGATCAGCGGTGAAGGTCACCTTACCAATTGACGTATGCACGATACCGGCCTTGTCAACCTTAAAGTCGATCTTACCCTGCTTCACTTCCTTCACTGCCTTAGCGACGTCCATAGTAACAGTACCGCTCTTGGGGTTAGGCATCAGGCCACGGGGACCGAGTACTCGGCCGAGGGGGCCAAGCTTACCCATACATGACGGCATGGTGATGATGACATCCACATCCGTCCAACCACCCTTGATCTTCTCGATATACTCGTCAAGACCAACATAGTCGGCACCAGCTTCCTTAGCAGCAGCCTCCTGATCAGGAGTACAGAGAGCGAGCACACGCGTCACCTTACCAGTACCGTTCGGCAGCGACACAACGCCACGAACCATCTGGTTGGCCTTACGCGGGTCAACGCCCAAGCGTACATCGATATCGACTGAAGCCTCAAACTTGGTGGTGGTAATCTCCTTCACCAATGCAGCGGCTTCTTTCAAAGAGTATGCTTTCCCTGCTTCAACCTTATCAGCTACCAACTTTTGATTTTTTGTCAGTTTACTCATTTTCTTAATTGAAGTT
>JAFRQC010000098.1 GCA_017428805.1 Prevotella sp. | reverse complement strand
TTTATGATAGCACGCTTCAGCTGGGCCGTGGCTTCCATCAGTTCCTGTGCCTCGGCGTCGTTAAGCATCTGCTCCAGTGCCTCGTCTGAAAACTGCTCTGGATGATCCTGCATGTCAAGCAGCATCTTGATCTTTTCGTCTCTGTCCATAGCCTTTTACCTTATTTTATGTTGATATTCTTTGATTTTCTCCATTGCGTGTGTCAGGTACTTATATACCATAACACGGCTGATACCCAGTTCGTCGGCGATATCCTGATACTTCATGCCTTGCAGGTGTCTCATTCGGAACACTCGGAGCGTCAGCTTTGTCAGGTTCTGCTCTGCGAATGTCATCAAGTTTCCCAGTCTGTCATTCGATTGGTATTCGCCACCACCTTCTTCTGCTGGCTGAGATGCAGATTTCATTTCCAGAGTGTATGCCTGCTCAAACTTTGCCCTGACGCTTTTGTGCTCCAGTATGGACAGACACCGGTTGCGGACACTCGTCAGCAGGTAGTTCTTGATATTGACGGGGACAATATCTGACCGAATCAATGCAGCAAACACCTCGCTCACCACGTCACGAGCTTCCTCGTCGTCGTAGAGCATAGTCCTCGCCAGTTTCGCCATCTGGGCATAGTGCTGTCGGAACAGTTGTTCTATTTCATTTTCTTTCATCTACTATTATAGACAGGAAAAGGGGCATAAAAGTTAACCAAAATCGGAACTTTTTTGCAAAAGCCGTGTGTTTTTCTTATTCTCAGCCCAAAAGAAAGCGATTTTATACTAAAAAAGGATAGCCCGTGGGGACTATCCTGGAATCTATACACCACTACTTAGTGTCCGCTGAATTAATTCCGAGTCACCACGGCAGGGGTGCAGACTATACTCTTCAAACAGGATCTCCTTAAACTCACGGACAGTCTTCCAAACTCTTGTTTCCATATCAGTCATCTTAAATAATAATGTTGCAAATTTAGATAATTGGGCAAAATACAAAATAAAATCGTTTAATTTTCTCAAAAGCTTCCTTAGTTTCAAAATTATTAGTATCTTTGCAGTCAATAAGACTTTTACATAAAGACAGAGTATGCTGCTGAAATATTTTCTATTACTTTTCGTGCTACTGGTGGGGATGCCTGCCAGGGGGGTGGCTATGAGCGAAGCTGCCAGTACGCTTAGGAATAGGCAATTAGCGCTTTATGAAACGGACAGTTTAGAGGCATTCGAGGACGTGACCGCCAGGCTGAAACGTCTTCTGGAGAAAGAGGGGGAAGACAAAGTGTTATACAGTGTCTGGTATAATGAGGTGATGTATGTGCTCACCTATGTCAGCAGCAGCCGGGCCTTGGAGATGGCAGGAGAAATGAAGGACTACGCCCAAAAGCACGACAGCAAGGATGGCTTCTATATGGCCACCATGACCAACGCTCTCATCGCCTTCGACATGAACCTGATAGACATGGCGGAGAAACTGTTGCAGCAGGCCATTGCCTATAAGGAGCGCTATCTGCCTGAAAGGAAGCCGGGCTGCCAGATATACGCTCTGCTCAATGACATCTATAACGACAAGGAACAGTGGGACGAAGCAATTCATATCTTGGACAAGGCCCAGAGTCATGATTATTGGAATGGTAATGAACGCGTGATATTGGCCACCTTGAAATGCTTCACAGCTCTCAAAAGGGTTCCTAAAGATTCCGTCATGATCGAACAGTTCTACGACGAACTGCACAAAACCATTGATGAAACCGGTTATACCGGCGACTATAACAGATTTGTAGAGTGTCATTATGCGAAATATCAGCACCAATACGGCAAGATGTTGGAATTGTCGAAACCCATCCTTGACCCTGAACTCCGACTCCCATTCGTGATTGCTGCATTAGAAGGGCTTGGCCGGTATAAGGAATCGCTGGACAGCTTCAAGGTATTGAAAGACTGGACGGACAAGAAGTATAATGACGAGACGCGCAACCTGACAGAGAAGAAAGCGCTGGAACTGCAGGCCGCCAGAGCGGAGAACGAGACGACGACCCTGAGGCTGACCCAGCAGCGGACGGTGCTCGCTGCCGTCGTGTGCGGACTGGTGCTCATCGCGGCCTTCCTCGTAATCTACCTGCGCAGGCGACAGCAGCAGATGCGGGAACTGAAACAGGCCTACGACCAGCTGGAGGAGGTGACCACGCAGAAGGAGCGCATCGAGAGTGAACTACGCATCGCGCGCGACATCCAGATGTCGATGGTGCCTATGGCTTTCCCCGACTATCCGGGGCTCGACCTCTATGCCTCGATGACACCCGCCAAGGAGGTGGGAGGCGACCTCTATGGCTACATGATACAGGGCGACAGACTCTATTTCTGCGTGGGCGACGTGTCGGGCAAGGGTGTGCCTGCCTCGCTGTTCATGGCACAGGCCGCCCGTCTCTTCCGTACACTCTCCGCAGAGGGCATGATGCCCGCTGACTTGGCCGTGCGGATGAACAACGAGCTGGCAGAAGGCAATGACAGGTCTATGTTTGTCACGATGTTCATCGGCCTGCTCCACCTCGATACCGGTCGCCTTGATTTCTGCAATGCAGGCCATAACCCGCCCGTCATCGGCGGCAATGACCAGCACGGCGAGTTCTTGAAGGTGGAACAGAATCTGGCGATTGGTCTGTTCCCCGACTTGGAATTCACGGGCGAGCACATCGATAGTATCAAGGGGCGCCCGCTCTTCATATATACCGACGGACTGAACGAGGCTGAGAACGATAAACAAGAATTGTTCGGCGATGACAGGATGCTCGACATCCTGCGCCATACACATTTCGACAGTGCCCGACAGGTGATAGAGGCCATCACTGCTGAAGTGGAAAAGCACCGCAACGGTGCTGCCCCCAATGACGACCTGACGCTGCTATGCCTGAATTATTTTGGAGAAACTTTTCAAAAAAACAATAAATAGCTCTGGTTTTTCCTAAGCCGCCAAGTAAGGATCATAAAATGCCAAGTCACGCTGATGACTCATCTCTCCCATAATCTTTGGAAATGCCTTTATACAAAGGAGAAAGAGAACGGGAGAGATGACGGAAAAACAAGTTACTATCGCAAAAATCTATGATTATCAGACTTCAATATGTGTCAGTCTGCTCGTCTGGACTTTGGGCTATGTAAACTCGGACTTTCCTTAGGGGAAACTCCCACTTTCCTTAGGGGAAACCTCTAAATTCTCGAGAGAATTTCGGAGAAACATGCCACCTTTCTTATAGAAACTAGGCACCTTTCTTGGACTTTGGACTAACCTTTCTTGGAGTTTGAAAGCACTACTCTTCAAACCAAGGCGATACCAAACCATGCATTTATTGCGATATTATCCGAAAATAATGGGAAGTTCTGAAATAATTCTTAGATTTGCATTCGGAATTTATTGTAATTTAGTACACAGAGGGCCAGAAACGTTTACACACTAAAAAAAGGATAGCCCGTGGGGACTATCCTGGAATCTATACACGTCACTACTTAACGGCGGGGAGGCTGCTGGCGCTGGCCTTGGGGTGGGCGTTGTCCCTGAGGACGCTGACCTTGTGGCGGACGCTGTGCCTGTTGAGGACGTTGGCCTTGCTGGCGTTGAGCCTGCGGTGGACGCTGGTTATTGTTGGGACGAGTCGTCACGGTGGTTCGTGAGGAACTGCCTGCGCGCTGAACCATTCCATTAGGTGTCGTACGGCCTCTCATCTCATTCGGACGAGGTGCAGGTCCATTGAAGTTATTGCTACGAGGGGGAGCCACACGGCCATCACGAGGTGCATTGCCACGAGGACCAGGAGCCCCACGACCGTCCAGAGGCGCATTGCCACGAGGGCCTGGCGCTACACGATTTGGTCCACCAGGACGAGGACCAGGTGCCACACGGTTTGGACCACCAGGACGAGGACCACCAGGACCTCCACGGAAATGCCTTCCTCCGCGATAATTGGCATAAGCCCTGGGACGATTCATCATAAAGTGGCCGCGATTAGGATAAACACGATAGATACGGAACTCCCAACGACCGTCACGCCATCCCAGCGGACGATAGAAATACTTCAGACGAAGGAATTCCTCATACTGGTAGGGCGTCAGTATCTGCTGTATCTCATAGTTGCGCTGCTTCCACAGATCGCTGTACAGGTCGAGCTTCGTGCCGACATACATAAAATAGTCGAGGTTGATCTCATAGATTGCCTCATACTGCGAAGGAGAGAGGTTCAGCTCGTAGGCCATCTTGTCTGACAAGAACAGCGCTTCCGAGCGTGCCGTTTCATAACTCAGGGCTTTGGCAGTGACGGTTATCACCATCAGGATTGCCACCATCATTAGTTTCTTCATATTCATACAGTTTCTAGTTGTTGTTGTGGATAATACTATTCGGTTGCAAATATAAGAAAAGTTTTTGATTCTACCAAACAAATTTGGATAATTGTTGCCGTATCAAAATAAAAAATAGTATCTTTGCAGCAGAAATGAGAAGAATGGTCATATATCTGGCTTTGATGTTGTTGGCGACGGTGCAGGCAACAGCGCAGCAGGTGGTGCAGAACAAACAGCGCCACTTCAAGAAGGCGGTGCCGGCTGGGAACTACAGCGGCGTGACGTGGCTGGGCGGCGACCGCTATGCCGTCTGCAACGACAAGTCGACGACGGCGGGTTTCCTTCTGATGACCATCCGGATAGACTCCATCACAGGCAAGATCGAGGACGTGAGGGCAGACAGTTTCATGACCTCGAACCTGCCGAACCGCGACGAAGAAGGCATCTGCTACATGGCTCCGACGAACACGCTGTTCCTGAGTGGCGAGAACGACGGACAGATCGTGGAGTACACGCTCGAAGGACAGATGACGGGACGGAAACTGAACATCCCCGATGTGTTCGGCGGCTCCTACGGTAACAAAGGTTTCGAGTCACTGACCTACAACGCAAAGACACATCGTTTCTGGACTACAACGGAGAACACGCTGAAGGTTGACGGCGAGCAGCCCAACATCAGAAAGAAAATCGCAAACAGACTGCGCCTGCAAAGTTTCGGCGACGACCTGCAACCGAAAGAACAATACTGGTACGTGACAGACTCCTCCGCTGTGGAGAGTATGAAGGGCAAGAGTACCTTAGGCGTAAGTGGTCTGGCTGCCCTCGATGACGGACAAGTGATCGTACTGGAACGGGAGGTGAGAAAGACAGCAAAGGGCATTGGCAGCTTCGTACAGGTGAAGCTCTTCGTCGTGAACCCGCAGCTGCAACAGCCAGGCGACACATTGAAGAAACGACTGCTCACGGAGTTCCGCACCCGCATCAACCTATTGAAGCGCAGTTTCGCCAACTATGAAGGCATCTGTGCAGGGCCGAGACTGGCCGACGGACGGCAGGTGCTGTTACTGGTGGCCGACTCCCAAAATCGGTATAAGGGCTATCTCAAAGACTGGTTTAAGACCATCGTCATTTCCGACATATCATTCAATCCCAACGACTATGCTACAAATCCGCTGTAAGAACATCAATGTGACGAAGAGTTTCCCAGAAGGAATCTCACTGCTCGACGTGTATCAGGAGTTTGCCGACGAGATCCGCCTGCCCTACCCTGTGGTGTCGGCGAGAGTGAACAACACCTCGGAGGGTCTGAAGTTCAGGCTCTTCCAGAACCGCGATGTGGAGTTTCTCGATGCCCGTGAGGGCTCTGGCCACAGAGTCTATGTCAGATCGCTGAGCTTCGTACTCTATAAAGCGACGCAGGATGTGTTCCCAGGTTCGAAGCTTTTCATCGAGCACTCGCTCTGTCGCGGATACTATTGCAACTTCAAGAAGAAAAACGGCGAAGGACTCGCCGACGGTGACGCAGAACAGATCAAGGCCCGGATGGAGGAGATCATCGCCCTCGATATGCCCTTCCGTCGTACGGAGGCCACCAACGAGGAGGCCATCCGCGTGTTTGCCGAGCGGGGATTCCAGGACAAGGTGAAGCTGTTGGAGACGAGCGGACAGATTTACAGCGACTACTATATGCTGGGCGACACCGTGGACTATTACTACGGGCCGCTGGTGCCATCGGCAGGCTATCTGACGGTGTGGGGGCTGGAGCGCTATGAGGACGGTCTGCTGCTGAGGGTGCCGGACTGGAACAATCCTTCAGTGCTGGCAGAGAAGATGCCACAGCCGAAGACCTTCGAGATGTTTGCCGAGAAGACACGCTGGGACATCATTATGCGCCTGTCGAATGCCGGCGATGTAAACAAGGCCGTGATGCGGGGCTATGCCTCGGAGCTTATCCAGGTGTCTGAGGCCCTGCAGGAGAAGAAAATCGTGCAGATAGCCGAGGAGATAGAACGCCGTTTCCACAGGGAGAAGGATCCTGTGAGGCTGGTGCTCATCACAGGACCGTCGAGTTCAGGCA
This sequence comes from Prevotella sp., assembly GCA_017428805.1. Next base: position 5,605 of record JAFRQC010000098.1, on the reverse strand, counting down.
AGACCACCTTCTGCAAACGCCTCTCCGTACAATTGCTTGCCTGCGGACTGAGGCCGGTATCTTTCTCTACGGACGATTATTTCGTGAACCGTTTGGACACCCCTAAGCTGCCCAACGGCGACTATGACTTCGACAATATCGAGACGGTGGAATATGCGCTACTCGAAGACCATCTGCTCAGACTGATGCAGGGGGAGCGTGTGGAGATACCCGAGTATAACTTCGTGACGGGCAAACGGGAATATAACGGCAAGAAGTTGAAGCTGGGCAGCGACACGGTGCTCATCATCGAAGGCATCCACGCCCTGAACCCGCTGCTGACGAAGAAGATTCCTGATGCCACGAAATACAAGATCTTCATTTCTGCCCTCACAAGCATCTCATTGGATGACCACAACTGGATTCCGACGCGTGACAACCGTCTGCTGCGCCGTATCATCCGCGACTATAACAAGGGAGCATACACCGCCCAGCAGACCATCGCCCAATGGAAGAACGTGCTGGCATCGGAGGATCAGTGGATCACACCGTTCCAAGAGTCTGCCGATGTGATGTTCAACTCAGCGCTGAACATCGAGTTTGCCGTGCTGAGGATACACGCGGAGATCATCCTCACTTCCGTGCCGAAGAACTGTACGGAGTATGCGGAAGCACACAGGCTGTTGAAGTTCCTGCATTATTTCTTACCCATCAGCGACAAGGAAATTCCGCCGACATCCATTATGCGGGAGTTCCTCGGAGGTTCAAGCTTTAAGTATTAGACCTCGCAGAAGACTTCGAGGAGCACGGGGCGTTCGTTATCTATATATAATAAGGTGTCGATGCCCTGTTGCAACTCCTCCATATTCTCCGCCTTCAGATAGACCACATTATTCTGCATACAGATGCCCTCGGCAGAGGTATGGTGTTCTGCTGCGACATATTTATCGCGGGCAGGACTCTGATCCAAGCCTGGAAGTGTGGAGAAGATGCCTCCACGACCGTTATTCAAAAGCAGAATACGGAAGTTCCCTCGCAGGTTCTGATTCCACAAGGCATTCTGATCATAGAAGAAACTCAGGTCGCCAATCACGCAGAACACCTTTTCGTCTATCACACACGAGAAACCCGCTGCGGTAGAGAGCGAGCCATCGATGCCATTCACACCACGGTTGCACCAGACGGGATGACGGGCGAAAGTGTTAGCCAAGCGGATGGCGGTACTGTTGGCATAGTGAGTTGAGAATTGAGAGTGGATAATGGACAATTTGTCTTCGAAGAGTTTGACGGCGGCGAGCTGGGAGAAGGCGGGAGTGAGGGCATCGGTCTTCTGACGGAGGGAAGAAAGAAGTTCTTCCCACTTCTGGACGAAGGGATGCGGACGGTCTTCGCAGAGGAAGCGCACATGGTCTGCCACCACCTTCCCGTCTCCCTGAATAACTTGGGTGAGATTCATAAAGGTATCCGTCACCTCGCCTGTGGCATTGACCACCCAGGTCTCACGGGCTTTTCTGAGGAAATGTTTCACCCGCTTGCTGACGATGGAGCCTCCGATATACAACACGAAGTCGGGCACATAACTCTCATCGTCGCCCACCAATGCCACAGCCTCATCAAGGAGAGGGTTCATCGGCTGGCCGTCGATGAGCATCGGGCGTTTGGCAAGCATAAACATCTGTCCGATATGCCGCAAGGTATTGCCGGAGATATCTGGCAGGATGCGGGAGATCACACGCTCTTTTGGCAGCGAGGCCACGGAGAAGTCAAATAGTGGTTCGCTGATGGGCACATTGATATGCACAGGTCCGAACTGTTCGAGCAGGGCTTCGTTGACGAGACGGTTACAGTACCAACGCGCCTCGGTTCCCCATTCCCCTCCTGAGTTAGGAGGGGTGCCGGCAGGCGAGGTGGTCTGAACAAGCGCATCAGTTCCCCCCTTCAGACCACCCCTAACCCCTCCTGACTCAGGAGGGGAAGAGATTACCTCCGGGAGGGTGACGGTCTTACGGACGAAACGTCCCAAAGCATCGGGTTGTGGCAATGTCTGACCGTCGAGCTGGTCGATCCACTGTGGAGGACGGTCTGCGGAGATCACCACCAACGGACGCTGCTGATAATAAGCCTCAGCCACGGCAGGTGCGAGATTGAGCAATGCCGTACCACTGGTGACACAGACAGCCACAGGCTGTGCCAATGCCTGCGACATACCCAACGCATAGAAACCTGCGCTGCGTTCATCTGTCACGGGGTAGCACCGGATATCAGGACACTCGGTGAGATTATGCACGATGGGGGCATTGCGACTGCCAGGACAACAGACCGCATGACGGACACCATGCGCCACAAGCAGCGCCGTCAGGATATTTACATTTTCTTTATTGCTATACATTGTCTCATTGTTTCAAGTTTCGCCTCCGTTTCGAGCCATTCCTGCGAGACGGTGCTGTCTGTCAACAGTCCGCCACCGGCATAGAGGTGATAATGACTGCCCTCGATATTCATGCAACGGAGAGACACATAGAGATGGGTGCCACCGTCAGGGTCGAGCATCCCCATAAAACCACTGTAGTAACGGCGGGGAGTGTGTTCGTTCTGTATGATGAATTTGAATGTCTCTCGTTTCGGCAGACCACAGACGGCAGGCGTTGGATGGAGTGCGTGAAGCAAATCACCCAGATGCTGACCATCAGGCAACTTAAAAGTGAAATCACTCCGCAGATGAACCAGATTGGCTGCACGGACGGTACGTGGACCCTCCTCCCGGAAATCACCCGTAAACTGTTCCAGACACTCTGCTATATAGGTGGTGACGATGCGCTGCTCCTGGATGTCCTTCGTAGCCCAGGTAACCTTCTCACCTTCGCCCTTCAGAGAATCCCCTTCCAGCTTCATCGTGCCCGCCAAGGCTACCGTATGCCAGTCATTTGCCTTTCCCTCCAACAGGATCTCCGGAGTGGCTATCAGCCATACCCCACTCTTGGAGGTGGACACCAGCGAGATGAACATCCTAGGGTACAGTTCGCAGGCACGGCGGAAGAGTACCATAGGGTCTATCGCTTCTTCCGATGCCTCTTCTGCACAACGGGCCAGGACTATCTTACGGAAGATACCGGCCTCGAGCTGGGCATGATAGTTGGCAAAGTCTATGGCGTATGTAGAATCAGGGGGACAGGTTGCGCACCCCCGGCTGGGGGTATGAACCAATCCCCTTGATTCTACCTTCATCGTTTCCACACAATCAGGACGGATGAGCAAGATGGGCTGTTGCGCTGTCACCTCAAAGGGAGCAACAACGAAGCCACGCTTGCCACTAAGTTCTGTGCAAGAAAGAAATTCCGCAGGCTCACCTTCCGTCTGCTGAACAAGTGTCGCACAATCTTCATGCGGCAAACGATAGATGGCAAAAGCGGACATTACTTCTTCTGTTTGATGATATAATTAGTGACCCGGACATTCGAGATCAGGTCGCCCGTCGTGTCCTTGATATCCACATTCCACACATGGAGCGTCGTGCCACGGTGCAGCAGACGGGCATAGGCCGTCACAGTATCCCCCTCGGCCACCGCCTTCACATGACTGCCGCTGACCTCGATGCCCACACAGGCACAGCCAGGACAGAGGGCTGACGATCCCACACCTGCCACATTCTCCGCCAACGCCAATGACGCCCCGCCGCTGAGGAATCCGAAGGGCTGACGATTGCGCTCGTCAACTTGCATACGTGCCATACACGTATCGTCCTCGGGCGTGGAGAGAAACTCCATCCCGAGGGCGGTACTCAGATTAGGTTTGGCGTTGATGATCTCGTTGATTTCTTCTACGTCCACTTACTCCTTCCCTCCTTTACTCCTTACTACTTAAACAATGAGTATTCGGGCACGCTCCAGGCCAGGGCACTGGCTCCCAGAACGTCGCGCTCGCGGTTGTTCAACTCAGACACAAGGATCTTCACCTTGCCATGCATATTGCCGAAGACATGATCCTCAAACGATTCCTTCAACGGTTCATAGAGCCACTCGCCTGCATGGGAGATGCCACCCGTGATGATAATGGCCTCCGGATCGATGATCGAGGCGTAGTTAGCGAGGCCGAGACCTAACATATACCCCGTACGGCGATACACCTCCTTGGCCATCTCGTCACCCTTCTCGCAGCACTCGTTGATGGTACGTGGTGTGAGGTGCTCCAGATTGCGCATCAGCGACGGCGCGTCAGACTCTGCCATCATCTCCTTCGCCGTACGGATGATGCCTGCAGCACCTGCATAGGCTTCGAGACATCCCTTGTGACCACAGCCGCACTCACGACCACCTTCCACCACACAGGTATGCCCAAACTCACCGGCATAGCCGAGGTGTCCCTTATGGTCTTCGCCTTCCGTGAAGAAACAGCTGCCCAGACCGACGCCCAGACTGATGATGATGAAGTTCTTCATACCATGGGCACAGCCGAAAGTGTATTCACCCAGTGCAGACACATGGGCATCGTTGGAGAGGGCCACAGCCAGTCCCAAACGGTCTCGGAGCATCGCTGCCATGGGGATGACACCCTTCCAAGGCAGGTTTGCCGCATTCTCGATACAACCCGAGACAGAGCTGGCACTGGGGCTGCTCATACCGATGGAGCGGATATTCTCATAACCGCCGTTGTTCTCAACCAGCATGACAATCCTCTCGCTGAGTACGGATACGAAATTGTTCACGTCAGGATAATCGATCGTGGGGAAGGAGTCTTCCGCCAGTATATTACCTCTAACATCTACAATAGCATAGGTGGTCAGCTCGTTACTGATATCAACGCCAACCACTTTCGACTTGATGTTCTGTTCAATCATAACGTTTAGTTAATATATTGTTCTTATTTTATATATCTTTCTAATCCAAATCTACTTAAACAGGGAATACTCCTTCACGTCCCATGCGAGGGCACTGGCACCCAGCACATCGCGCTCACCTTCCTTCAGAATAGAAACCAGCAGCCGTGTCTCACCCTGGATATTATGGAAGACATGTTCCTCGAACGACTTCCGCATGGGCTTCAGCAGCCACTTACCCGCCAGCATCATATCACCCGTCAGGATGATGGCCTCAGGATTCAGGACTGAGGCATAGTTGGCCAGACCTAGTCCAAGCATGAATCCCACGCGCCGCAAGGCCTCAATGGCCACCTGGTCGCCTTGATCGCAATAATAGGTAACCGTCTGGATACTGATATTCTTCATTCCCTTCAATGCCGAGGGCATACCCTCTGCCAGCAGTTCTTCTACGGTCTTCATAAGTCCCTTATCAGAACAATAGGTCTCCAGACAACCCTTGCGTCCACAGCCACACTCGCGACCATCGACCACCACACAAGAGTGTCCCACTTCTCCGGCAAAGCCATTCACGCCCAGGTGAGGATTTCCGTCCATGAAGATACAGCTGCCGAGACCGCCGTGACTGATAGACACCACCACGAAGTCTTTCATACCGTGAGCGCTGCCGAAGGCTTTCTCGCCCAGGGCAGTGACATGTGCGTCGTTAGCCAGCGCCACGGCCAGTCCGAGACGGTCGCGCAACATCGCAGCCAAGGGAACGACTCCCTTCCACGGCATATTGGCGGCATTCTCGATACAACCCGTCCTGAA
>JAFRQC010000097.1 GCA_017428805.1 Prevotella sp. | reverse complement strand
CGACCAATGCTTCTGCAGAGTCCCTAAACTCAAAGATCAAGCAATTCCGTGCACAGCTTAGGGGAGTAATCGATGTGGACTTCTTTCTCTATAGGCTGTCAATGATATACGGATAAACACAGGAATTTACTGGTGAGCCGGAATTTCCGCTTAAAAGGAAATTGCCGTCACGCCTGACTTGACAATCTCCCCCAGATATATGTTTCCGGTGCAAAGGTACACATTTCTTCTCAATCTCCCAAATTTTCAGGCGTTTTTCTACAGATAGCCATCCTTCTGCAGTCTGTTTACCATCATCGCAAAGATAGCGTCAGCCTTATCATGGAAATAGACTTTATATCGAAGCATGTATGTCTCCTTGACTCTTGACAAAACTGAGGGAGCCTTTATACCTAATGCCTGGGCAAGAGAGCGTCTTAGTAAAATAGGAGATCTCACTCCCTCCATTTTGCCAGGGCCATAAAGATACATGACAATGAACACAAAGATCTCCCGCAGCTCCCCTTTCAAATTGGATTCACCCGTTATTTCACAGAACATTTGTTTGAGATACGGGATTAACGACTGATCTTCCAGCAGCGTCAAAGACACTTCATCAAATACCTGAACGGCATTTCTCAGCCTCTTCCTGCTTTCTTCAACCAAATGGATGCGTTCGACGATATCAAATCTCATGTTCTTTGATTCAAACTTCTCTTATCAGGACTTTCGGTGGACTTCAATAACTCTGCCGATATAATAGGCAATCTGCCAAAACGCATAGAGATTGCCACGGATCATATTGGGGATGAACCGGTAGCCATCGACCTCAACGAGAGCCGTATCACGCTCTTTGGCATAGCCTACGGCCAGATACAGACGCTTGTAAGGATATGGTTTAAACGGGAAATGCCCACCGTTATAGTCATCGATATAATAGTCCTTACCCTCGTTTGTGTGCTCATCATCCCTTACATACTTACCTGACATAGGTTTGCCATTTGAATCCAAAGCTTTCAGAAGGTATCTGTTTGCGGTGACGCCCTCTTTGATCTCTCTGAACTCTTCAATCTTTGAGCCAGCTACAATCTGGTCGAAGTATGTCTGCTTGATGGGCAAATAAAGCGTATCTTTGTCAAGCGTCATAACAGTACTTCTTACTTTTCTACTTTCAGATTGATCTCTTTGCCACAATGAGGACAGATAATAGAGGGCACAGACGTTTTACCCTCATCTGGCTCTTCAAACAATTCGCCAGCCTTGCAACCGATGGCATTTGCAATTTTCAAGATTGTTGAGGCTCTCATATTATTGTTATCACTCAACAAACGAGAGACAGATACACGATTGATACCAAGCTTCTCTGCAAGCTCAGATTGAGTTACACCATACTTCTTTAATACTTCTTTGTATCTCATTTTCTTGTTTCATTATTACGTTACGGCTGCAAAGATAATAAAATAATCTGAATGTAACCTATATGAGTTTAATTCTTAACAAATCTTTAACTTTTATACGTTACAATATTACTTTTGTTAATTAACGTAAATATGTTACATTTTTATCTCAAATTATTTGCAAGTGTAACGTATTTGCGTTATCTTTGCAGCAAAAATCAAATTTACAACAGATATGATACTCACAAGCATCGACTATCAGAACATCGCCAACATGATTGAGGCAGGCTGCAACTCAATCGAGTACACGAAAGGCAATGAGATCCTTTTCATCGAGTACTCTTTTACAGAAGATGGCTATGATGAGGATGATTATTACAATGGTACGGGCGCATATGTGGTCACTACGCGCTTTCTTTCGGTCGAGGCAGCAGATAGTTTTAACAAGAATGGCGAAGCCACCACAAACGACTTCTGTGAGGGTCAGCTGCTTACAATGGTAGCATAATGTCTAACAACTCAAAAATATACAGATTATGAGCACTACAATTAAGAATGAAATGAGAGAGGTGATGCAGACTGCATGGCAGTTTGTCCGCTGCAATGGTTACACATTGGCTGAGGCACTGAAATGTGCCTGGGCAAACCTCAAACTTCGTAAGGCTATGGCCAAAAAGATCTGCCGGTTCTACTTTATCAAGGTAGACGGCTCTATCCGCGAGGCTTTCGGCACTCTTGCAGGCAACATCGTACCTGAGACATCAGGCGACACTCGCAAGCGCAATGAGACCGTACAGACCTACTACGACACCGAGAAAGCTGCTTGGCGTTGTTTCAAGAAAGCCAACTTAGTGAGAATTGCAATCTAACAAAAGGTAACGGGTAGGCCAACCACCTACCCACTAAAAAACAAGCAATATGGAAAAAACGAATAATAACTGTGCAATGATGAAAGATTTCATTGAAGTGAACACGCCAGAAAGAATTGATCAGACCCTGAGCAACATAGATCTCATGTCTGATTTAATCCTGCGCGAATCGAATTTCGACAGCGAGAGCAAAGTCGCTTGTCTGCTTGACCTATCAGACATCAAGGCTGATTATCGAGTACTGCGAGATATTTCTGTGAACTATCACAACGAAAACAAAGCGTAATTGTAACCAGACAATAACCCGTGGGCAGGGCTACGGCTCTGCTCACACAGAAGCAATAAACATGGAAAAAGAATCTATTCATACAGGATTTAAGATGATCGACGATAGAGGCGGCTTTGAGACTGGTGACTTAGTTGTCATAGGCGGTGCGACATCGATAGGTAAGACTACGCTGGCCATCAACATACTTGTCAACAGTGCAAAGACGGGAATACCGAGCATGTTCTTCTCTCTTGAAATGACAATCCAGCAGATTTCCGCACGTATTGTCAGCAACGAACTTCCCATATATATCGACGATTCCGCAAACAGTATAGAGGCCATTTTATAAATGCGGAACGTACTGCTGCATTTAAACTTGCTCGCGCGTGCGCTAAGGCATCACTTAACTCACTTAACTCACCTTTCTTCTCATAGAACTTTTGCGGTGATAACCCTATAGACAAAGCAATTTCCTTGTCAGTGAAGCCCTGCTTGGCGTATGAGGCTATCTGGTCGAGAAATTCCTGACTGCGAATAGCGTCTTGATCTTACGGTTGCGAATCCTCTTTCTTTTATGTTAAACTTTGTATTTTATTGGTCTCGTATTGAGATTTTCATTATCTTTGCAGCAGAAACCTCTTCTTGCAAATATAGTCCGACAGCGGACTGGCAAGTGGGGGTTTCTTCTATTTTGCATCTATTCGCTATTCTGAGCGTATTTCTACAGGCCTGCGGGGAAGTTATCAGCAATGCGTACAAAAGCCCGTCAGAAGCAAATTATGGCACGAAAACGGGGTGACTTTATGCCACCCCTCACTCTGTTCATTATACAAACGACCGTTTTCAGAACCTCACGGCACTCAGGCGGCTCACTATATCGTCAAACTTATGTTGTATCATATCCTTCTGCTTCTCTCCGGCCTTGGCCAGACCGCTCTTGTACTTCCGCATCAGCGACGGATTGATGTCAAGGCTCTTTGCAAACTCCGTCACGTTGATGAAAGGGAATGCCAGGAAGAACCCCGTCATGTCATAGCGATACTCCACCTGAAGATCGTCTGCATACCAATCGGGATATTCCCCCTGCCGATCCTTCATGTACTCAGCCTGTTCTTTCATACAAGCCTCAAACTCCTTGCGAGCCTCATCCTCTGACAGTCCGCTGCCAAACACGGGAGCACCATTCTCTGCATAGATTCCATAGCCTCCGTCTTCTGCTTTCTCGATGATTGCCGTCAATGTCTTCATTTCATTACCCTTTTAGCGGTTCCACTTTCAATTTGTCCATTAAACCCACCCCCCGAAGGAGGTGGGAAGCTTCTTTGAAGCTCTTTACGTTCATTTCAAACCTGCGGCTTTCAGCATCCCTTCAAGTGTACCTTTCGGTATCTCTTGCGTTTTGTGTCTGCCGACTGGTATGAAATAGGGGTAGTCTGGATGCACGTATTTGTAGTGCCCTTTGCCCCCCTTGATCGTCCAGCCATGCTGTTCAATCAGTCGGTAAAATTCTGAATACTTCATAGAACGCTTGTTTAATGAACACTGCAAAGGTAACACATTTGTTCCAAACTTCCAAACAAAAAGGTAACAAATTTGTTCTTATGTGCGATATTTAACACTTCACCCCCTTAAAAGCGCAAGCATCGAAAACAAAAAGGTTAAAAATAATACCCACCAATAATCGCGAACGTCATTTTGGACTTGCGAAACTTGGGATGACAGACAATCAATCCTCCGAAGTATTGTGTTACTCATATCTTTCATTGGTTCTTCTGCACCACCTAATAAACGCAGCTCAATAGCACGGAACCTCTCTACGGTGACATTTATTCCCAAACGATGTAATTCCTCTACTAATTTTGGATCTGCCCCATCTATGAGTATGTGGTTGCCACAAACATCTTCTATTATCGGAGCAATCTCGCTGACAAGAAGACCTGGAGCCATTTGGCATATCTCGCCCCATATGATTCCCTCTTCATCTTCATAATCCCTCCGATATATAATACTTTCTTCATAAGTGTATCCGTATTCAAACAAGTATAAATTGGAGGCATTAACTTTTTTCGTAAAAACTCTCCTTTTCATTCGATTATCATCTTTAACTATTCTGTCACATTTTGAGAAGAAAAAGCGGCTACATTTTCATGCAACCGCCAATTCTGGTCTACAATCTTTCATTCATCAAACGCTCAGTCTTATTAACGGAAGATTCTATCCTTCCCACACTCTTCTCGATCTTGGAAAGATGCTCGTTCGCCTCCTGCAGTTCCAGGTACGACTTCGAAAGGATGTCGCGGCTCTCGCTGGCAATGTCGCGATGGTTAGCGGAGATTGACACAAGCTGCTCGATATTCATGTTCATAAGCATAAAACCCTCGCCTGTCATACTGTCGAGCCTGTCCTTGATCTGCTCCTGGGCTATCTGCTGTGCGGTGGCAATGCCGAGATAAGTGTCGAACTGGTCATAGGTGGCCTTTTCTGCCATAGATACGGTGGCCGTCTGATCCTTGCCTGTAGCATCTTCCAGCGTCTTGATAAGTCCGCTCTCTCTTAACATGTCTATCTCATCAGAAGCCGCTCTGAGGATATTGTTGTACTTGGTGCGCAACTCCTCCAGCTCATCCTTGGTGATGGTGTGGTCTGCGCTGTAAGACTGATCCCACAGGTCATACCACTCTTCGATCTGCCTCTTGTACTTACTTCCCATGAGGTTGTAAAGCACCATCTTATTGACCATCTTCTGCCAGTTCTCAGATACATCATCAAATACGTCCTTGGAGCCATCGGCAAGATCTTCGAGGGCAGACATAAACGTACTAAAGACGGAATCGAAGCTTGTCTGGGTAATATTCTCCTTGGTCTTACGGTCTATCTCTTCCAAATCCTCGTAAGACTCAATAATGGAATTAAAGAACTCTTCGCCATAACCATTGTTCAGGTTCACCATCTCAGCCCACCAATCCTCATGGTTCTCTTTGATGTCAATCAAAAGATCAACAATCTCCTTGTCGGCCAAATTGGCAAAAAGATCCTCCCAATCGTCAGCACCGAAGGCATCCATCGCCCCTTGCGAGAAGCCTGCCTCGGCCATCTTCTTCATGTACTCATAGAACTGTCCGCTTGTATCGTGGCCGAAGCCATAAGCCTCGTTTATCTGCCATGCGAGGTGACTCTTTCCCCCAATAGGCAAGTTGTCCCAGAATCCATTCTTAAACACGCTATCTTTCAACTGTTCGAGGGCGAAGTCCGTCTTTTCCTTCGCTTTCTGCCTTGCTTCCTCGGAGGCCAGCAGAGCCTCTGCACCATATACCTCGTCGATCTTGTCAGTAAGCCTCTGAACGGATTCGTTAAGGGCACTCAGGCGATCACTCAGAACATTCTGCTTATGCTGTGCGTCTCTCTGTTCCTCTTCGTCAAAGCTGAATATGGAAACAAGGCCAGCGATACCACTCGCAGCATTGGCAATACCACCGATATAGTCACCTGAATAGATCTGCCCTACACCCTTTGCGAGGTTGCCGAAATTTTGAAGGCCATTGATAGCGTCGGCATACTCGCTCTTGTCAAAGTGGAAGATACTACCCATAGCCTCGCCCAATTGGTCAAGCTGGGGAATCATCTGGTCTATCTGATCGCCTACGGCCTGCAAAGCCTCACCGAAGGCGGCATTGTCGAAATCGCCCGCTATGATAGACTTGTTAATCTTTTCATTCAGCTCATCAATCTTAGAAGTGAACGACCTCCAAGGCGACTTGCTGCTGAGGATCTGCTGCAGCTTCTCTACACCATCCTGATACTCCTTCAAGGAAACCTCACCAGTCTTTAGCTTCTGAGTAATCTCTTCTATCTCCTTATCGGTGAAGCCGAACTTTTCAACAAGGTCATCTTTTGAGACTCCCTCATTACTGTAGAACTGCATGAAAGCCCTGTACTTCTTCAGGAGCTTGTCTATCTGCGATGCACTCTTCTTGGAGGCATCGGCAAAGAGATCACCGAGGGCGTGGGCTGTCTTACCGAACTTCTTATCCAGTTCGTTCACCTCGTCCTGTGCCCCCTTCTTCACGATGGCCACCTGAGCCTCGATAGCCTTGCGTGCCTCTTCGGTGTTGGCGGTCTGCATCTGCTCTTCCAGCTCACAGATCTTGTCATTTGCCCTGTCATAGATATTCTGCTTCTGCTGGGCGTAATCACCGAACATGGCAATATAGCGGCTGATGGCCTCTTTGTTGGCCTTCTCTTCATTCCTGATGGCATCCTTCACGGAGCGATTATAAATCTCCTGCACAGACTGGATCCTACCAGCCTTGTTACTGCGCTCAGCCTGAGTATATCTTTCATCGGAAGCGGCATACTTGAATTTGTCGCTCTCGAAGAAGTTCTTACCGTTATTGGACGGATCGGCATCCCAGAGCTTCTTGGCCTCGTCGATACGCTTCTGCCGGAGATCCTCATAGGCACGCTCGATGGCCTCCAGCTCCTTGTCCTTATTGAGGTCAAGCTGTCTGAGGGTCTTGGCCGTACCATCCTGCATAGCCTTGATCTCCGCTTCACGGGTGGAAAATTCGAGATCCTTGGCTGCACGGATCTGGGCGGTAATCTGCTTATCGTTGAGCTCTTTCACGCGCTCTGCGATATCCTCTTTCGTACCAGTTCTGCCACCACCGTTCTTTTTCTTATCAGGATCTCCACCAACATCCTTGAATGCTTTCTTCTTTGCCTCGTAGTCTTGGAGAGCCTTTTTGTATTCCTCGGTAGTATAGTCAGACTTATTCTTTTCGATCTGCTTCAGCCAATTCTTAGCGTTACGGAAGCTTCTCTCTGCGGCCTTGTAATCTTCGCTTAGTTTACTAACCTTCTTCGATGTATTTTCTACTACCTTTCCCTGCTCACCGAACATAGCATTAATCTTCTGCGTCTCATAAGAAAGGCCGCTCTCAGCCTTGTTGAGTTCACCGAACCAGGAGAACTCCACCCCATACTTGTGGAGGGCGCGCTGAGTATCTTCTGCAACCTTACCAGTCTTTTTCAGGTCGCTTTGGATCCAGCCCAGCATCCTCTTGGTATCATTTTCATTGAAGCCTTTCTTTATCAGCTGATCGTATATCTTACCAATATACTCGGAATACTTCTGATTATATTCGCTGTTGGCAGATGCGATAGCAGCTTCACGCCCACGAGCAAGAGCAGCGTCCCTCGCAGCAGCGGCAACGGCCTTATAAGCACCCTCCACGTCTTTAAGAGTAGCTATTTCGTTGCTCAGTCCTTCAAGGTATGATCCGTATTGTTTGAGGATGGCATCCTTTACGTCTTTATACTCATTGGTTCCTACTTCTGCCTTGCGCAGCTTATCAAACAGTTCATCTATTTTCTTCTGCTCTGATGATATCTCGGCTTGGGTTATACCGAAGGACTTATTTAGTCTCTCATTGGCAAGCTCCGCTTCATCAGCAGATTTCTTGTATAAAGCCAATGCCGATACAAGTCCAGCAATGGCAGTAGCTGCCAGTACATAAGGATTTGCAAGCATGGTTGTATTAAGGAGAGCTTGCGCCTTTTCTGTAAGTATTATCTGAGCCCTTGCAAGTGTCATGGCAAGCGTATGGCCATTCTCTGCAAAAGTGACGAGGGCTACGGCTGTGCGATATGCTCCATAAGTAGCAGTTAGCCCCATCAGGACACGTCCAAGCGTCTCATAGTTCTCAATCAGCTTTGTAACGCCAGAGATAGCACCAACAATGACCCCTTCGGAATCTTTACCGATATCGTTCAAGGCTGAATCTATGGCATCGTGCATCATTGATAACTGGCCATTGATAGTCTTAGCGGCATTCTCGGACATATTGTAGAACTTACCGCCTGCGGAGGTGGCATCGATAAAGGCCTGCTGCACCATCTCTGCAGATATTGCACCCTTCGACATCTCTTCCTTCAACTGTGCGACGGACTTTCCACTCTTCTCGGCCATAACCTGCAACGGGTTGAATCCGGCATTGATCATCTGATTCAAGTCCTGACCCATGAGCTTGCCGGTGGCAGACATCTGAGAGAAAGCAAGCGTCAGTGAGTTGAAGCGGGAACTCTCGCCCATAGACACGTCGCCGATGGCCTTGATGAAGCCTGGCACCTTCTCAGCCTCGATGTTGAAGCCGAGCATCATCTGTGTGGCCTTCGTAATGTCGCCGAACTCCAGAGGGCTGATCTTCGCATACTCGCGCACCTTCGCCAGCAGAGCATCGGCTTTCTCCTTATTTCCTAACAGCGTTTGTAAGGCAGTATCGGCCTGCTGGAACTGACCACGCACACGGAGAATCTCTGCACCAAGCTCTTTCAGGCCGAAACCTGCAAGCATGCCAGCACCAAGACCCACGATCTCACTCTTCATCTTTGAGAGGATGGAGGAACTTGCACCTGAATCCTTTGCAAAGAGGGCATATTCCTCACGGAGTTTCTTCACTCCAAGCTGTGCCTTTGCCCTCTCTTGCGTGAGATCGAACAAGGCGAACTTCTCTTCATCGAGTGCTTTCTTGGCCTTGTTGATATCTGGAAGCATGGAATTGGCTGCGATATTCTGACCATTGCGTCTCAGATCTTTGTACTTATCTGTCAGAACTTTGAGCTTATCGGAAGTATCTGCAATTATATTCTTCTGCTTGATAATATCTTCTGTGAGACCATTCACGGCCTGCTGGGCATCGTAGATCTGCTTTCTTGACGCTGCCACTATTTGGGCTCCAGCTTTAGCCGCAACTTCTGTGAGTTTGTTATACTCATCAACACTCTGTTTGATCTTTTGATTGATCGTATTGAACTGCTGAGGGTTGCTGACGGCATCGACCGTCTTTATCTCCTCCTTCAGCTTATGTATCTCCTCACGCAGACGTATCACCTTGTCATAGTCCGCCTGGATCTCAAATGCTAATAATGGCATAGTCTATTCTGATTTGTTAAGTTCCGTTACTGTTTTCGAAAATTTCACCAACTCTCCGACAAAAGCCAAATTCAGCTTTGGCAGTATCACTCTAAAAGCCTCAGCCCAGGCAACTACAAGATCTTGCAAAGGACATTCCGACAGTTTCTCCTTCATGGAGCCATCCCCAGCAATAAGCCATGACAGACCTTCGGCAAGCAATACGGAGCCACTCATCATTTGCATTGCATTCTGATCATCAATACTACTCATCTGTGCTACACATTTACATGCCTCGCTGACTGTTATTGCGGATGGGTTGTTTATGACATAACCCTCTCCACCGATGAACACAGTCTGACAATTCAGACCAAGTTCGCTACTGTTTTTAATAATTTCATCCATAATTTTTCTTATATCGATTAACTTATTCTTCTATATACGTATTGCGCGTACACACCCGCCCGCGCCTACGTAAGAGTTTCGGATAATTCATTCAAACCATGCCGAATTTCACAACCATGGTTTTCTATCTCTTTCATGAACTCTGCTTGTGCCTTTTCAAACCAATGATCATCTTCTGGATATACGATTTCTTTTTTACGTTCAAGTTCTTTACCATCAGAATAATATGCACGGTATTTTACAGGCTTTGAAGGATCACAGCCATAATCTTTCATTTCCTTTCTCTCTTTCCTGGTACTACCCAATTTTGCGCCTTTCCTCAAAGGTATATCTATGGAAAACTTACCATCGACAATACTTATTGTACATGATCCTTTCCCGTCACATGTCTCTATCATGTTTGCCAATTGGGAAAGCGTAATGCTCTGCGCATCGAGCTTAATAACCAACTTGGAGTAACCATAACGCTCTATCTCAACAGGCGCACCAGTTGACTTTAAGAGATAAGTTGCAATATTTTCTGTTTTCATACGCTCACATTTTAATCATCATAATTCCCCTCCAGGATCTTCCGGAAGTTATCACTCTTAAATGCCCAATCGAAATTCGTTTTGAATCTTTTTTGGGTATTACCACACAAAAAATCAGAATTAACAATCTTCTGCAAAACAGTGACTATTGCTTCTTTGCCAAATTCGTTAATGATCATATCAAATGCTTTCTTCCTTTCGTCTGTCATCTCAGATATCTTCGGCAAATCGATTTTCTGGATCTGCTCGTTGTACCAATTCATGAATTTTTCATAGGAAAAGCCATCTTTTTCTCTTTCTATCTCTTTTTCATTTTCTTTTTTGTCTTTTTCATTTTCCGAATCATTATCATTTTCCGAATCATTATCATTTTCCGAATCCGAACCATTATCATTATCTGATATTGGGAAACAAGCCGAATTAACCCGTTCGGTTGTTTTGGGTTGTTTTATATCTGTCTTTTTTCGAGCGTTTCTATTTCCCCTTGGTGCACCACCTTTGGCACCATTCTCTCTGTTGGCATCACATTGCTTTAGGTATGCATCCCACTCAGCATTTAAAGTCCTCATGCATCCGGAAATGACACCTCTGGCTGTATCAGATAACTCTATATCGCCAAAATCATGATAACAACCGTACCGAGTTAAAGCACGGTATATTTCTACCCTAACCGAATCAGGCAAAGAAGCGGTCAATTCCCCATTGATCATTTCATCCCATTCTTCATGCCAGTAGAATCTATTTCTAACATTCATGTCCATACTATTAGCACACAATCGATAGCACAAAAGTAGAAAATCAAGGAATCACAGCAGCATTTTGAGCCTGGCCTTCAATTTCTTTATTGGTTGAAACCCGATTATTTAACACCCATTCGTCAAGTTCATTCTTCAGGAATAAGATGTGACGGCCTGTCGGAGAATAAAAAGGTATTTTCTTCTTACATGTTAATTTGTACACATACCCTCGGGTTATCCCAAGATATTGAGCGGCCTCGGTCGCAGTCATAAATCTTTTTTCTACCATATCTTTAAAAACTTAAATTGTATTTGTTGTTGCAAAGATATGGAATTAGTTTCTTTTAACTTCCAAAAAGAAATATAATCAAAATAAAATCAAGTAGATTCTACTTATATTATAGTCTCATAAGACAGAGAGCACAAAAAAGTCGAAGTAAATTACTCCGACTTGATATTTACGAGATTCTTATAATATGATATTGCAGCCCTTACTCTATTGTTTTCTTTCCCGTTTGCAACAAGAGCGGCATGTAGACCTTGATATCCAATAGGATTCTTGCCAATTCTCTTCATAAGAGTATTCAATTCTTTAGTAAAATCTGTCAATTTACCGTAATTAAGTATACCAATAGATCTGAGGGCCATCATGTCTATTGCAACTAAAGTTGTTATTCGTTGCCCTCGAAAGTTGCATATTCGATTTATAAAATGGTCTGCAGCCATGCTATTATTGTTAAATGCCGCCAGCATGTAGTCAGAATTGCAATTTTGACTTAGCAATGGTGACGTTACCCCATTACTATTAGAGGAGTCATTAAGTATATCATAAGCATACCAAAATAACTCTTCTTCCTTTGGCCGAATTTTAACACAATCATCAATCTCATTAATAACTATAGTATGCAAAGATGGAGATGGCTTTTGCTGTAAAAGATTCCATTCTTCTATAGTCATAAGCCCAAATCTCATATATCTCTCATCTGGGGTCATATTCGGAAAAGGAAATGGAGTAAGCATCAGATCAAGCAATGCAGAAACCCTCGCCTGGTTAAAGCCATGCGTCCTTTTATCAAGTTCATCATAGACATCAAATTTAGAATATTCGTTATGATGCAGCAACGAATCTATAAATTCTCGTGTTGTCATATCTCTCAATTTCATCATTATCATTTCCTCCTAAACCCATACACAATTTAAAACAGTTCATCCATCTTGGCAGCGGCACTTCTTTGAGCCTCATCAACCAATTTTGCATAGATCTCAGTTGTGGAGGCCTTGAGGTGTCCCAGCTGCTTACCAACAACAGCCAGTGGCAACCCTGCACTTAGCAACAATGTGGCTGCACTATGTCGCCCACAATGGAAGGTTATCTTTTTGCCGGTTATCTTTGCATCTTCAAGCCATCTTCGAAGAGTTTGATTGGCATAGTCATTCTTTGGTAGATTGAACAAAGGAGTATTCTCATCCTCCGTTTTTGGCAATAATCTCAAAGCAACATCTGGGACATAGATTTTCAACGGCTCATGCGTCTTAACCATCTTTATCCGAAGATATGCTCCAAGATCATCACGGTGGAAATCGGCTCGCCTTATCATACATAGATCTGAGTACCGTAATCCTGTAAAGCATGAGAAAAGAAACGCTTCTTTGATATTATACCGACTATGTGTAAAAGGTGTGGCCATCAGCCTTTCTATTTCTTCTTTATTAAGGTATTCGCGAGTACCCTTCTTTTCTGCCACCTTTTCCCTTTTAGACAGTTCCTTCATTGGGTTTAGACGTATAACGCCATCCCTTACAGCCGCATTCATCACATAGTTGAGATTCACGATAAGCCTGTGCTGAGTATTCTGCGAAATAGGAACTTTCTTTCTGTTTTCCTCATCTTTTGCCCTCAGATAGTTCTGGTTTAATGCCTCGTTCTTCAAATAATCGATAAAACTCAGGATCCATTTCTTATCCACATCCTTGAAGGTGACACCTGCACCCGCATATACCTCAATATGGTTTGCAAGTGATTGCATGGTTGCATAGATACTATGACGGTTCCCCGTCTCTGACAGTGCCCTCTCGCCAACTTTCAGGATATAATCAACCACCTGCACCCTATTCTTAGGAGAGGGTGCGAAGTCGGCCTCAGTCCTCTCCAGGTCAGAATTGACCATATCGCATGTGACACGCTGGAGCCTTACCTTTTCCTCATTGTTCCTCTTGACGATCATGTCTGTCTCGACTTCAAGGATCACTCCTGTACTTACACGCTCTCGGACACGCTCTGACCCGCTGCCTCGGCTAACATACCTCAACAGTGCCACATTACCAGACGGCAACGCCCTGCCTATAAGATAGACCTTGCGAGTACCGCGCTTGGCTGTCAGTTCATAGCCTTCAATGAGTGACTTTGCATCACGAAATAGCTTTTTTTGTGCCATCTTGCCTAAAAAACCTTTGTCCGATGCAAAGGTACAAAGATTTTTTGAAAGTGTGGACAAAAGTGTGGACAAAAGCAGTCATTTAAAGGAAGTTTAACGCATCTTAATGCTAAAGTTGTCCACACGCAATATTTGCGGGATTCCCTTTGTTAATAGGAATAAGCTGCTTTTAGCTTCCTTAAGATTCCTTTGAAAAATAGGGGTTGTCAGTCAAATCCAGTCAACCCCAGGTCTTGATTCCGTAAAATCGGTGCAAAGGTACAAAAAAAATCATAGATTACGCAGTTTATGCAGATTTTTTTCACTTTTTCCTACGGAATCTGCGGTAAAATGAGTACCTTTGCACCCGATTTATATATTATTAAGGTAGAAATGAACATTAAAACACTACTCGGAACAGGCTGCATGGCCTTATTTCTGGCCTCGTGCACGACGCCGAAAAACGTATCATACTTTCCCACCTGGACTGATGGCGAAACGTTGCCATTAGCCGACACGAGAGGCATTGTGCTAAAGCCAGCGGACAAGCTGTCGATCATCGTGAACACCAAGTCGGCAGAACTGAATAATGTACTGAACCTGCCCGTGACCTCACAGATCATCGGCTACACGGAGATCCAGTCGATTGCCCAAAGCCGTGGTGCATCGGGTTACACCATCGACCCTGAGGGTTACATCGACTTCCCGCTCGTGGGCAAGGTGAAGGCCGCAGGCATGACATGCTCTGAGCTGGCCGCCCACCTGAAACGGACAATGGAAGAAACAAATGTCGCCACCGATGCCGTGGTCACGATCGAATTCATGAATTTGGGCTACTCCGTGGTAGGTGACGTGTTCAAGCCCGGCTTCTTCGAGTTCAACAGTGACCGCGTGAATGTGCTCCAGGCACTGAGTATGGCTGGCGACATGAACATCACGGGTAATCGTGAGGCGGTAAAGGTTATACGCACCGATGGTGACAAGCAGAAGGTATATGTGCTGAACCTGCAAGACCCGAAGGCATTAACATCTTCGCCCGGCTATTACCTCCAACAGAACGATATCGTCTATGTAGATCCCAACGACTACAAGAAGCGTCAGGCTACGGCCAACGCAAGCGAGATTACCAAAGCCTCGTTCTGGCTGTCGGCCATCTCTGTGCTGACAACCGTCGCAGTGCTCATCTTTAAATAAAGGTGGGGAAGTGAAATATCTCAGTAATAAGATAGGTATTCTGAAAGATGCTTTCATGGGAAATCTCATGAAGTTGAAAGTCATGTATGACATCCGACTGCGCAAGACCATCAGACTCTCAAAGACACAAGACACCTCAGTCGTGGTGTCGCTTACCAGCTATGGCAAGCGCGTCAAGGGTAGTGCTGTTTTTACGGTCTACTCGTTGCTACGGCAGACGGTTCGCCCTGAGCGCGTCGTACTGTGGCTCGACGAAAGGGAATTCAGCAGCCAGAACCTGCCCAGCGACCTCCGTTTCCTATGCGGTTATGGGCTGGAAGTGCGCTTCGGCAAGGATATCGGCTCTTATACCAAGATCATCCATTCACTGTCGGTATTCCCAGACAAACATATCATCACGGCCGACGACGATTTGTACTATACCAAGTGCTTCATCGAGGAGTTCGTCAATGCCCACCGCCAGTACCCGAAGGCCATCATTACCGGCTTTGCCAAAGTACCTGTGACAGACGACCATCATCAGCTTGCAACCTATGATGTCTGGCCAGAGTACCACCACGTCGGTTGCAGTTTTCAATATGACACTGCTAATATTTTCCCTTTAGGCGTTGGTGGTGTGCTCTATCCCAGCCATGTGTTCGACGACGAGGTCAAGAACGAGGCTGTCTTCACTACCCTCTGCCCCAAGGCCGACGATATCTGGCTGTACGTCATGGGACTGCGTTCTCAGGCAGAGAAGCGCATGCTCACCGACTCGCACATCGCCTATTACCACACAGACCTGCTGCGTCAGTTGGTCACCAAAGACCGTCTGACAGCCACCAACCGCTTCGGCGGCGAGAACGACACACAAATGCAGGCGCTATTAAAACACTACGACATCAAACTTAAAAAAATAACAACCAACGTATGAAAGAATCATTTACATTCAGTGAGTTCATCCGTCTGTGCCTCAAGAAAAAACATTGGTTTGTCCTTTCTGTAGCAGGCTTCCTGATTCTGGCTGCGGCATATCTCATTGTCACACCACCAAAGTACACAAAGAAAGCCCAGTTGCTCGTCAGAGACGAAGGCGGCATGGGCGGACTGATGGGACAGCTTGGCGGTCTTGCAGAAATCGGCGGAATCATGGGCGTGAGCCTCGGTGCGTCGAACGTATACAACGAGTTCTATGCCATGCAGTCACCCTGGTTGCTGCTCAATGTGGTCAACCAGCTCCACCTTGACATGAACTATATCATCAAGGGCATCCGCAACAAGGATCTCTACGGCGACCAACTGCCTGTCACCGTCACCTTTAAGAACATCACCGACGAAGACGACGTGCGCATGAAGCTCGACCTGAACAAGAACGGCAACTTCAAGATTTACAAGATCAAGAAGAACGACGACAAATACAGCGACGAGCTGAGTGGGAAGGTGAACAGTACCGTCAAGAGCCCCATCGGCGACATCGAGATCAAGAGCACCCCCAGCCTACCGAAGATGAAGGAAGACGAGGTGACCATCACCGTAACGCGTACGGAACCTATGGCAATGGTGGAGCAGATCAAAAAGAAGCACATGAACATCGTTGTGAGCAGCCGCGATGCT
The DNA here is from genome assembly GCA_017428805.1 of Prevotella sp. The sequence continues at coordinate 15,381 of JAFRQC010000097.1, read as the reverse complement.
AACCTCATCGACCTGAAATACAAAGACGTATCGAAGCAGCGTGCCACCGATGTCATCAATGCCATCATCGCCGAATATCGCAAAGAGGCCGACGAAGACAAGAACGCCCAGACGGCCGTCTCAGAGCGTTACGTCATCGAGCGCCTCGCCTCTCTGGATACAGAACTGAAGACTCTCGACAAGCGCGTGGCCGAATACAAGAGCCGCACGATGATGCCCGACCTCGAGGTTATGGCAAAAGTGTATGGTGAGGGCATGAAGGACATCTCACAGGCTCAGCTCGAGCTGAACAGCCAGCTCTATATGGCTGAGGCGGTCCGTGACTATCTGCGCGACGAGTCGAAAAAGGATGAGTTGCTCCCTGCCCTGCTGGTAGCAGACAACAAAGGACTAGCCGACCAACTAAATACTTACAACAGCCTGCAACTGCAGCGCAAGAAGATCATCGCCAGTTCAAGCAAGGAGAGCCCGTTGGTGAAGGATCTCGACAAACAGCTGGCAGATATGCACAACGCCGTGCTCATCTCGGCAGAAAACGCCATCAAGCAGCTGAAAAGCCAGTTGAAGGGTGTTGCTGTCAAAGAGAAAGAGGGTAAGCAGCTGCTGGCCTCAGCGCCAGCGAAGTTCATTGGTGGTCTGACGGACGAGCGTGACTGGAAGGTACTCAACGAGGTATATGTGTTTCTGTTGCAAAAACGTGAGGAGGCCCAGATGTCAAAGGCCCTAAAGAATGACATCCGTGTGCTCACGCCACCGCTAGGTGTCAAGAAACAGACCTCACCTGACAAGGCGACTGTTCTGTTTGGTGCTTTCCTCTTCGGACTCTTCGTGCCAGCCTGTGCCATCTTTGTCCGTGAACGGAAAAAGCGGTAAAGCGGCCAATACATATCATTTTAGAATCTTTGCATGGTCTATCTGTTCTGCGCACTGATCGTCATCGCCCTTCTGATTTCGTGGAAGTATATCCTTAGGCTTGAACCTGCGGGCATCTTTGCTGCGCTATGGATATTCTTTGCCGTGTCGGCCTTGCTGCTGCAGAATTACATCGACCTGCGCTTCGACGGGTGTACATTCATCCTCGCCGGCGTCATCTTCTTTGTGGCCGGAACCATTTTCAGCGACTACTTCTTCCGCCCGACGCCCTCAGAAACGAAGTTGGAGCTCAGGAAGAAATGGGTGACTCCCCTACTGATCATCCTGCTGGTCGGAGCAATGGTGAATCCACTCTACTCCATCATCCTGCATGGTTTCAGCCTACGGGCATTGCTCGATATGCGTGAGGTGCTCGAAATGAACAAAGGCATCTCTGAAGACCGTTATGCAGGAGCTGAAGCACACGACGTCGTCAACCAGTTCTTCCTCATTTTCTCCTATGCTGCCCCCGTCATCGGCGGACTCTGTTTCAGGCTCGTAGGCAAGTGGAACAAGGTGCTTTGCATCCTCACCCTCATTCCCTGCACCTTCATCGCCCTGACACAGTCGCTTAAAATGGGAATGATCGCATCGTTCATTCTCTTCTTTGCCGCCTATATTGTGTGCTCATACACATATGGACTGCCCATCCGCATGAAAGGAAAAATCATACTGCGCTTTGCTCTTGTTATCGCCAGTTTCCTTGGCACGCTCTTCATCTCGATGGTGTTCCGTACTGGTGAGGTGACAGAGAAGACTATCCTCGAAATCAGCGAGAAGTTCGTATCCTACGCCGTCGGACACATGCACAACATCGACATGTGGTACACTTCGTACCAGCCTACGGATCTGACCTGGGGCAGCAGAACCTTCCTCGGCATCTCCAACATCTTAGGCATTGAGGAGCGTGTGCAGGGTATCTACCCAGAGTTTTTGAATGTCGGCAAAAACGGATTCTTCGGCATATCCAACACATACACCATCTTCCGTCCGTTGGTGGAAGACTTTGGCGAGGTCGGTGCCATGGTGGCCATGTTCATCATGGGCGTCATTGGCAACATGTCACTCAAGGCAGTCACTGCTCACCGTGCAACCATCTTCAACCAAGTAGTACTCATAGCACTGTTCGCCTACCTCATGTGGTCGTTCTCCGCCTCATTCTATGCCTATACCACCTATCTGGCCATGTTTGTCGTGGCGTACATCCTGCTTCATCTGATTCAAACAAAAGTATCGTCATGTTGAAGGTCATCAAGGAAAAGTTCAGTTCAGGCATGGGACGAGACGTCGTATGGACATTCTCCATCCAGATACTCATCATGCTCTGTTCCTTTGCCATCAACAAACTGCTGGCCAACCGGCTGAGCATCGATGATTTCGGACAGTACAACGTGATTAAACGCTCTGTGCAGGTACTCTCGTTTGTGATGCTCGCAGGAGTGGGTATCGCCTTGCCGAGATATATTCCCCTCTACCGCAACAGCACCCCACCCCGCAGGATAGCACCCCTGCTCATTGCCTCCATGATATACATAATAGGTGTGTCGCTCGTAGTGTTCCTCGTTTGCATACTATTCTCAACGCAGATGCAGGACGTCGTTATCGGACAGGGCGGCAATATGAACCTGCTATTCGTCGCACTGGCCTACGCTTTTATACTCGCGCTGGCACAATATGTGTTTGCCTACTATCGCGGCATCGGCCATTTCAAGTGGTTTAACGGCTCACAGTTGGCGATGCAGTTGGCCATCATCCTGCCTCTCGTATTGCTGCCAATACTCACTGTCAGCAATGTCTTCATCTCATGGCTTATCATCACCATTCTGCTCGTGGTGTTCTTTTTTATAAAAGAGGTAAAAAGTAAGTGGAAAGAGGTAAGAGAATATATTCAACCGCAAAACAAATCTCTCACCGCTCATCTCTCACCACTCACCTCTCACCTAAAGACTATCATCCGCTACTCCTCTGGCCGTCTAGTTGCGGATTTCTTCCAGTTCTCTCTATCTGCCTTCCCGCTCATCTATATCAGCAACACCCAGGGGTTACAGATGACGGCCTATTTCTCTGTAGGCATTTTCTTCGTCACGATGGTCACCCCCATTTTCTCTTTCATGGGTATCATCTTGTTGCCTTATGTTTCACAGTCCATCGTACGACACGAGATGGCGGCAGCCAATCGACTAGTCAGCCGTTTGGCACTGACTTATGTCGGAGCATCATTGTTATTCATGGGATTTTTCTTTTTGTTTACCAAATTCCTTACAATTCTACTCTTTACCAGCGACTATTTGGTGGCAACTGATCTAACACGCATTATGATACTTTCCATCTTGCCACAGGCCGTCTATATGCTCTATCGCAACACCATTGATGCTGTCAGTGTCATACCTTATAACGCTATTATATTAGGAATCTGTATTATGGCGATGATCGTCAGTTTTTCACTTTCCACCACCCTTACACAATTTGCATGGGCCTACCTCGGCGTATCCGTCCTACAAGGACTGTTATCGTGGATTATATGGAGAACTATAAAAAATCCTGACACAAAGGATTGCCGGCAAGAGCAATAAATAAGTGCTATTTATATCTTTCTTTGAAAAACTTTCATTAAAGTGCAAAAAAAGTTGTACCTTTGCACACTAATTGCGAAAAAACTTCGTTTTAAGGATAAATGAACGTTCGAACAGTATCAATCATCTGCCCGCTTTTCAATGAAGAGAAGTTCATTGAACGGTGCATTCTGTCGATTCTGGAGCAGGACTATCCCCAGGATAAGCTTGAAGTGCTCCTCGTCGACGGCAGGAGTACTGACCATACCGCAGATATCGTAAGACGCTATACCGAGAAATACCCCTTCATCAAACTGCTCGACAACCCAGAACGCGTGGTGCCATACGCCCTAAACAAGGGCGTGGAGGTTGCTACAGGAGAAGTGATCATGCGTATTGACGGGCACTGTACCTATCCCACCAACTATATTTCCGAGTTGGTGAGATACCTCTATGAGCTTGATGCCGACAACGTGGGAGGCGTGTGGAACACACAGCCTGCCAACGATACGGCCGTCTGCCACGCCATCGCCCTGGCGTCCAGCCATCCCTTCGGAGTAGGCGGCTCGATGCATAAGATCGGCGCCTCGAAGATCATGGAGACCGACACCGTGCCCTTTGGGTGTTATAAGAGAGAGGTGTTTGAGAAGACGGGACTCTTCGACACAGACCTCGTGCGTAACCAAGACGACGAGTTCAACGGACGTCTGCAAAACCTCGGCGGTAAGATATTCCTGATTCCACAAGTCATTATCAACTATACAGCCCGCGACAGCATCCGTAAGATGCGCCACATGTACTACCAGTACGGTCTCTTTAAGCCGCTGGTGAACAAGAAGCTGGGAGCACCTGCCACCATCAGGCAGTTCTTCCCTCTGTTCTTCCTGCTCTGGCTCTTCTTCGGCGGCATCGCCAGCATCTTCTCACCCTTGGTACTGAAAGTGTATGCAGCCGTCCTGCTGCTTTACCTGTTCATCAGCCTCGTGGTAGGTATGATGGGAGCCATCCGCACCCGCCGTTTTGCGGTGATGCTGATCATGCCCTACATCTTCCTGAACATCCACTTGAGCTATGGTTTCGGTTATCTGAGGGGAATTTTCAAGGTGCTGGGAGGCAAGTCATTCAATGTCAAATCAAACAGATAGCTTATGAAAATATCTTTCTCTCCCCCAGATATTACGGAACAAGAAGCTCAAGAGGTCAGCCGTGCGCTGCTCTCAGGATGGATCACGACCGGCCCCCGGACGAAAGAGTTTGAAAGGCAGATTGCCGACTACTGCCAGACGCAGAAGGCCGTGTGTCAGAGTTCTGCCACCGCCTGTCTGGAGTCGATACTCCGCATCTTAGGCATCGGTCCCGGCGATGAGGTGATCACTTCGGCTTATACTTATACGGCATCGGCCAGTCCCGTCTGTCACGTGGGTGCCAAGCTGGTGCTGGTAGATACCAAGCCGGACTCGTATGAGATGGATTATGAGAAACTGGCCGACGCTATCAACGAGCGGACGAAGGTAATCGTCCCCGTGGACTTGGGCGGCGTGCCCTGCAACTATGCCCAGATTGAGGCTGTCGTGGAAAGCAAGAAGAGTCTGTTCCGTCCTGCCAACGAACTGCAGGAAGCCATCGGCCACGTGATTGTGGTGGATGATGCCGCCCATGCCTTCGGTGCCAAGTGGCACGACAAAATGATCGGAAGCGTGAGCGACTTCACCTCGTTCTCCTTCCACGCCGTGAAGAATTTCACGACGGCAGAGGGTGGTGCGCTGACATGGCGCCCCATCAAGGGCATCGACGATGAGTGGCTCTACAAGCAGTTCCAGCTGAACTCGCTGCACGGACAAAGCAAAGATGCGCTGGCGAAGACACAGCTCGGTGCCTGGGAATACGACGTGCTGACGCCAGCCTACAAAAGTAACATGACAGACCTCACCGCCGCCATCGGACTGGTTCAGATGAAGCGTTATCCGCAGATGCTGGCCCGCAGACGGGAACTGATAGGACGGTATGACGAGGCACTGAAAGGCCTCAATCTCCAGGTGCGCGACCACTATACGGCTGAGCACACTTCGTCGGGACACCTCTATCAGGTGAGGCTGTTGGGCAAGGACGGTGACTACCGCAATGAGGTCATCACGGAGATGGCCCGTCGCAACATTGCCTGCAACGTACACTACAAGCCCCTGCCGATGATGACTGCCTACAAACAGCTGGGCTTCGACATCAACGATTACCCCAATGCCTATAATCAGTTCAAGAACGAGGTCACACTGCCCCTGCATACACGTCTGACAGACGAGGAGGCAGACTATATCCTCACGAACTTTAAAGACATCGTACATTGATCAGATTCTTCGACATACTCTTCTCCGCGATAGGACTGCTGGTCCTATCACCTTTGTTTCTGATTCTTTGGCTGATGATCAAGTTGAGTAGCAAGGGACCAGGGTTCTTCGTACAGGAACGCATCGGACTGGGCGGCAAGCCCTTCGGACTCTACAAGTTCCGTTCTATGCGCACTAACTCTGAGAGTGAGAGCCTCATCACCATCGGCGAGGACGACCACCGCATCACACGCATCGGGCACTTCATCCGCAAATACAAGCTCGACGAACTGCCCCAGCTGTGGAATGTACTGAAAGGGGATATGAGTCTCGTGGGGCCCAGACCTGAGGTGAGGAAATATGTGGAAATGTACACCCCTGAGCAGCGGAAGGTGCTCGACGTCAAGCCCGGCATCACCGACTATGCCTCGATAGAATATGTGAACGAGAACGAACTCCTGGGGAATGCCGAAGATCCTGACCGTGTATATGTGGAACAAGTGATGCCCAACAAGCTGAAGCTGAACATGAAGTACATCCAGAACAAGAGTCTGGGCGAATACTTCAAGATTATCATCCTGACGCTGAAGAGCATTGCCAGCATCGGCAGCTTTAACAAACTCATCAACTGGTATTTCAACAGGAAGTCGCTGCCCTTCTGGGGTATCTTCCTCATGGACTGCGCCATCGTGTTCTTCTCTTTCCTGTTTGTCTACCAGCAGTTCAACAGCGGTAAGGATGCCCTCTACTTCATCGAGCGCCTGTCGCTTTGCATCCTCATCTACCTGTTTTTCTTCATCATCGGCTTCCGCATCTTCCGCACGTATAGCGGTATCCTGCGCTACTCGTCGTTCGTCGATCTGAAGAAAGTCGGCTACGCCACCTTCCTTGGATTGGTGTTGTCGGAAGCGACACGTTTCCTGCTCTGTTGTCATGAGCTGTTCTCATACCTGACAGCCGTCCACATCCTGCTGGCAACGATCCTCGCAACCTTCCTGCTGTGGTTGGTGCGCATCGGCGTGAAGACCATCTACGACGTGACCATCAAGAGCATCCATTCGAAATACGCCTATATCTATGGCGTCAAGAATGGCGGCATCGCCATCGCCAAGCATATCAGGAACGAGAATCCTGCAAGATTCGACCTGAAGGGCTTCATCTCCGACGACCGTAAGGTGGAGAACAAGATATTGATGGGTGTCAGAGTGTACAAACTCGACGCCGAGCTGGTGAAGACCATGACGGATGAGGGTATTGAGGCGCTGATCGTCTCGCCCTACCGCAAAGAGACTTTCTTGAAGAATGAAGCGCTGATAGACGAACTCATCAAGGCCGGCATCCACATCTATTTCACGCAGGAGGCCCAGGAATGGGAGAAAGTGATCGGCGGTGCTTCTCCGGAACTGAAGGAGATCAGCATTGAAGACCTGCTGCCGAGAGAAGAGATCAACGTAGACATGAAGTCCGTCGGTGAACAGCTGAAAGGCAAGTGCATCATGATCACAGGCTCCGCCGGCAGTATCGGACAGGAGATCGTGCAGCAGATCTGCCAGTTCAAACCTGGTCATCTGGTACTGGTAGACCAAGCCGAGACACCCCAGCACGAGATACAGCTGATGATGACACAGTGGCCAGACATCAAATCGGAGGTGCTGGTGGCCAGCATCTGTCACCAGAAGCACATGGAGTCGCTGTTCCGTGAGTACAAACCCGACTATGTGTTCCATGCGGCAGCCTATAAGCATGTGCCCATGCTGGAAGACAATCCTGAGGAGAGTATCTATAATAATATATATGGTACGCGCGTGATAGCAGACCTCTCCGTGAAGTACGGTGTGAAGAAGTTTGTGATGATCTCTACCGACAAGGCCGTGAACCCCTCGAACGTGATGGGCTGTTCGAAGCGTATCTGCGAGATATACGTGCAAAGCCTCGACAAAGCCATTAAGAACGGTAAGATAAAAGGAACCACACAGTTTGTCACCACCCGCTTCGGTAATGTACTGGGTTCAAACGGCTCGGTCATCCCGTTGTTTAAGGAACAGATCAAGAACGGTGGTCCTGTGACGGTCACCCATCCGGACATCATCCGATACTTCATGCTGATACCTGAGGCCTGTAAACTGGTACTCGAGGCAGGTACGAAAGGTAACGGCGGCGAGATATTCGTCTTCGACATGGGCAAACCCGTGAAGATCGACGACCTTGCTAAGCGCATGATACAGCTCAGCGGTGCAAAGGATGTCAAGATTGAATACACTGGTCTGCGACAGGGCGAGAAGCTCTTTGAGGAACTGCTGAACGTGGCTGAAACCACCAAGCCCTCGTTCCATAAGAAGATTCGCATCGCCAACGTCAGGGAATACGACTATGACATCATCTGCCGTGAAATTGACGAGTTGGCAACCATCTGCGAGGATTACGACAAGATGGCGACGGTGAAGAAGATGAAGCAGATCGTACCGGAATTCAAGAGCAATAACTCCATCTACGAAAAACTGGACAAAGCCCTATGAAGAGACTTATAGACCTGCTGGTGGCCGTGCTCTGCCTGATCATATTCTCCCCGCTCCTGCTCATCTGTTATCTGGCAGTGAAGCTGGAAGACGGCGGACCTGCCATCTTCAAGCAAGAGCGCATCGGACTGGGCGGCAAGCCCTTCAACATCTATAAGTTCCGTAGTATGACCATTGACAAGGAACGTGACGAGAACGCCCTCTTCGGACATGAGAAAAGCAAGGACATGACCAAGACTGGCCGATTTCTGCGCGACCACCATCTGGACGAACTGCCGCAGTTATGGAATGTGGCGAAGGGTGACATGGCGTTCATCGGACCGCGACCGGAACGGAAATACTATATCGATCTGATCATGCAGCACGACCCCCGTTATGAGAGACTCTATGCCCTCCGTCCAGGGGTTACGAGTTATGCCACGCTACACAACGGCTATACCGACACAATGGAGAAGATGCTCATACGCCTGGAGATGGATCTCTACTACCTTGAGCACCAGTCGTTATGGCTCGACGCGAAGATCCTCATGGAGACGTTCTTCAGCATCATTAGCGGCAGACGCTTCTAATACCTTCGGAAATGCAGACGCAGTTCATCGTTGAATAGCACCATCTCATCATCATTCAATGTTTCGATGGAGAAGACTTCCTCTAAGTCATAAATGCCATAGGGCTTGAGAACCTCTACATCGTCGATAGGTTCATCCGTCTCATACAGATGGTGACGGATGGGAGACGACAAGTTCAGAGTATAGGCTCCTCTCTCAAACCTGAACAGCAAGCCTTCTCCCAAATACTTCCCGTTCTCAGAGAAGCGGATCTGTAGCAGTTTACCTTGAATTCCCCAATATATAAGAGCTTCACGTGTATCAGTAACACCGCCTGTAGCCAAAGTGTCAACCTGGCTCATCTGCCAATAGCCATCCAATTCCTTGTTTCCTGATGTTTCCAATTCACAGGATACAAGTAATATGCCAAGTGCCAATATAGATATCAGTTTTCTCATTTCTTATTCTTTTTTAAGATGCCATTTTTGGCAATTGTCAATTGAACACCATAGTTATTACCCAAAAGTTTTCCAAAGTCCATACCTAAAGCACCTCTCAGGCTCCAGCCACTATACTTAGAAGTATTGGCAAAAGAGTAAGAGGCTTCTGCAAGCATGGAGAATGTCTTACGTGGGTCAGAGTAAGGGGTGTCGTAGGTACCAAAACCTTTCAGATAAGTTCCAAGGAAACGATAATGCAACCCAGGGATAGGATCGCCACTGAATCCAATATGGAATGCATTACTACGATTGTTCTTGACCTCTATCGACTGATCGGAATTATAAAGAGGCGACAGGTATAGCGGATTACCGATTACCTGTCCCCAATGCTGCCAGCCGGTATAAAGACTGTGGTTATAGAAATTATCCTGTCCGCCTATGTGGTCAGAAACGACCTCATCATGGTCATGGTACACAGGGCCACTCTGGTATTTGGAATAGAAATACTCAAACAGAATGTTATTCAGCCATGGGGCATCCACAAAACGGATCTCAACGCCCAATTGTATATCTTTCAAGGCATACAGGAAATAACGACGTTTCTTCTTGACATTCCATTCAGGGCCTTCACCATATCCATCATAGTCCATGAAGAACATGGAAGAATGGTCTTCAAAGAAATGGTCGGCATAAAAGCTAAAGCCCCATTCATCTGTGTCAAAATTAAAACGTGCCAACCAACTGCCTAAGCTGTTTCCTGCACCACCCGTATAATCATCATCCACAGTATCTTTTCCACCAGGTATCAATGCTCTCAGCATGCCTTTGAGTCCCCCTTCCTGATAAACGACATCATCAGGGGTGCCATCTGAATGGAAACGATAACATGTGCCTCCAAACTGGGTGGCAAGCTCGGCTCCCAGCTCTATGGAGAACAAGACATCTTCAGGATTACCAATCTTCAGATAACCTGCCTTGGAGTGATAAAGCATGTCTTCGGTATATTTATGCTGTTGATTGGTAAAGTCCTTCTGCCATTTATCGTCGGTAGTCTTGCCGTAGGCGATATGGCCCTTGAAAGCCAGCCATTTCTTCGTATGCGGGATGATCCAATAGTCTGGCAGGGCAAGTCTTACCTGAGGAATAGGACGGGCGTTGATACCGAAGGTCTGCGCGCCGGAGCTCAGTTCCTGATTCTTCAGTTCCATAGGATATTCCTTGGCACCGACAGTCAGCGTTCCCTTGAGCCAGCGAGCCTCCACAAAAGCCTGCTGCACAATAAGTTTACTGGTGAATCCTGCGGCCACTGCCACGTCGAGACCATAGCCGATGCCCCATTTCCTGCCATTGTCAAGCGACAAAGGACGTTCGATGGCACCACGCAGATAACCATTCGTATTCTTCAACGAACTGAGACCGTATTTGTTGGAATGGAGCCACAGCGGGTTATGGTCGCCACCTGAGACGGTACCCTGAAGCTCTGCTCGATAGACGAGACTGTCGAACAAAGAACGTTCCTGTGCCTGCGCCGTCAGTAACGATCCTATTATTAATAAGGTAGAAAAAACAATTCTCATATGCTATATAGCTCTTTGACGGTGCAAAATTACAACAATTATTCCGAATAACCATACAGTTTAGGGATTTTCCCCTACCCGATTAGGGAAAATCCTTTGCGTATGCCCCGTTTTTGTTGTTACTTTGCATCGTGAAAGAGATAAAATGAAGTAAAACCCTTTAAAACAATACGAGTATGAAGAAGATGATTTTCGCACTGATGATGATGCTGACAGCAACCGTCTCTGCAAACGCAATGAGCTATGAGCAGGCCCGCAACGAGGCCCTGTTCCTGACTGACAAGATGGCTTATGAGCTGAATCTCACTGACGAGCAGTACGAGGCAGCCTATGAGATCAATCTCGACTACCTGATGGGTGTCACCAGCCGTTACGATGTGTACGGAACCTATTGGGAGCGCCGTAATCTCGATTTGAGCTATATCCTGCTTGACTGGCAGTGGGATGCCTTCCTCGCAGCTTCTTATTTCTATCGTCCGCTGTACTGGGACGCCGGTTATTGGCACTTCGGCATCTATGCCCGTTACCCACACCGTGACTACTTCTATTTCGGACGTCCTCATTTCTACCACTCTTATCATGGTGCCCACGCCTGGCACAGAGTAGGCGGACACGGCTACTATCACGGCCATCGCGAGCACTTCCGTGCCCCACACAGAGAGCACGTCGGCATGCACGACCGTTGGAACCGCGGAGACTTCCGCAGCAACCGTCACAGCTCAACCCGCATCACTGCAGGTGACAGAGGCCGCATCGGAAGAGGCTCTATCGAAAGGAGAAATCCTGGTAACAACAGGGGCATCGAGCGCAGAGGTAGCTCCATGGAGCGCCGGAACGGTTCTGCCGGAAGTATGGAACGTAGGAGTCCCTCCAGATCTATCGACAGAGGTTCTCGTGGCAACAGCACCTTCAGCAGCCCCAGCCGTAGCGGCATGAGTTCGCACAGAAGCAGCACTTACAGCGGCAGCTCTCGCGGCAGTGGCTCATTCAGCGGAGGTTCACGAAGCGGCTCTTACAGTGGCGGTTCACGTAGTGGTGGATTCAGCGGCGGCTCTCGCGGTGGATTCAGTGGAGGTTCTCATAGCGGTGGTTCACGCAGCGGCGGATTCAGCAGTGGCGGCTCTCGCGGCGGTGGTTCCTTCAGCGGAGGCTCACACGGAGGTGGTTCTCACGGTGGTGGACATAGCGGTGGCGGTGGCGGCAGAATGGGCGGACACCGATAAGTCAGAGCACCAACTCCCTGACTTCCGCATTCGACATCCTCGAAATCTCGCTCATTGACTTCTTATAATAGACAGCCTGGACAGCTTTATTGATAATGCCATGTCCTACGGCCAGCACCTTCTTTCCCGGATAAGTCTTCTTGACGTAGGCGATGAATTCGCCAGCCCGGGAAAGAAGGTTTTCTAATGTCTCTATATCGTCTGGCCACACCTCGTTTTTCAGGCTAGGGATATATCTTCCCGTAAAACCACCCCAATCACGTTCCCTCAGCAATGGCGTCGTGACGACCTCCAGTCCATGGGGCGCGGCGAGGATAGTAGCCGTATCCACTGAACGTTTCAGGTCGCTGGCCACAACGACGTCGATCTCACGGTCCTTCCACTGTTCGCTGAGTTCACGGGCCTGACGCAGACCGTTCTTGTTGAGTTCGCCCTGCGTCTGTCCCTGCATAATCTGATTGGCATTATCCACCGTTTCTCCGTGCCTTGCGAGATATAATATTGTATCCATTCTTATGATTTTGGTGCAAAATTACTGAAATATTTGGGATTTCCACAATAATTTTGTATTTTTGCAGCGTAAAATAGAATTTAGACCCATTATGAAGATATTACAAAGTTCATTCTTCCGCGCCATCTGCGCCATCGCAGTAGGTATTCTGCTCATCAAGTATCCCGACAATACCGTCACGTGGATTACCGTCGCCATTGGTGTCCTCTTCTTCCTCTCAGGCATCATCTCGCTGGTAGTGTATATCAACGCCAGGAAACATATGTCTGAATACAAGATCACCGATGCCGAGGGCAATGTCCTGACAGGCGAGCCCCCCACCTTCCCCATCGTCGGTGTGGGAAGCATCATCCTCGGCGCCATCCTCGCGCTGACACCCAACATCTTCATTACCGCTCTGATGTATATCATCGGCGGCATGCTCATCCTAGGTGCCATCAACCAGTATATGAACCTGGTAAATGCCAGAAAGTTTGGTAAAATCAGCTTCGGCTACTGGATATTCCCCTCTGTCATCCTGCTTACAGGCCTTTATGTCATCATCCGTCCGATGGATCCTGCAAGCGTCGCCATGCTCATCCTCGGCTGGTGTACACTGCTGTATGGTGTGACGGAGATGATCAACTCTATCAAGTTCCACTCTGACAGACGCAAGTTTGCCAAGGCACAGGAGATTCAGCAGGCCGAGGAAATCAAGGAAACAGAGGAGGTACAGGTGGTTGAGGAGGTACAAAATGATGGGGAGGCTGGCGACGCCATCCCTAAAGATCACGAGGTCTACCTCCCCAAATCTACTACTGAGGACTAATCCTCTATACCCTTCATTTCCTCACGTACCTCTTCGGAGAATCCCTGAATGTAGGTACGCAGGATATCGATACCCCGTTTGTTCTCACGTCCCCAGGGAATGATGAGGTCGGCAAATTTCTTCGTGGGTTCGATGAATTGCTCGTGCATAGGTTTCACATCGTTCTCGTAATGACTCAGCACCATCTCAACGGTTCTGCCCCTCTCCACCACGTCACGACGGATATTACGGATCAGGCGCACGTCGCTGTCGGTATCCACATAGATCTTCAGGTCCATCATGTCGCGCAGTTTCTTATAGTGCAGCGTCATGATGCCTTCGAGGATAATCACTGGCTTCGGATCCACATGGATGGTTTCAGGCAGACGGTTTGAGAGCACATACGAATAGGTAGGCTGTTCGATGGCCTCGCCGTTCTTCAGCTTTTTGATTTGTTCCGTGAGCAACTTCCAGTCGAAAGCGTCAGGATGGTCGAAGTTGATGGCCTTGCGCTCTTCTGCGGTCAGGTCGGTAGTGTCGTTGTAATAGGAGTCCAACGGGATGACGGCCGCACAATGTGGCGGCAGCGCCTTGGCAATACGCTTCACGACGGTGGTCTTGCCAGAACCCGAACCGCCAGCGATTCCGATGATGATCATAGTTATTGTACTTTTAATGGGTACAAAGTTACAAAAAACATTGAATATGGAACATGGAAGACGGAACTTTTTGTTGCAGATTAGTTAATAATCCTTAATTGCAGTCACAAAGTACAAAGTACAAAGTCCAAAGTTCAAAAAAAAGCAGTACCTTTGCAGCCCAAAGTGAAAATTTGAACATTTACATTATTAATATTAAACTCAAAATGAAAAAAGGTATTCATCCCGAAAACTATCGCCCCGTCGTGTTTAAGGACATGTCCAACGGCGATATGTTCCTCTCGAAGTCTACAGCAAAGACTAACGACACAGTAGAATTCGAAGGCGAAACTTACCCTGTGGTAAAAGTAGAAATCTCCAGCACCTCTCACCCGTTCTATACTGGTAAGAGCAAGCTCGTCGACACCGCTGGACGTGTTGATAAGTTCATGAGCCGCTACGGTAAGGCTGCCAAGAAATAACATACACGACATCGTAAAAAGCTTGCGCTTGGGTAGTTGCATATGCCTAAGCGCACTTTTTTTGCCCAAATATTTGGTGGAAACGCAGAAAAGTCGTAAATTTGTAGCCAGAACTTAACATATCACATATTTTAGACAAAACATGAGAACAGTTTATGACTTCACTGTCAAAGACAGAAAAGGCAAGGACGTCTCCCTGAAGGAGTACGCCAACGAAGTGTTGCTGATTGTCAATACGGCAACAAAGTGCGGATTCACGCCGCAATACGACGAGCTGGAGAAGCTCTACGAGAAGTATCATGCTCAGGGCTTCGAGATTCTCGACTTCCCCTGCAACCAGTTCGGCCAGCAGGCCCCTGGCACAGACGAGAGCATCCATGAGTTCTGCAAGCTCAACTTCGGCACGGAGTTCCCGCGTTTCAAGAAGATCAAGGTGAACGGCGACGATGCCGACCCCCTCTACAAGTTCCTGCAAGGGGAGAAGGGCTTTGCCGGCTGGGATATGGAGCACCCCATCGCCCACATCCTCGACGATATGCTCTCGAAGGCTGACCCTGACTACAAGGAGAAGGCTGACATCAAGTGGAACTTCACCAAGTTCCTTATCAGCAAAAAAGGTCAGGTCATCGCCCGCTTCGAACCCACGGAGAAGATTGCCAACATTGAAAAGCAGATTGAAGAACTGTTGAAATAAAGATTAGTGGCTTCGCGCGTACCTTAATTATAATAGGTATAATCGAGTAGGAGCATGGGGATTAGTTCCCCATGCGACCTCTCACACCACCGTACGTGCCGTTCGGCATACGGCGGTTCCATTATCAATAATACCCTCTTGCCTTATTGAAGTCCACATAGTATTCCGTAAACGTGGGGT
>JAFRQC010000096.1 GCA_017428805.1 Prevotella sp. | reverse complement strand
TCCGCATGATTGCAGAGTGCTTCAATATCGAGGATGAGGAAATCTTCTATACGCTCTTGAATCGGTCGGACAAACTCAGTCATTTCGTTGAACTTTATCAATTAAAACTGGCAAGTTAGGAACTTGCGAAACTTGAATAATTAATAAATAAATCCCGAAATGTTTGGTCGTTTCGGGATTTATTTGTATCTTTGTAGCCTAAAAATAAGAAATGATAACTAAAAAATAAAGAATGATGAAGAAAGTTCTATTAACTCTATTGGCTTTCATGGTGACGGTAGCCATGAATGCAGAGCAGATTTCTAAACAGCAGGCACTGCAGAAAGCACAACAGTTTATGCCAGGTAAGCAGTTTGGCGAGGCCAGAAGTTTCGCTCGCTCCGCCGGTTCTTCCGAAAGAGAGCCGTTCTATGTGTTCAATGCCGATGGCAATCAGGGCTTTGTCATCGTTTCTGGCGATGACCGCACGACGGAGATTCTTGGTTATTCCAATACAGGCACTCTCGATATGGAACAGTTGCCAGAGAACCTGAAATGGTGGCTCGACAATTATGTCTGTCAGATAGGGACATTGGGCACCTCGGCAAAGCCTGTACAAAAGGTCAAGACCCGTGGGGTAGACAGTTGGAATGCTGTCGATCCGCTGATTAAGACAAAGTGGAATCAGAATTACCCATATAATATGATGTGTCCCGACTGGAGTGGAAAAGACTGGCGGGATGCTGGCTTTGACACAGGCCATCTGATGACAAATGATCAGGATAAATATCACTGCGTCACGGGCTGTGTCGCTGCCGCAATGGCTCAGGTGATCTATTATTGGAAATGCCTCGATTATTGCCCGGCTATTACTGACTATAAAACGAGTACGTATGGATGGACAATGAAAGCGTTGCCTGCAACAACCTTCAAGTTGTCTCAGATGAAAGAGACGTATCGTGGAGATGAGACAAACGAATCGGCAGAGGCCGTCGCAGAACTGTTCCGTTATTGTGGTCAGGCTGTCAAAATGGATTACAAATTAGGAGGATCATCTGCCGGTATAACTCCTGCAGATATGGCCTATTATTTTGGGTTTAGCAACAATGCAAAACAAGTAATAAGATCCATGTATTCATCGTCAGAATGGGAGAATATGATCTATAAGGATATTTCCGAAAACCGTCCAGTGCTCTATGGCGGATCAAGTAAGAGCGGTGGTCACCAATTTATCGTCGATGGTTATGATGGCAATGGGCTCTTCCACATGAACTGGGGATGGGGCGGCATGAGCGATGGCTACTTTGTACTCTCTTTGGCCAATCCTGACGAACTGGGAGCTGGAGGAGGTACGAGTACTGACGGCTATTCCATGGATCAGCATGCCATCATCGGACTGAAGCCCGGCACAGATGGGGAAGTGGAAATACCTCAATTTTATGGAAAGTTTAAAGGGAATCTGGTGAACTCTGAGTTTAGCCGTGTATCGGCCAATGAGGATTTCACGGATGTAGTCTTTCCAGGCCTCGTTTTCTTCCAATATGAAAATACAGACCAGACTGACGGCTGTACTTTTGAGACGGGATGGGGTTTGTATAAGGATGGCAGTCTGCTGCAAGTGTTGGGTGTCTCAGAACCCGTTACCTTGGATTTTATTAATAGTAATGCCGTCTTAAATAGTCCCACAATCTCCTTCGGTAAAGACCTAGATGACGGCCGATACCAGTTCCGTCAGATGTACAGACTTCAAGGATCGACAGAGTGGCAGTTATGCAAGACTCCGTATGATTATTATGGGTCACCGACGATTACCTTTATAGAGGCCGTCGTATCTGGCAATAACCTGACACTGAGAAAGTCTGAACCAGATGAATATACATCAAAGATTACTGTCAATAGTGTCAGTTTCTACCCAACATCGTTAGAGTATGGAAAGCCTGTAGAAGTGACAGTGAACCTGACGAACAATGGCGACTCCTATCAGGAATTGGTGTACCTCTCGTTGGGAAGCCAGAAGACTGTAGTCTGCGGTTCTGTGGAGGCTGGGCAGACCGGAAACGTCAAGTTGCATTTGACACCTGCTCAGGTGGGCACAATGACTCTTAAGGTCTCAACTGCTACAAACGAAGTTTGGTCTGAATCTGTCACAGTTGAGGCTGCAAAGCCGCAATTGTTGTCGGCTACGGCAACGACGCCTGGTCTCGTGAATAATATACTGACTGGTACGACGTTGAAGGTTAATGCCATTGTTAAGAATGAAGGCTCGAATACGTATGAGAATGGCATAGAATTGCAATTATATAAGATAACATGGGAAGATCCAGAAACAGGGTGGTATGGATATTCGCTTGATAAAACAAAGTCCGTGATGACCACTATTCTGCCAGGAGAAACGAAGGAAGTCAACTTCGAGGTTAAGGATCTTGACCTTGACGGTAAGTATTTCTATTCTATCTGGTATTACTCGGAAAACATGGGTGTGGAGTTAATCCCTGCTGAAACGTCTTTTATTTTGAAGGAAGAGCCGGTAGATCCAGAAGAACCGGAAGATACACCTATCTCTGGTGATGCTGACGGCAATGGTAAGGTAGAAGCTGCAGACATTGATGCCGTTGTAAAATATATCATGGAGGGAGACTTTGAAGGCTTTAACTTCAAGAATGCCGACTTGAACGGTGATGATAAGGTGGATGCCGCAGACCTTGTACTCCTTATCAATATGGTTAAACCATAAGTCTTTAGTGTTTTTATACGGGTTCTAGGCAGTCGGAGGGGACGTAGGTGATGGCAACGGCAGCCACGCCGTCGATCTGGATCAGGAAGTATTTGTTCTTCTTGATGCGTTTGATGACCCCTTCGACTCCCTTGAAGCGACCTGCGGTGATGCAGACCCGCCGACCCATGTTTGTGGAGTCTCTGGCGTCAAGAAAAATGATATGGTCATCTTGTACAGATGCTATCCTTATGAAGTCCTCCATCTGACGGTCAGGAACGTAAAGCAAGTTTTTATGTCCATCGGATGAGGTCTTCGTTATATATCTCATAGGGTCAAATCCTTTCCGATGCATTTTCAGATGTGTCAAGACCTCTTGAGAAGCGTGGACAAAGATGAGATTGTGGATGGCTGGAACAAGCGTTTTACGTGGACCTTCAGACGAGTCTGTCAGGTCGTAGTGCATGGGCACAAAATTCTCAATGCCCATAAGATCCAACTGTTCCTTGATCTTCAGTTCGCGGTGGTAAGTGACCCGCATCGGGTACCATCTGATGATGTCGTTACTTTCCATTTCGAGGGCAAAGGTAATGCTTTTCTTTCAAAGAAAGAATAATTAGGAGGCTTTTTCTTTGTTTTTCGCTATTTTTTACGTATCTTTGCACCCAATTATATGCCATATCAATGTTTGGAATGCGTAATGTGGCTGGGAATCAGTGCATTATGAGGGTAAAGGACATTGAACTGTATATGTCAGCCACTCTGCAGAAACAGGGTGACCCTCTCTTTTTGTCTTCACTCGCAAACAAATTATCATCATTTATGAAAAAGAACCATATCCTATTGTTCTTGGTATTTGCGTCAGTTTGTCTGCTGACATCATGCGCCTCACCCAAGAATGTGACTTACTTCCAAAATCGCGAAGCGATAGAAAAGACTGTACAAGGTTATCTCGCAGATGCCCGTATCATGCCGAAAGACGTGTTGACCATCACTGTCAGTACTACGACGCCTGAGGCAGCCAGACAATTTAACCTGGTGACGCCGACCTCTCAGACCCAGCTACAGACCTATCTTGTGGATAATGATGGAATGATCAATTTCCCCATCGTCGGACAGTTGAAAATAGGTGGGCTGACAAAAACAGAGGCGGAAAAGCTGATTACCGAGAAGATCAGTCCCTATCTGAAGGAATTAGAAAAACCAGTTGTGAACGTGCGGATGTCGAGTTTTTCTGTCTCTGTGTTGGGAGAGGTGGATCAGCCTGGAACGTTCCAAATAGAGCGTGAGAAAATAAATGTTCTCGAAGCACTGGCAAAGGCTGGAGATCTGACTATCTATGGTGTCCGAAACAATGTGACCCTCATCAGAGAGGAAAGTGACGGAACCAAGAGCTACCATACTCTGAATCTGAACGATGCCAATATCGTTAGTTCGCCTTACTACTATCTGCAGCAGAACGACATTCTCTATGTGGAGCCGAACAAAATCAAGGCGCAAAACTCCACCATTGGTAGTATGACAACACTTTGGTTGTCGGCTACAAGTATCTTAGTGTCAGTGGCTACACTGCTTGTCAGTATTTTGAAATAAAACTTGTATGAAGAAACAAAAAATATATGATGTCCACCAGATCTGGATGGATTTTAAGTCAAATAGGAGATGGTTTGCATTATCGGTTGTTCTATGCCTGTTATGCGGTCTTTTATATATTTACTTTGCCCGTCCGGCATATAGTGTGACAGGTAAAATCTTAGTGACGGAGAAGAAGAGTAACTCGAGTTCTTCCAGTGCCGCCCTTTTGTTATCAAACCAACTTCCTTTAGGTCTTGGAAGTAGCCTCGGTGGTGCGAATGGTGTCGAGAATGAGAAGGAGATCCTGGGTTCCAAATTATTAGCCAGAAACGTTGTTAATCAACTCGGACTTCATACTGAATATCGCATTCATAAATTCTTAAAGGACCGATTGGTGTATAAGAATCAACCTATCAATGTGTCCGTCAGTCCTGAGATGATTCAGCTGATGGATGACGACCTGCCAATGACTGCACATCGTATCAGTCTTTCAATCTATAAGTCAGACGAAGGTTTCCGCGTAGAGGGAATCGTGTATTCTGGTAAGAACAAAACAGAACTATCTGAGCAACATTTTTCTCAGTTCCCATTTACAGTTAAAACCAGTATCGGCAATCTGGTGCTTACAGAGAATAAAGATCTGACATCTGAACAGATGAAACCTTATCGGGAAGACTATCAGCTGAATGTGTCTGTCATTCCACCGACCCTTGCTGCCCAGCAATTCTCCAAGAGGATTGCTATCAGCACTGCCTCTAAGAAAGCGACGAGTACAGTCCTGTTGTCGATGAAGGACGAGAGTATCTTACGGGGATATGATTACATTAATAGCTTGGTAGATGAGTATAATACATTTTCCACGGAAGAGAAGCATAAAGAAGTCAGCAAGTATGATCAGTTTGTCAAAGAGCGTCTGACTATGGTAGATAAGGATCTTGGACTAACCGACGAGAATTTGGAAAGTTATAAGAAACGTTATCAGGTGACCGATGTGAGGGTGGACGCTGAAGAGGTGATGAAGAAGAAAAGTAGCTATGAGTCGCAGATTGTAGGACTTGGCATTCAATTGCAACTTCTGAATTATATGAAGGAGTATGTGGATGATCCTGCCAATGTCTATGAAATCATACCTGTCAATCTTGGTGGTCTTGTTTCTTCGTCTGTAAGTTCTTCGGATGCTGTTCCTGCCTCTTCTTCAAATGCCACTCTCGGGGATGTTGTCACAGTCATCGTCCGTCATAATAGTCTGGTGACAGAGCGGAACCTTCTGTTGAAGAGCGCTACAGAAAAGTCTCCTCAGGTGATGCGCGTCACAGCGATGCTTGATGAGCTCCAACCTGTGATTAAGAATGCCCTGAAGCGTGACATAGAGTCTCTTCGTCTGCGCAGTAGCAGTCTGGAACGGGAGTATAATAAGTATATGGGCCGTGTCGCTGACGCGCCGGAACAAGAACGGGCCTTAACGGAGATAGGTCGTCAACGTAAGATCAAGGAGGGTGTGTTCCTGTCATTGCTGCAGAAGCGTGAGGAGAATGCCATGGACTTGATTAATACGGTGGATAAAGGTCGTTTCATAGACATGGTTCAATACGACAGGAAAGTTAAGCCTAGAACGAAGATTGTCTTACTGTTAGCATTTGTAATAGGCATATTGCTGCCATTTATCACATTACATCTTCGTAGATGGTTGAAAGGCACCATCAGTGATAGTCAGGATTTGAAGGGATTGACCAGTCTGCCTGTCTGCGGTGAGATCCCTTCAGAAGGATCTCTGACAAAAGAAGCATTCGTCAATTGCAGGTCAAGTCTGCTGCATCAAATGGAAGAAGGGCAAAAGACCGTACTTGTCACCTCAAATGCAACAGGTGATGGAAAGACATATATGGCCATCCATCTTGCAGAATCCTTAGCCGAGATGGGTAAAAAAGTTTTGTTATGTGATATGGATTTCCGCAATCCTTCAGTGGCGCGTGCTTTTAACCTCCAGGAAGAGAAGGGTTTGTGCAGCATATTAATAAATGGGGAGAGTGATATCAATCAAGTTATGGACTTAGTGAAGAAATCCTCCGTTTCTGGTGTACCAGACATTCTTGTAGCAGGTAGGATTCCTTCTGTTCATCCTGCCGATTTATTGGCACACAAAAATATGATGAAGGTTCTGACTATCCTGAAAGAACACTACGACCTCATCGTGCTTGATACATCAGCAGTTGGTCAATATGGTGATATTCTGATTGACGGTCTGGCTGATATGACCTGCTATGTATGCCGTTCCGGGAAGACCCCCAAGACTGCCATCTATCATCTGAACGAGTGGGCTGAGAGCCAGCGCCTTGCGTCGCCTGTTATCATTTTCAACCATAAATAAATGAACTAAGATGAAATACCTTCGTAAGATTCTGAAGGAGCCAGAGATGGCTGGTATCTACTTTATGGTGCTGACAGCCAGGCTTTGGCCGGCGGAGTTGTACATCAAAATTTTCTATTACCTGCATTTAAAGAAATGGCCAGATTTGAAGACCCCCCATACATTTAGTGAAAAGTTGAATTGGCTGAAACTGCATGATAGGAATCCGCTATATACGAAGTTGACAGACAAATATGCGGTTAAAGATTATGTGAGTAAAAAAATAGGTGTAGATAAAGTCGTCCCTCTGTTAGGTGTATGGAACTCTTTCGATGAGATTGACTTTGATCATTTGCCAGAGCGGTTTGTCTTGAAGTGTACTCATGATTCTGGTGGGTTTATGATCTGCAAAGACAAGAGTACATTCAGCAAGGTTAAAGCCCGTTCTTTTTTCAATAGAGAGCTTAGAAAGAATTATTATTGGAATAAGCGTGAATGGCCCTATAAGGATATTCAGCCAAGGATAATCGCGGAAAAGTACTTGGAAGATGGGAATGGTGATGCTTTGACGGATTATAAGTTCTTCTGTTTTAATGGAGAACCTAAAATGATGTATATTTCAAAGGACGTGTCAGCAGACCCAAGAACAGATTTTTTTGATATGGACTGGAATTATCTTCCTTTTAAATTTAAAGATCCTCATGCAGAAGTAAGACCATCAATGCCTGATAAGTTTGAGGAAATGAAAGAAATTGCTCGTACGCTTTCAAAAGGAATTCCTCATGTCCGTGTTGATATGTATTTAATTAATAATCACATCTTCTTTGGTGAAATGACTTTCTTCCATCTTTCTGGTTTCTTTAGTGTGACACCTGATGAATGGGATGATATCATAGGCGGTTGGTTGGACTTGAAAAAGTATGATGCTTAAGATCAATACAGAAAGAAACAGAACACTTGTACAGAACACTTCATACATAACGATTCTTCAAGTATTCAATGTGATAGCCCCTCTAATTACCTATCCGTATCTGGTCAGAGTCATCGGGCGTGATATGTATGGCGTGTTTATCACGGCCCAGGTGCTGGTATCATATATCTCTTTGTTTGTAATCTGGGGTTCAGACAGTGTTTGTGCCAAATATATCTCCATCTATAGAGACGATAAACAAAAATTGTCTGAGATATTCAGTTCTGTTTTTGTAGGAAGAGCAGTCGTCTGGCTGATAGGCTTAGCCGTTTTTCTATTGATTGTATTGTTAACACCAACCTATCGTGAAAGCTGCCTGATATTCACGCTTACCTATGGCATGGCCATTTATGACGTATTATTTCCACAATACCTGTTCCAAGGTTTGGAGAAAATGAAGTATGCCACTTTCGTCGTGGTGATGGTTAAGTCATTTTTCATCGTGTTGATTTTTGCATTGGTTAAAGATTCATCAGATCTTTATCTGGTGCCGCTTTTATATTCTATAGGTTATCTTTTGGGTGGCCTTTTCTCTTTGTATATTGTTTTTTGCCTATTGGGCTTGAGATTGAAGAAAGTCAGTAGCAGGGCAGTATTCTCATTGATAAAGGAGTCTTTGCCCATTTTTGCTTCTGATATGATAACGGCAATCAAGGATCGCTTTAATATCTTGTTAATGGGTGGACTTATTGGAATGGGTAATGTTGTTATCTATGATTTGGGTATGAAAATAAATTTGTTGGTATCAAAGCCCACCGAGATCCTCCGGATTGCAATGTTCCCCCGTGCAGCAAAGGACAGAAGTATTCCAGAGGTTAGAAAGACTATCATGGTATCTGTCTTCATATCATTCATATTAGTTGTCGTTGTTAATATAACCCTGCCTTTTATTGGTCGGTTCTTCTTGAATGAAGAAGTTGATCTTCTACCTCTCAGACTCTTCACAATGGCACCAATGTTGCTATCGGTCAGTGTACTGATCGCTTTTAATGTTTTTGTCGCATTCGGGTATAACAGATATGTCTTAAATAGTATTCTGATTACTACAGGCTTTTATTTGGTATTACTCATTTGTTGTTATATGACTCATCATATGAATTCTCTCATGGCGTTTGTTATGATTTCCATGGTAGCATATCTTGTTGAGTTTATCTATCGTGTGCTGAAATTTAAGAAGATAGCAAACCAAATGTTATCAGAAAGATAGTCATGCATCTTTTTTATCTTCTTTTTATTATTGAAATCGTTATCGCCATTACAGCATTCACCAATGTAGTGGAGTATACTTTCATGCCTGTGAAAGAACGGACATTGCGATATCTTTCTGATGAGCGTTTAAATGTGTATTTGCTCCTATCATTAGGTGCGATTTTTATTTTTCATGCTTTTAAGAATCCTTTGACACTTGATGATATTCCTTTTTATGTGGATGCTTTTTATGAATCAGATAATGTTTCGTGGACAAGAGTTATTGGTTTGGGGTATGAGTCTTTGAAAACGGAAACAGGATTTGCATTAGTTATCAAGGCTGTTTCAAGCTTGTTTAGTTCTGACCAGATCTTGTTTATACTGACGAGCGTTTTTATTCTCTATGCCGTTTATTTCTCTGTCAGGCAGTATTCTCCAATATTATGGGTTTCAGTATTTGTGTTTATGACAGATTCATTCCCTCAGTCCCTATTTATTCTGAGGGCATTTTTGGCCATTAGTATTTATCTGTTTTCTTTTCCGTTTATCATCAATAGGAAGGTCATTCCTTTCCTCTTGCTCAGTGGTATCGCTTTTTCGGTACATATGTCGTCTGTCATTTTCTTACCAGTTTATTTCCTATATGGGATAAAGAATTGGAGATATTTGTTATTGTTATTGCTGTTTTTGACAGTGTTGTTGATTGCCGGTTTCGATACTCTTTTGCCATGGTTTGTGGAGTACGTCGTTCCAGAATATGCCTATTATATAATTAATGCTGATAATTACGAAGGAGCTAGTTGGAAGATGCCTGCATTATTATCTGCCATTCTCCTTTTCAGGATAATTGTGATGAAGGAACATTTTTATGAAGAAGGTATCAACCGCCTCTTGTCCATTGTCATGATACTTGCCGTCATCGTCTATTCGGCGGGTATGGGATTCGGATTTGGACTGACGAGTCGTGTGGCGATGTTTTTTACTAATATGACATTTCTGATTATACCTAATACACTCCAATATCTCAAGTCGTCATCATGGCAGTTCGCATGTGCTGTTATATATATACTTTTCAATAGCTTCTTCTTCTTTAAGAGTGCTTCTGATATCCTGTGGGTAAACTATCAGTTGTTGGAAATCTGACATGAACAGGTTTGTTGTCTATACGGCGATATTTAATAACTATGACTGGCTGAAAGATCCTGTTGTGGTTCCAAAAGGAATAGATTTCATCTGTTATACTGATTCAGATAAGGTTCGTTCAAAGATTTGGAAGATTGTTAAGGTGGATACGAATGGAGAGTCCCCATCTTTATTAAACAGGGAAATAAAACTGTTGTATCCATATACAGTATTGAAGGAATATGAGTATTCACTCTATATTGATGGTTCCATAATGATAAAAGGTGATATCAGCGCATTCCTTCATAAACACATATCAAAGGATCTGGTTATGATGAACTTCCGTCATCCACATAATGATTGCATATTTGTGGAGATAAAGAGGTGTCTAAGGCGTAGAAATGCCGATCCCGCACTATTAAAGAAACAGTTTGAAGATTACAAAAAGGCAGGAATGCCCGAGCATGCAGGAATCTCTGATAATAAAATTATCTTGCGTAATCACCATAGTGAGTTGGGAAAAAAACTGATGGATGACTGGTATTACCATGTTGTCAACTATTCTGGTAGAGATCAGACATGTCTGTCGTATGTGCTTTACCTAAACCAGGTGAAGTATTCTTTCTTTGAAGAAAACATTGAGAGAAATCCTTATTTTGAGACTTGGCCGCATAATACAGTTGAGTGGTATATCCGATATTGGAGACATTTCAAATGGTTTTGTGAAAGGCATCGTCTCTTGGGAGGTATTATCAATTGGGTGGATAGAATCATAAAACCATGGCTGTTAGCGAGAATCAAATAGAAAAGCCATACTACGAGCTGGTCTTTGTGGTGTTGGTATATAAGAATGTAGAAGTGTTGCAGCAGTTCTTTGCTTCTTTGGTATTGCCATATAGCTATCGTGTTATTGTTGTCAACAGTTTCTGCAATCAGGAAACAGAGGAGGCCTGTCGGACGTTGTCTTTAGGATATGGTGCGGACTTTATTTCAGTACCAAATAAAGGGTACGGGGCAGGTAACAATATTGGATCCAGATACGCTATGGAACATTATCAATATCGCTTCCTGGTCCTTTCCAATTCAGACATCATTATCAGGGATATAAATTTTTTGAACCAAATGGATGATTTAAAGGCTGTATATGCAGCAGATGTCAGAATGGAGAATGGTCATCGTCAGAACCCTCATCTGCCATTTAAGGTTGGGCTATATTTGAAACTTCTTGATTTGTCATACCGGTGGAAGAGTAACCTGTTGATGAACGTAGCGTTTGCTTTTAACCGTATTATGAGGGAATTATTGGTAATCTGGACCAAATTGAATGGAGGTCGAAAGGTGAAGGTGTTTTCTGCTCATGGCTCATTCATCATACTGACGTGTCAGGCTTCACAGGCACTAAGTCCTATTTTTCATGAAAAAATGTTCTTATACAATGAGGAATTATATCTGGCTTATCGTTGTCGCCAGTTACAAATTCCTGTATATTATGTACCAAAGTTGGAAGTCACACACTTGGAGGGAGCCAGTTCGACTATTCAGAGTAATTCATGGGAGAATCACGAAGAATCGTACAGCATCTTGTCATTGTGGATACGGCAACAGCAATTAGATTGAAATATGTTATCACTAAATACGCCTATATTATCATTTCTTAGAAGTACCCTCCAGGGTAAAAGTGCCACTAAGGGAACAGTTCAGTCGATGGACTGGTCAGAACTTAAGGTTTTTGCAGCGAAGCAGGCTATTGTAGGAGTGCTTTTTGAAGGTGTGAAGCTGTGCCGTCAACAGTATCCTGAATATGTGGAGAGACAGGAGGTGATGAGGTGGCTTTATGCCACGGAAAAGAAAAGACGACATTTCGAAGTGGTTAATCGCAGAGTTGCGGATCTGTCAGAAATGTTTGCACAGTCAGGTCTAAGGTCATGCATTCTGAAAGGGCAGGGGCTTGCATTGATGTATCCAAATCCTGAAAGTCGTGCTGCTGGTGATATTGATATTTGGGTAGAAGGTGACCGTAAGACCATTACGGATTTCGTACATTCGAAGACACCGGGTACATTTGAGCAGTTTCATCATATAGATTTCCCCATATATAAGGATGTGGACGTTGAAGTTCATTATCTTCCTTCGCAGATGGCAAGTCCTTTGCACAACAGACGGTTGCAAAACTATTATAAAAGCCATCAGGCTGAGCAGTTCGCAAACAACAATCCTGTGTTAGGTAAACATGTTTGTACACCAACGAATGGTTTCAATGCCATTTTCTTGTTGTCGCATATGATGCGTCATTTCTTTAATGAGGGAATCGGACTGCGGCAGTTCATAGACTATTATTATCTGTTGAAACAGGGCTTTTCTGATGCTGAGAAGGAAGAATTCTGCAAGGCGGTCAATTATCTTGGGATGAAGAAGTTTGCCGGAGCTGTGATGTGGATTCTTGAGAAGGTGTTGGGCTTGGATCATCGCTATTTATTGATGCAACCTAATGATAAAGCAGGAGAATTCCTTGCAGAGGAGATCTTCGAGACAGGAAACTTTGGAACGATGGATACACGATACACCTTCAGGGAACACGGTGCTTTAGCTACGGCCTTGACAGATATTTATAGAGATTTCCTGTTGGCGCGTATGTTCCCGTCGGAGGCGCTATGGAAGCCTTTTGCAAAACTGACTAATCAGCGTTGGAAGATCAAGGATCGTTTTGACGCTAAGAAAAAAGCGTAAATGGAAAGAAAGAGGGTGTTGTTCGTTTGTGGCGTGTTTTACCCGGAACCGGTTGTGTCAGCACGACTTCAGACCGATTTGGCAATCAAGCTCTCAGAGAATTGTCAGGTAACAATCCTTCGGCCTCATCCGACAAGGCCGAAGGGATTTGCTTTTCCGGACTATGATTATACAGGCCTGCCATTTGAGGTAATAGAATTTGATGCCTATACATGCCCAGCCTCCTCTCCAATAGGCAGAATGCGTGAGAGTCTCAGTCATGGACGGTGGTGTGCCAAGTATATTCGTCAGCATCATGAGGAGATTGACTTTGTCTACAATGACTCCTGGCATTTGTTTGGCGTCTATTTGGTTGCTAAAGCTGCATGCCAATATGAGATACCTTATATCACCCCTGTTCAGGATATCTACCCTGAGTCTCTGACTTCTAAGCTGCCAAACTTAATACCTTTGAAATGGCTGGTGATGCATTTGTTGCTTCCTTTAAATAAACACACCCTTAGCCATGCTGCTTGCGTTCAGACAAATTCAGAGAAGATGGCTGATTATCTGTCAGAGAGTCGGCAAATAGACAGGAATCATTTTGTGGTTGTCAGGAATTGGCAGGACGAAAAGCCATTTCTTGAATATGCCGAGAAAAATGGGCGTCTATCTGAGAAAACTCCTTTTACCTTTATGTATATGGGGAATGTCGGGCCATTGGCAGGAATAGAGTTGTTGTTTGATGCTTTTGCCATGGCTGATTTGAAGGATGCGCGGCTTGTCATTGCCGGTTCAGGACCTTCAAAGGCAGATTTACAGCGAAAGGCCAAGAACTATTCTTGTCAGATAGAGTTTTGGGATGTGCCAACGGGAATGGTTCCTGAGACGCAGGCGAAGGCAGATGTCATGCTGCTCCCTATTAAGAAAGGCTATGCAAGGTATTCTGTTCCCAGTAAGTTGATAGCTTATATGTTTTCAGCTAAGCCTATTATTGCTTCAGTAGATCAAGACAGCGATACGGCTGATTGCATTAAGAAGAGTGGAGCTGGATGGACTGTAAAACCAGAGGATTGTAAGTCGTTGTCAGAGGTGATGAAAAGAGCTGCTTTTGAGTCATCTGAGAAGTTGAAAGCAAAAGGGATGAAAGGATTAAATTATGCTATAGAAGTTTTTTCAAAGGAAAGGAATAGTAATTTATTATGCAAAGTTATAAAGCAAAGATTGATTATGTGTTGAAACATCACAGTTGGATCCTAAAAGTAATTAGGATAATTGCCAATGCTGTGATGCGGTGTTGGGGCTTTTTTGTAAAGACTGATGATAAAATGGTGTTGTTTAGTGCCTTGAGTTGTAAATACAATGATAGTCCCAAAGCCATTTATGAGTATATGGTTCGTCTGCCGCAATTTAAGGATTTTACGATGGTTTGGGCGCTGGAAGATTTGGATATAGAGATTCCGGGTCCGGCATTTAAGGTTAAAGTGGATACGTTTCATTATTTCAAAACAACTCTGAAAGCCCGTTATTGGATTACGAGTGTCAATATCGAACGCGGTTTGCGGTATAAGAAGAGGGATTGTATCTATCTGAATACCTGGCATGGCTGTAGCCTGAATGCAGTTGGTAACGATGTTCCGGGACGTAAAGACTATGATTTCAGTCATTTGAACTTTTTTTGTTATGAGAGTGAGTTCCATAAGAAAGTGCTGATGAGGAGTTTCAAAGCACCAGAATCCATCATGCTGCCCAGTGGACTTCCTCGGAATGATATGTTATATCAGGTGTCTGCTGATGACGTGATAACCAAAAAGAAAGCTTTGGGATTACCTCTTGACAAGAAAGTCATTTTGTATGCTCCAACTTGGCGTGACAGTGATGATCATGGTAAAACTTATTCTATCAAGCCCCCTATTCAGATGGATAAATGGGAGGCAAATCTAAAAGATGAATATGTCCTTTTGTTCCGTACTCACCATTATACCACGAAGTTGTTAGGCATAGAATTCAATGATTTCGTGAGAGACTATTCATCGTATCCTGTTATTAATGACTTGTTTGTCGTCAGTGATATTCTGATTTCGGACTATTCTTCATGTATCACTGATTTCTCCATCTTGGAACGGCCAATTATTTGTTTTGCCTATGACTATCAGACTTATGCCAAACGCCGTCATTTGAATATTGATTTTGAGAAAGAGATGCCAAGTGGTGTACTCTATACTGAGGATGAAGTATTGAATCACATTCGACAGATGGATTACGAGGCAGAATGCCTGAAAACGCGGGATATGATTAAGAATAAATTCACCTATATAGGTGGACATGCCACTGAGATTTGTGTAGAAAAGATGTTCGGAACAAAAAAAGAAGCTATTTAGTTGAGAATATTACCGTTTTTTTTGTAACTTTGCACCCTTGAAAGAAATAATGGTGAAATAATGAGTGAGAAAAGGACTGATAACGATGCGGAAATACGGTTTATTCCAGACGGCATGAGTGCTTTTGAGCGGAATACTAAGCGTATTCTTGATTGTCTGGCTGCTCTGGTAGCCTTGATTCTTTTTTCTCCTCTTTTTGTGTTCTGTTATTTCGCTGTGAAACACGAAGACGGTGGTTCTGCGATTTTCAAACAGGAGCGGATAGGACGTTTTGGACGTCCGTTCACTATCTATAAGTTCCGTTCGATGAAAATGGATGCAGAGAAAGAAAAGCCCATGTTGCTACAGGAAGGACATAAAGATCCTCGCCTGACCAAAATCGGACGTTTTTTAAGAAAGCATCATCTTGATGAGCTTCCGCAATTATGGAATGTTTTTATAGGTGATATGGCATTTGTGGGTCCCCGTCCGGAACGAGCTTATTACATCAAGTTGATAGAGAAGGAAGATCCTCGCTATTATATGCTTTATCAGATTCGGCCGGGTGTGACGAGCTACGCTACGCTTTATAATGGTTATACGGACACGATGGAGAAGATGCTTGTACGTCTTCAGTACGACCTTGACTATCTGGAGAATCGTTCGTGGGCATTGGATATAACCATTCTATTAAAAACTTTCCTGTTTATTGTGTTTGGAAAGACTTTCTAAATTAATGATCAAATTGTAGGTTTAAAAAAGTCTGCAGCACGCTGCAGACTTTTTTATTCTAAGATACTGGACTCTTCCCATTTGGCTACGATGTCTTTCACATCGTGAAGAGCCTGTTCCTTTGTTACTTCAAATTCCTCGAAGAGGGCTTCAGCAAGTCCTTCAACGGAAAACTCTCCCATCTCAGATGCTTTCTCCCAAAGCCAGGCTGCTGTGTCGTTCAAACACATCAAACGGCCGAAGTCGACAGCTTCCAATCCTTCTCCAATGATTACTTTCTCGCCACATACGTCGCGAAGTACAAGTCCTTTCTTTTGTCTCATATGATAATAATCTATTAATCTTTGTAAGTGATAGTCTTACAGCATAATTCTGCCGCTTCTTGGTCTGGCAGACAGGACAGATGCCATACAGGAACGGTTGCCGTCAACTGATTCTCTGTCTGATGCAGCCCGTCGCCCATTTGTTTCTTCCAGCGCATACCCGATATGCTCATGGCAAGGGCGACATAAGCTTCAATGGGTTTCATACGACGGATTTCATTGTGTGGCGCCTGTTTCAGTTTGACGATACCGCCAATCGGGTAGTCGACATTTCTATAGCACGGCGTCTTGCCACTCCAAGGCGATCCGTAGACCCGGGCCTCGCCATCGATGATGCGGACAACGGGATTGTCATCGTTGACTAGTTCCGTTCCTTCGATATGCTTAAGCCAGAGTTGTGAGTGGGTACTCTTGCCGGTTCCGCTCTTGCCAAGGAACATATAGGCCTTATTGTGATAGCTGACCACGGAAGAATGGAAGAGAGTCGTCAACTTGTCGGATGTGGCAAAGGTGTACATCATCATCAGTGCACCGTTGATCACAAATAACCTTTGTCGGCCTAAATAATAAACATCTCCTTCCTTGTAGTCATGACTGCATACCAGCCAACCCACGATTTTGTTTCCAAGTCGGTATTCAAGGATATTATTCCCCTCGGGAGTTTCCCCACAAATTATCGACTGACCTTCTTCCTCCTGCCTATGATACTCCTTATATATAATAGGTGTATCTGATTTGTGGATACGGAAGGTAAAGAGAATGTTACCATCCTCTTCATCTATGAATGGCTTGTACTGCTTCATTTCTGTGAATATGGCGTCTTCTGCATCCACAGTAAAGCCGTGTCCAGCAACGGTATAATGCTTCCTCATTATGAATAACTATTTCTTGAGGGCTGCGATGGAAGCCTGGAGAGAAGCGATTTTCTCTTCGGCGTCGGATTGCTTTTTACGTTCGAGGGCGACGACTGCCTCGGGGGCGTTGGCGACGAAACGCTCATTGGAGAGCTTCTTCTTGACACCAGCGAGGAAACCTTCGAGATGCTGCAGCTGAGCCTCCATCTTCTGGATCTCTGCCTCGACATCGATCATATTGCCCAGGGGCACTGCAAATTCGTCTGTACCGACCATAAAGGCAGATGCCGTGGGATCCTTCTCTGCCACGACGTTGATGGCACTGAGGTTAGCCATCTTCGTGATAATGCTGTTGAAAGCCTCAAAGTCGTTCTGGCTAATCACCTGCAGTTCGAGCTGTTCCTTCGGGGCGATGTTCTTCGAAGAACGAACCATACGCACACCGGAGACAATCTGCTTCACACTCTCAATCTGGGCGATGAGCTGACTGTCTGCAGCCGTAGGAGCGGGAATCTCCAACTTGTCGCGCATGATGCTCTCGCCGTCCTGACGGTCGTAAAGGTGCTGCCAGAGCTCTTCGGTGATGAAGGGCATGAAGGGATGCAGCATCTTCAGCAGCTGCTCGAAGAAGGAGAGTGTCTTGTCGTAGGTCTCACGGTCCACGGGCTGTGCCTCACCATTGACATAGGCGGGCTTCACCATCTCCAGATACCAGGATGAGAACTCATCCCAGAAGAGCTTATAGACTGCCATGAGAGCCTCGGAGATACGGTATTTCTTGAAGAGGTCATCGACCTCGGCATTGGTCTCACGGAGTTTGGCCTCGAACCATGAGGTGGCGATGGAGTTGCTGGATGGACAAGATGGGCTGGATGGGTTGGATGAATCGGCAACTTTCCAACTCTTTACGAGGCGGAAGGCATTCCAGATCTTGTTGTTGAAGTTTCGTCCCTGTTCGCAGAGGGCCTCGTCGAAGAGGATGTCATTGCCTGCGGGGGCAGAGAGCATCATACCCATGCGCACACCGTCGGCACCGAACTTCTCGATGAGTTCGATGGGGTCGGGGCTGTTGCCGAGTGACTTCGACATCTTTCGTCCGAGCTTGTCGCGAACGATACCTGTGAAGTAAACGCTTCTGAAAGGCATGTCACCCACATACTCGTAGCCGGACATGATCATTCGGGATACCCAGAAGAAGATGATGTCGGGACCTGTCACGAGGACGTTGGTGGGGTAATAGTATTTGAGTTCCTCGTTGCCGGGGTTGTTGATACCGTCGAAGAGGGAGATGGGCCAGAGCCATGAGGAGAACCAGGTGTCGAGGGCATCCTCTTCCTGACGGAGATCAGCGTCGGTGACCTTCGGATCCTTCTGCTGAGCCAGTGCCAGGGCCTTTTCCCGTGTCTCGGCCACCACGAAGTCGCCTTCCTCATTATAATAATACGCCGGGATGCGGTGACCCCACCACAGCTGACGCGAGATACACCAGTCCTGGATGTTCTCCAACCAGTTCTTATAGGTGTTCACATATTTCTGCGGATAGAATTTCAGTTCGCCGTTGAGCACCGGTGGCAGGGCGATGTCAGCAAAGTGCTGCATCTTGAGGAACCACTGCAGGGAGAGACGGGGCTCGATGGGGGTGTCGGGGTTGCGCTCAGAGTAGCCCACCTTGTTCGTATAGTCCTCAATCTTCTCCATGAGACCAGCCTTCTGGAGATCCTTGGCAATCTGCTTGCGGCAGTCCATACGGTCCATACCCACGTAGATGGGTGACTGGTCGGAGATGGTACCGTCGGGATTGAAGATGTCGATGGTCTCGAGGTTGTGCGTCTTACCGAGCATGTAGTCGTTGGTGTCGTGGGCCGGTGTAACCTTCAGACAGCCCGTACCGAACTCGATGTCCACATAACGGTCTTCGATGACGGGGATGACACGGTTCACCAGAGGCACGATGACCTTGCGGCCCTTGAGCCACTGGTTCTTCGGGTCTTTGGGGTTGATACACATGGCGGTATCGCCCATGATCGTCTCAGGACGGGTGGTGGCCACGACAGCGTAGTAGCCACGGTCATCCTTGTGGATAACATTGCCATCGGCCTTGAGGGCTTCCTCGTTATCGAGCGTCTGCAGATCTGCCACATAATATTTCAGGTGGAAGAGGTGGCTCTGCTCCTCTTTGTAGATGACCTCCTCGGTGGAGAGGGCGGTGAGGGCCTTGGGATCCCAGTTCACCATACGCAGGCCACGGTAGATGAGGCCTTTGTTATAGAGATCGACGAAGACCTTGATGACGCTCTCGGAACGCTTCTCGTCCATGGTGAAGGCAGTGCGGTCCCAGTCGCAGCTGGCACCTAAGCGACGCAGCTGCTGGAGGATGATGCCGCCGTGCTCGTGGGTCCAGGCCCAGGCATGCTCAAGGAACTGTTCACGGGTGAGGTCGTGTTTCTTGATACCCTCACTGGCGAGTTTCTTCACCACCTTGGCCTCCGTGGCGATGGAGGCATGGTCGGTGCCAGGAACCCACAGGGCGTTCTTACCCTCCATACGGGCACGACGTACCAGGATGTCCTGGATGGTGTTGTTGAGCATGTGTCCCATATGGAGCACACCCGTCACATTGGGCGGGGGGATGACTATCGTATAGGGTTCACGTCCGTCGGGTTTGCTGGCGAAGAGTTTGTGGTCAAGCCAGTACTGATACCATTTCGATTCGACCTCTTTTGGGTCGTATTTACTTGCAAGTTCCATGCTTTATGTTTAATTATTTTCAAAAATCGGTGCAAAATTACATAAAAATTCTAATTTTCAATTCTCAATTCTCAATTATTTTGTATCTTTGCCCCAATTATTAATGTATTATGCATACAAAAGAGGAAAAAATGAAGGCTTTCGGTCGTTTCCTCGACGTGCTCGACGCGTTGAGGGCGAACTGTCCGTGGGACAAGAAACAGACGAACGAGAGTCTGAGACCCAATACGATCGAAGAGACATACGAGCTCTGCGACGCCCTGATCAAGAACGATATCCACGACATCTGCAAGGAGCTGGGTGACGTGCTGCTGCACATCTGTTTCTATGCGAAGATCGCAGAGGAACAGGGACAGTTTGACATGGCGGACGTGTGTGACGCCCTGACGAAAAAGATGATCACGAGGCATCCGCATGTGTATCATCCGTCGCAGATCGATGCCGAGGACCCCAAGCCGCTGCCATACGTGCCCGATGATCTTTCCCCTGTTGCCAACGGGGAAAAGGTCACCACCGTCACACAGGTGCTGCAGAACTGGGAGCAGATCAAGCTGAAGGAGAAGGACGGGAATGAAAGGGTGCTGTCGGGTGTGCCGGCTGCGCTGCCCAGTGTCATCAAGGCGTACAGGATCCAGGACAAAGCCAGGAACGTGGGCTTCGACTGGGAGAAACGTGAGGACGTGTGGCAGAAGGTGCGTGAGGAACTGGACGAGCTGGAGGCCGAACTGAACAAGGATGACAAGGAACGTTCGACGGAGGAGTTGGGAGATTTCCTCTTCGCCGTCATCAATGCTGCGAGACTGTATAAACTGAACCCTGATAATGCGCTGGAGATGACGAACCGGAAGTTTATCGAACGGTTTAATTATATCGAGGAACATAGCATCAGAGTCGGGAAACCCCTGACGGAGATGACACTCGAGGAAATGGAGGAGCTGTGGCAGGAGGCGAAGACAAAGAAATAGTTTTTTAAGACAACGAATTAAACGAATTTATCGAATTGATATGAAGAAAACAGGACTTTTTTTGATGATGGCTGCGGCAATGGTATTGGGCAGCTGTGGTGGTAAACAACAGGCACAGGTTGAGGAAACAGAGGAAACCGAGAAGACCGATGTTTCCATGTTCAGAGACCAGACCATCTATGGCGTGTGTACGGATGGAACGGCCATGAACACGTTGGAGTTGACAACCGACAACGGTGACACCCTGTCGCTGAGTCTGACCAAGGCCCAGGAGGCCGGCAAGGTGCTGGGTGGTCTCCAGGTGGCAGACCGTGTGGCCGTGCTGGCTGACTCGCTCAAGAAGAACGCCCTGCTCGTGATCAACCTGAACACACTCATGGGTGACTGGGTGATGCCAGACCCCATTGACGGCAGTGCTGAGATTGGCATCCGCATCAAAGAGGGTGGTGTGGCAGAGAGCATCGACCAGTCGGTGATCGTCTATCGCACCTGGAAGATCTTCAACGGTGAGCTGGAGATCGAACTCATGCGTGAGGGTGGCGGTGACGAGGAAGAGTTGAACCGCTACGAGATCCTCACCCTCGGTGCCGACACGCTGGCATTCAAGACACTGGGCAAGCCCCGTGACGAGACAGAGACCTTCGAGTACAGCCGCTGGAAGCCGAAGCCCAAGGTGGACCTCCACGGACTGGAACTGGAAGATACCGGCGACGAGTTCAATAAGATCTAAACGTCGTGGAGCCTTTCAGGGTACATATCTTAGGGTGTGGAAGTGCGCTTCCCACCCTTCGTCACAATGGCTCCTCACAACTGGTGGAGGTGAGGGACAGGCTGTTGATGCTCGACTGTGCGGAGGGGACTCAGACGCAGATGCGGAAGTGTCATCTGCACTTCGCGAAACTCAGTCGGGTGTTCATCTCGCATCTGCATGGCGACCACTGTTTCGGTCTGATCGGGATGATCTCCACCTTCGGACTGTTAGGTCGTACGGCTCCCCTCCATATCCATGCCCCGGAGGCGCTGGGACCCATGTTGAACGACCAGATTGCCTTCTTCACCCATGACCTGGGTTATGAGGTGGTGTTTCACCCTGTGGATACCTCCAAGCAGGCCATTGTCTATGAGGACAACAGCATCACCGTAGAGA
This sequence comes from Prevotella sp., assembly GCA_017428805.1. The sequence goes on along the minus strand of JAFRQC010000096.1, from coordinate 12,421 downwards.
CCATTCCCCTGGAGCACCGTATGCCCACCTGTGGCTATCTCATCCGTGAGAAAGCCTTGTTGCCCCATATCCGACCGGAGATGCTGAAGGCCTACGGTGTGCCACGCAGTCAGATCAACAACATCAAGATGGGGGCAGACTGGACCACAGAGGACGGTGATGTGATTCCCAACGAGCGACTGGTGGAACCTGCCGATGCGCCCAGAAGCTACGCCTATTGCAGTGACACCCGCTATATCCCCACCTTGCACGAACGGATAAAGGGCGTGAGTACCCTGTACCACGAGAGCACCTATGGCGAGGACAAGATCCAGTCGGCTGAGAAATACTGTCACTCTACCGCCCGACAGGCTGCGATGGTGGCTAAGGAAGCAGGTGTGGGACAGTTATTACTGGGCCATTACAGTTCGCGCTATAACGACGAGAACGTGTTGCTGGAAGAGGCGAAGACCGTGTTTGAAAACACCCGTCTGACGAACGAAATGGACATCATCGACGTGTAAAAATCCTCCTTTTTAGGTAAAAATTGCATTTTCCGTCGAAAAAGTTTTGTGGTTTCAAAGAAAAATGCTAACTTTGCACCAAACTATATATGCATGCGTATGATTAAACGTTTACTCATTCTTACCTTCTCCGTGGCTGCCCTCTGGCTGGTACCTGTGACCGCCAGTGCTGCTCCAGCGTATTTCGCCGGTGTCATGGAACTGACGGACGAGCAGGAGGTGGACGTGGTTTACAGTGAGGGCACGCTGACCATTACAGGGGCAGAGGGCCAGGTGCTGCAAATCGTCACCGTCACCGGCAATGTCGTGCTGCACAAGCGGATAGACAGTCCGGAACAGAAGATCGAACTTAATATCCCGAAGGGTTGCTACATCGTCAAGGTAGGCAAGGTCGTCCGCAGGGTCTACGTCCGTTAATCACAGGACTTGCGACGGGCCTCATGCTCCTGGCTTCCTGTGTGAACGGAAACCGTGAGTATGACGAGGCCGACTCTTCCGCCTTTGGAACATTCGTACATGCGTTGGATACCACCGAACAAGGGAAGTATCTGACGCATCTTTTAGATGCCGACACGTCGAAGTGGGAGGCAGACAAAAAGACAAAGGCGTATTATCAGACAGCTGTAAAACAACTGCAGACAGGACGGATCTTTGAGCCCCTCTGGTATAACAGGGCAGGGTTGACGGATCAGGCAGACACCCTGTTGGCACAGTTGCAAAGAGAACTGCCGAGACAGGGACTGGATCCGAAGGCGTTCTTCCTGCCAGAGATTGCATCAGACCTTGAGATGGTGCATCAGCTCAGTTTTGACTCCGTGGGACAGAGCATCAACGAGGTGCTTCCCAGACTGGAATACCATCTGACGAAGGCGTATGTCAGATATACCGTCGGGCAGCGCTATGGGTTTATGCGGCCAGACCAGGTGTTTAACCACATGGATTATAAGACTGACGGCACGGGCTATGCCAGACTCTTCGACTACGAGGTGAAGGCTCCCGACTATGAGGAACCCCTACAGAAGCTGAAGTCGCCAGACAGAATGACCTATCTGCAGACCTCAGTCCCCACCAACAGCCTCTATCAGACATTTCTGAAGCAACTGGAACAGACCACCGACAGTGCCAAGCGAGAGACGCTCATCGCGAACTTGGAACGCTGTCGCTGGCAGATCGTCAGACCGGATGGCAGAACCCATCAGGTGGTGGTGAACATCCCTGCCCAACAGTTGTGGGCCATCTGTCCTGACAGTGTGATGCCCATGAAGATCTGTTGTGGGGCGATACCGACGAAGACACCGTTGCTGAACAGTGAGATCTCCTATATGCAGGTGAATCCCGAATGGATCATCCCCCCGTCAATCGTGAAGGGAGAAGTGTCTGCCCATGGCGGAGACTCTGCCTACTTTGCCAGGAACCGCTATTATATCATAGACCGTGCGAAGGGTGATACCCTTGACCCAAAGAAGGTGACGAAGAGTCAGCTGATGGAAGGTGGTCTGCGTGTGGGCCAGAGGGGTGGGGCAGGCAACTCCCTCGGACGAATCGTGTTCCGCTTCGCCAACAACTTCGGTGTGTATCTGCATGATACGAACAATAGAGGGGCCTTCAACCGCGAAAGACGGACGCTCTCACATGGTTGTGTGAGGGTGCAGAGACCCTTCGACCTGGCTCGTTTCCTGTTGCAGGGTGCTGACGAGTGGACCATCGACAAGATCCGTATCGCCATGGATTTGAAGCCGGAGACCGACAGAGGTCTCGAGTATCTGGAGGAGCATGAAGAAGACCCCAGGCCACTCAAGGTCATCACTTATCGGGATATTAATCCGCGCGTGCCCGTGTACATTATTTATTATACTGCCTATCCAGATCCGGAGACGGGAGAGGTCAAATACTATCCGGACCTCTATGGTTATGACAAGGTCATCCGTAGGAAGATGGGGGAATATATAGTTGACAGTTTATAGTTTATAGGTGATGGACGACCAGCAGATCACACAGATGCTCCTGAACCCCGAGACCCAACGTCAGGGCTTCGAGGCTGCTGTGCGTCAGTATGGTGAACAGCTCTACTGGCAGGTCCGAAAGATCGTGCTTACCCATGATGATGCCGACGATGTGGTGCAGAATGCATTCCTGAAGGCCTGGAACGCCCTCGATACTTTCGGAGGCGATTCGAAGGCATTCACCTGGCTCTCACGCATTGCCATCAACGAGGCGCTTGATCTGCTGCGCAAAAACAAACGGCGTATGACTGTCAGTGGAGATGAATATTCGGTGGCCAGCTCTTTGTTGGCTGACCCCTATTTCGACGGTACGGAGACCGAGGCACTATTGCAGGAAGCCATTTCACAACTGCCTGACGTTCAGCGTACTGTGTTCCAATTGCGCTATTTTGATGAACTGAAATACAGCGACATCAGTCAGATGCTGGGCACCACGGAAGGGTCGCTAAAAGCCTCCTATCACATCGCCGTGAAGAAAATCTCTGAATTTTTTAAGCTACGTGATTAAACCAATTGAATACTTATACGTCAAACATTCGATGGAAGAAGAAAAGTACATATCAGACAAGCTTGGCCGCAGGAATCCTTTTACGGTGCCTGAGGGCTATTTCGAGCAGTTGACAACGAAGGTGATGGAACAGATTCCCGACCGTCGTCCTAAGGCTCGGAGGGTTTGGATGCGTCCCGTGTGGTGGGCTGCAGCAGCCGTCTGTGCGCTGTTTGTGTCTACCGCTGCCTGGCTGGTGATTCCCGGTGAGTCGCAGCAGAACCAGGGACATGTGGCAGAAGTTATTCAGCAGAGTCAGCCCGACGATGCCTTCTTTGAGGAGGCTGCCGACTACATGATGCTCGACAATCAGGATATCTATGCCTGTCTGGCATCGGAGTACTAATTTAAGAATTAAGAATTAAGAGTTAAGAATTAAGATGGAAGAGTGATGAAGAGATATCGTATGATAAGGTGTCAGGTAAAAAGTGTCTGGATGAAGGCCGTGTGGCTTTCACTCTTTCACCTTTTCACCTTTTCACCATTAATGGCTCAGGAAACCAGGAAATTCTCTCCGGAGAAGTTCCAGGCCGAGATGGAGCAGTTTATCACGAAGGAGGCCAATCTGACCCCTGAGGAGGCAGCCAAGTTCTTCCCCCTGTTCCGGGAGATGCAGCAGAAGCAGCGTGCCATCTTCGAGAAGGTGAGGAAGGAAGGCTTTGTCAAGCCTGTCGATGATGCCAGCTGTCGCAAGCTCGTGGAGAGGCGTGATGCCAATGAGTTGGAACAGAAGAAGATCCAACAGCTCTATCATCAGAAGTTTTTCACTGTGATTAGTCCATCTAAGGTATTTGATGTCTTGATTGCCGAGGAACGGTTCCACCGCCGGGCATTCAGGAATTGGGGACAGGGTAACAACAAACATTAGAGAGGCCACACTTTTCACAGTGTGGCTTTCTTGATGTACATACATAACGGCCATGCAACAGGAGCCAGTGATGGGCGCGGGGAATATCTTCCGCCGGGATATACTTCGTCAGTTCCATTTCCACTTTGTAGGGGGTGTTGGCACGCTGCGTGACCAGTCCTAAGCGATGTGCCACGCGATAGACATGCGTATCCACAGCGAGGGTGGGCTTCCCGAAGGCGACGCTCTGGATGACATTCGCCGTCTTACGGCCTACACCAGGGAGATCGAGAAGCTGGTTCATGTCTGAAGGCACCTCACCATGATGCCGCTCCACCAACAGATGGGCCATCTTCACAAGGTGGTCAGCCTTCGCATTGGGATACGACACGCTGCTGATATAGACCAACAGATCCTCGGGTTCTGCCTGAGCCATCGAACGGGCATCAGGATAGTGGCGAAACAGTTCGGGCGTCACCTGATTAACTCGTTTGTCGGTACACTGGGCACTCAGCACCACCGCCACTAACAACTGGAACACACTGCCGAACTCCAGTTCGGTGTTCACCTCCGGCATCTGCTCCCGGAAATAGGCGAGAACCCTCGCATATCTTTCTTCTTTTCTCATAATAGTTATTTGTTCAGGTGTTGCACATACTTGACGGGCTCTCCGTCGCGATTTAACACGTCAGCAAAGTCCTGAGGTCGGATGTTGACAGGGCCTCGCATGAACTCGGGGATGTTGTAGCACTTCATGAACTGACGGTGGTAGTCCGGATCGGCACATGGCAGTTCGAAGGGCTTGGTGGCTCGTCCCTGGGCATCGATATGGGCGATGAATGGACGGGTGTAGTTGCCGTCATAGCGACGGCTGCTGAACACCACCCATCGGCCATTGGAAGACCATGCGTGGTAACTCTCCGTATCGTTGGAATTGAGCTCCTTCATCGACCGTGCCTGACCTGTGGTGAGATCCAAAAGCCAGAGGTCTGCATCGTGGTGCCAGATGTGGAACACCCCGTATTCTGCCAGGGTGAACATCAGGAACCGTCCGTCGGGTGAGATGCGTGGCAGGGTGGCGCTCTTGTGGATGGCTGCCGCATCGAACACCAGTTCCCGTGGACCGAAGGTCATCGTCTCCATGTCGAAGGCTTTCTTATAGAGATTGTATTTCACCTCATAGGTCCTGACCATCGCCTCCCGTCCATGGTCTGTCGTGTCGTTGTATTCAAAGTGGGCACTGCAATAGTAGAGTGCCTTGCCGTCGGGAGCCCAGAAGGGGAACACCTCGAACTCCGTGGAATCCTTCTCGATGTTCGTGACCTCGTTCTTCACCACGTCATAGGCGATGAGGTCGCTCTGGGTGTCGAACACCTCAATCTTATTGGGATCGGTGATGTGGAAGGTCTGTTGCGTCCGGTTCGTGGAATAGACGATGACGGGCAGGGTGGGGTGCCAGGCAGGATAGACACCGGCGGAGAGCAACGAGTCGTTTCTCATGTTGATCTTCCGTATCTGACCGTCGTAGGCGATGACGGTGCCCCCCAGGTTCTCACGGGCATGGAACTGTATGCGCTGTGGATTGTACTGCTGGTAGTTGTGACAGTTGATGCACTGTCCCTCCGTGGCTGTCGTGCAGAGCATATTGTTGTAGATGATGCTCTCGTCGTAGTTCTCCAGACAGCGCTGGTTGATGGTCAGTTCCTCGTACGACACATACGACGGCGAGATGAGACGGTAGCTGATGTAGGGATCAATCGAGTCGTTGGAGACATAGATGGAGAAGGGCTTATAGCGCATCCACTGGCCGTCGTTCTCCGCGAACACCTCCACGCTGATGGCCTTTCCTTTGGCTTTCTCCTTCAGTGACTGCCACTCGTCTAACGAGGGCTGTGCCTTCGTGCCGTTGCAGACCACCTCCTCGTCTCCGGCCTTGAAGCGCACGGCCATCTCCGTGTTCTTCTTTTCCATCTCAAACGTCAGCGGCGCTATATTGATGGGTACCGTGACACTGGTATAGTCAGGATAAATCTCCGGCAGCTTATTCACCTCCTGATACTCCGTCGGAATTCCACCGCCACAGGCGGTCAATAAGAAGAAAGTGAAAAGAGGAAAGAGGAAAGAGATCGCTCCTGTCCTCAGCCACTTTTCTACGTTTATCTTAGTAATCATAATTCTCAACTCTCAATTTTCAATTCTCAATTACATATACGTAATGTCCTTTAGGAAGAAATACTCATAGAAATAAGTATTCCCGAAATAGGGATAGAGGACTGTCTTCGCCTGTTCCAGCGTCGCTCCGTCGTAACGCTGCAGCTGTTGCATGAAGGCCTCATAGCTTCGTATCACGCCCTGGTCGAAGGGCAGGCTCCTGACGTCCTTGTTCTGCATGTCGGCAAAGAGATAGGCCGCCTCCTGGAAGATGCGTGGCATCGTGGGGTGTGGACGCAGCGAGACATACTTTTCGAACCGTTGCCAGAAGTCGTCGGGATTCCTCGTCCAGAGCGTGGCAAGGAGAGCTTGCTCCTGGAAATAGGGATCGTTGGCGTCGTTCTTCGACAGATGCATCATGAGGTGTCGTTCCACGTAGCCCTGATCACCGCCCAGACGGTTCTTGTAGTGCATCATATGGGTGATGGGTCCCGTCTCCTGGGCCTCGGCCATCTTCTCCGGATGACCGATGAGGGGTTCCATCTGATCCGCCCACTCGCCGTAATACTGTGTCTCTCGCAGCAGGTCGAGGAACTTTCTGGCGGCCTGGTCCTCGTTCATCAGGATGGAGCATCGCGCCATATACTGCAGCAGTTCCGGTCGCCAGCCGTATTCCACGCCTTCCTCCATACAGATGCGGTGACAGTCGTTGAGCATGCCGTATTGGTAATAGATGAGTCGTCCGGCGATGTGGTACATATAGACGGGCAGTGGGGTGTTGGGTTTCTTCGAACCCTTGGGGAAGTTGTACATCTCGTCTAACTGGCGTCCCAGACGGCTCAGGGCGAGGTTGTGCATCATCACGATGGCACGGGTGGGTTCCCCATCTTGTTTCTTGCCTTCACGGATCACCCCTTCCCAGTCGCACTGTTCCACACAGCGCTCCATCGCCAGTTCGCGGTGGAAGTTCTTGTCCTTATACCAGAAATGCCAGGTGCAGCCTGCCATTACGGCGAGCAATAGTGTCTGTGCGCCCCAATATTTATAAGGTGCCAGTCGTTTGACTGCCCATTCCTCACGATAGGTTGCTATGAGGATGAGGAAGAACGCTGCCAACAGGTAATAGGGCACGTCATACGCCGGATACTTTTCCCGCATGGCGAAGACAGGCAGGGCTGTCGTCCAGAGGTCATCCATATTGGTCTGGTTATACACCAGCCTATAATAGGTCAGCGGTATGGCAATGATCGTCAGCAGGGCTATGAGGGAGAGGATGGCGTTCTGTGTCTTGTTCCCCGACAATCGCCAGGTGAACACGCCCATCAGCAGGACGGCTGCCAGCGCATAGGCTCCCATCAGCGGATAGCCTGCAATGGCTGTCAGAAGCATCAGAAGGCCCCTGTAGGGCAACTTCTGTGGCAGACTCCGGAATGCCCACAACAACCCTACAACGGCCGTCGTACCTATCGTCGCCACGAAGAAATAGCCCCTCAGCTTGATGGCGTAGAGCCAGTAGCCCAGGCACATATCCGCCACGAGCAGGATGACTACGGGGATAAGGGTGAGGACGATCCATCTGTCGGTGATGCGGAAGGTGCGTTTCGTCATCCACATCAGCAGCGCCCACCATCCGCAGAGCAGCACGACGCCCAGCCAGGCATGGTAGAAATGCTGTGTGAAGAAGCAGCCTGCATACGAGAGCAAGCCCCCCGGGACGAGCATCTGCTGCAGGAAGAAATGCTTGGAATAGAGAAACAGATTATACTGCTGCACCTTCCAGAGCAAGTCACTTTCCCCGATGAGCAGGCACAGGGCGATGACGAGGAGCACAGCAGGCCATAAGGCCGTCGGTTTGATTCTTTTCATTCTCGAGTTGATAAAATTTGTTGCAAAGTTACAAATATTTCACAAATAATTCGTAACTTTGCCGAAAATATTCATCAATCATCTCTAACAAACGTATGATCAGACAACTAATTCTATCTTTGGCCGCCATGGCCATGGTATCGGCTTATGCCCAGAAGACGCCCGTGTGGCTCGACCCGGAAGTGAACCAAGTGAACCGTGAGGCGCGTCACGCCCACTTCTTCGCCTTTGAGAATCAAGACCTTGCCCAAAAAGGTGACAAGGCGAAGTCTGCCCGTTTCCTCTCGATGGAGGGCATGTGGAAATTCAATTTCGTGAAAGACCATCAGAATGCCCCGGAAGGCTTCTATGCGCTGAAGTATGACGATTCGCAATGGGTGGACTTCCCCGTACCTGGCCTCTTCGAACTGAATGGCTATGGCGACAAGATCTACAAGAACATTGGCTATGCCTGGGGAACGACCTTCAAGAGCAATCCCCCGTATATCGGCGAGACGAACAACTACACCGGTTCCTACCGCCGTACCTTCGAACTGCCTGCAGACTGGAACGGTCAGGAGGTGTTCTTCCACGTTGGTTCTGCCACGAGCAACCTTACACTCTGGGTGAACGGCAAATACGTGGGCTACTCTGAGGACTCGAAGGTGGCTGCAGAGTTTAACATCACGAAATACCTGAAGAAAGGCCAGAATCTCATCGCCATGCAGATCATGCGCTGGTGCGACGGTTCATATCTCGAGGATCAGGACTTCTGGCGCTTTACGGGCATCGCCCGAGAGGTGTATCTCTATGCCCGTCCGAAGGCTCACATCCAGGACATCTTTGTGCGTCAGGACTATCAAGACTGCAACGGCCTGCTCGATGTCGACGTGAAGGTGGCTGGTAAGGCTCAGGTGGAGGCTAGACTTTACGATGCCGCCGGCAATCAGGTCGGCGACCATATCACGGCGGCAGCAAATTCTTCACTCTTCACTCTTCACTCTTCACTTCCAAACGTCAAAGCATGGACAGCCGAGACGCCCAACCTGTACACCCTCATCATGACCTTGAAGCAGGGCGACAAGGTGCTGGAGGTCATTCCCCAGCGCATCGGCTTCCGTCATATCGAGATCAAGGGCGGGCAGTTGCTCGTCAACGGTCAGCCTATATTAATAAAAGGTGCCGACCGTCATGAACTCGACCCAGATGGTGGCTATGTCGTCTCCGTGGAGCGCATGATTCAGGACATCAAGATCATGAAGTATCTGAATATCAATGCTGTACGCACCTGCCACTATCCCGATGATCCCCGTTGGTATGACCTCTGCGACGAGTATGGCATCTACCTCACGGCTGAGTCGAACCTCGAGAGTCATGGTATGGGTTATGGCGAAGGAACGCTGGCCAAGCGTCAGGACTACGAACTGGCTCACTTGGAGCGTCAGTATGGCAATGTGCATTCATTCAAGAACCACCCCTCCATCATCGTCTGGTCGTTGGGCAATGAGGCTGGCTATGGACCCAACTTTGAGAAGGCCTATGACTGGATTAAGTCTTACGACCAAAGCCGTCCTGTGCAGTATGAACAGGCTCGCCACGATGGGAAGACTGATATCTTCTGTCCGATGTATATGGGCTATGAGGACTGCGAGAAGTATGCCCAGACCGACAATCCCCGTCCGCTGATCCAATGTGAGTATGCCCACGCCATGGGTAACTCCATCGGCGGTTTCAAGGAGTACTGGGACATCATCCGCAAGTACCCCAAGTATCAGGGTGGCTATATCTGGGATTTCGTCGATCAGGGCCTGCGCGACAAGAGCAAGATCACGGGCAGGGAAATCTTTACCTATGGTGGCGACTATGGCCGCTATCCCGCTTCAGACAACAACTTCAACTGCAACGGCATCATCGCCCCAGACCGTCGTCTGAATCCCCATGCCTATGAGGTGCGCTACTACTATCAGAATGTCTGGATTACGGACAAAGGGCTGAAGGACGGCAAGATTGAGATCTACAACGAGAATTTCTTCAAGACGCTCGACGACCTCGAACTCGAGTGGTTCGTAGGCGGTGCCTCTGGCGGTCACCATCATGACAATCCCGGCCGTCCTGAGGGCATGACCTTCGGACATGGCGGCACCATCGCTGTCAGCGGCATTGCTCCTCAGGAGCGTAAGGTCATCACCATCGAGGCCATGAAGCAGGTCATCGAGCGCGTCCTTGGCCATCACGGCGATCAGGAGATCTTCGTCATCTTCCAGTTTAAGTCCCGTGAGGCCCAGCCCCTCATCGACAAGGGTCAGATCGTCGCTCGTCAGCAGTTCGTGCTCAATCCCTACCAGTTCCCCAAGCTCTCTGGAACATCCGGAATCTCCGGAATATCCGACATCACCAAAGAAGAAACCGAGAGCTACGTTCGCTTCGATGCCGCAGGCACCACGATGACCGTCGGCAAATGGAGCGGCTGGATCGACTACCTCGATGTCGATGGCCAGACGATGCTCATCGACCGCGAGTCCATCACCCCCGAGTTCTGGCGTGCGCCCACCGACAACGACTATGGTGCCTGGCTGCAACGTCGTTTCGAGGTGTGGAAAGCCCCCCAGATGAAACTCAAAGACTGCCAGGTAGGCGACAATAGTGTCGTGGCACAGTTCGAAATGCCTGATGTTCAGGCTACGCTGACCATGACCTATACGCTTCAGCCGAACGGCGAGGTGGTCGTCAACGAGCACTTCGTGCCCAATCCCCCCAAGGAAGGAAGAGACGTCGTGAGGATCCCGCCGATGTTCCGCTATGGCATGCAGCTGCAGATGCCCCGTCAGTACGACCATGTGTGCTACTACGGCCGTGGTCCGGTGGAGAACTACTGTGACCGCAACAGCTCTGAGTTCATCGGCCTGTACCACAACAAGGTGGCCGACGAATACTATCCCTACGTCCGTCCGCAGGAGTCCGGCAACCATACCGACGTGCGCTGGTTCCAGGTCATCGACGCAGAGGGTAGGGGACTGGAGTTCTACTCCGACGCCCCCATGGAGGTCAGCGCCCTGCCTTATCTCCTGTCAGACCTCGACGACGGCCCCACCAAGGACAAGAAGATCGGCCATCACTCCGGCGACCTCATCGAGCGTCCGCTCACGCAGGTTCACCTCCAGCAGCGCCAGATGGGACTCGGCTGTGTCAACTCCTGGGGAGCCTGGCCGCGTCAGGAGTATCTCGTGAATCCTGAGGAGCACAACTTCACCTTCGTCATCCGTCCCCTGCGAGCAGAATAAGTAATAATTTCCCCTCCTGAGTAGGAGGGGTCAGGGGTGGTCTGATCAGCCGTATCATTCCCTTGCTCAGACCCCCTCTGGCTCCCTCCGCTCAGGGGAGAAACCATTACATTTTGTCACTTTTCTGCTTGACTTTAGTCAAAAACGTCACCCTAAACGGCTTTTTTATATATTTTTTGCCAAAAAGACTTGGTGCGTATCTTAATAATTGCTACCTTTGCACCCAGAAAGAGATTTTTGAGATAACGATAACAAGATGAAAGAGATGAAGACATTAAGAAAGATGATGCTCATGGGCATGATGATGCTCGTGGGTGCTACAGCAATGTATGCAGAAGAGACGAACGTCAACAACGACGTAGATACCACCTATATCAAGCTCGATGAGAACATGGAGCCCATCAACTACGTGAACTCCACCAAGGAGGAACTCGAGGCTGCCGTGGGTGAACTGGAGACCATCCTCGAGACGGAAAACTTCCAGCTCTATGCCTCTGGCGATTACACCTACAAGATTGAGAACGGCGTGGTGACCTCGATGGCCATCCAGATTGCCGATGACAACAACGACAAGAAGGTCTATAACCAGATCCTCAACGCGCTGGCCAAGAGCAAATCCCTCAAGGACACACACAATACGGGTGGCAACTACTACCAGTATGCCAACTTTCAGGTGCAGTTCGACGACTTCGAGGGTTACGAGAAGCTCACCTTCTCCGCCATCACTGAAGAATAATTGATATAATATCTACATAATAAATCCCGGCCAATCGGTCGGGATTTATTTTTTTTCTGATGGCTCAATTATAAAATTAAGAATCAAGAATTAAGAATTAAGAATTTAGAATTAACCGCCCTGGTTGTTGTCGGCGGGATGCTCCTGGTTGAGCTTGTAGTCCGCCAAAGTGAAGAACTCACGCACCACCTTCTTCTTGTTGCCGACGGTGATGTTGCGCTTCGTCCAGACACCGGCCAGCTGAAGCGTACACTGGTCACGGAACTTGCGGGAGGTCAACTGCTCGCCCTTGGTGTTCTCAGGGATGAAACGGATGTGGATGCCCTTCACGTTGACATTCACGTCGTACGACTCCACATCGTTGGTACCCGTCGATTCCACGTAGGGCGTGAACGTGCCGAGGCCGTCCCATTTCACACTCTCACCCGAGGTGAGCAACTCGGTCATCACCGTGGTCAGACGGTCGATGACACCCTCGATGATGTCGCGGCTATAGACCGACTGGTCG
>JAFRQC010000095.1 GCA_017428805.1 Prevotella sp. | reverse complement strand
CTGTCCTCACGCAGCTATCCGTCCATTCGTTCTGACCGACGAGGAACTGGCTGGCTTCGACGGTCTGGAGACTCTCGAGGTGAAGGCCGAGTGGGCTAACCTGGCTGACGATGCTGAGAAGCAGGATGACGCTCCCGCATTCGTCAAGGAGCTCGTTCGTCCTATCAACGCTCAGGCCGGTGACCTGCTGAAGGTAAGTGACTTCGTGAAGCACGGCACTGTTGACGGTTCTTGGGAGGTTGGTACTGCCGCTTACGAGAAGCGCGGTGTGGAGGCCTTCGTTCCTGCATGGAACAAGGACAACTGTATCCAGTGTAACCAGTGTGCTTACATCTGTCCTCACGCTGCCATCCGTCCGTTCGTTCTGACCGACGAGGAACTGGCTGGCTTCGACGGTCTGGAGACTCTCGAGATGAAGGCTCCCGCCGCTATGAAGGGCATGCACTTCGTCATCGAGCCTTCTGTGCTCGACTGTCTGGGTTGCGGCAACTGCGCTGACATCTGCCCGGGCAATCCGAAGCTCGGCAAGGCCCTCACGATGGTTCCGTTCAACCCTGATGCAGCCGATATGAAGAAGATGGCTGCCGATTGGGATAAGCTCGTGAAGGTTCCTTCTAAGCAGGCTCTCGTTGACATCCGTAGCAACGTGAAGAACTCTCAGTTCGCACAGCCGCTGTTCGAGTTTTCTGGCGCCTGCTCTGGTTGCGGTGAGACGCCGTATGTGAAACTGATCTCTCAGCTGTTCGGTGATCGTCAGATGATTGCCAACGCTACCGGTTGTTCTTCAATCTACTCTGCTTCTGTTCCTTCTACACCTTATACTAAGAACGAGAAGGGTCAGGGCCCATGCTTCAACAACTCTCTGTTCGAGGACTTCTGCGAGTTCGGTCTTGGTATGGCTCTCGGAAACAAGAAGATGAAGGAGCGCGTGGCTAAGCTGCTGCAGGAGATGATCGACGGTGACAAGGCCAGCGCAGAGTACAAAGAGCTTGCTGCTGAGTGGATCGCCAACAAGGAGGATGCCGACAAGACGAAGGAGATTGCTCCGAAGCTGCGCAAGTGCATCGCCGAGAGCGCTGCCGCTGGTTGCCCCGTCTGCAAGGAACTCCAGACACTGGATCACTACCTCGTGAAGCGTTCACAGTGGATCATCGGTGGTGACGGTGCTTCTTACGACATCGGTTACGGTGGTCTCGACCACGTGATTGCCAGCGGTGAGGACGTGAACATCCTCGTGCTCGATACTGAGGTTTACTCTAACACCGGTGGTCAGGCTTCCAAGGCTACTCCTCTTGGTGCTATCGCTCAGTTCGCTGCCCAGGGTAAGCGCATCCGCAAGAAGGATCTCGGCATGATTGCCACCACTTACGGTTATGTATACGTAGCTCAGATTGCCATGGGCGCTGACCACGCACAGACCCTCAAGGCCATCCGCGAGGCTGAGGCTTGGCACGGACCTTCTATCATCATCGCTTACGCTCCTTGTATCAACCACGGTCTGAAGGCCAAGGGCGGTATGGGTAAGAGCCAGGCTGAGGAGAAGAAGGCTGTGGAGTGCGGTTACTGGCACCTGTGGCGTTACAACCCCGCCCTTGCTGAGGAAGGCAAGAATCCGTTCTCGCTCGACTCTAAGGAGCCCAACTGGGAGAACTTCCACGACTTCCTGCTTGGTGAGGTTCGTTACCTCTCTGTCAAGAAGGCTTATCCCAACGAGGCCGAAGAGCTCTTCGCCGAGGCCCAGAAGATGGCCCAGATCCGCTACAAGAGCTACGTCCGCAAGACGCAGGAAAACTGGGAAGATTAATCCCAAATACATAACAATGAGAGGGTGTGCCTATTTTGACACACCCTCTTTTAATTTATACTGAACAAAATTTTTTTATTTCTTCTCCTCTGCCTTTTCGTCGGCCTTTTTGGGAGCGGGCTTGTAGCGCTTGTTCAGGCCGTTGATCACATCGTTGGTAATGTCGAACCTCTTGTCGGCCAGCAGGATGTTGTCGCCCTGCTTGGTGAGAATCAGGCTGAACTGCTTATCCTTGTTATAGTCCTTGAGGAAGTTCTGCAGCGAGTCGCGGAGGGTCTCGTTGAACTTGGCGGTCTCGCTGGCGAGCTCGTTCTCCAGACGTGCCTGCAACTCCTGAAGGTCACGCTGCTGACGCTCGATGGCGGCCTGCTGAGAGGCGGCCTGCTCGCGGCTGGTGAAACCGTTGTTGTTCAGCTTCTGCTGGAAGTTGTTCACGGCTGCCTGCAGGGCGTTACCCTTCGTGGTCAGCGTGTTACGGGCATTGTTCGACTTCTTCTGGAGCGTCACGCTGTAGTCCTTGGCAAAGTCGTACTGTGTCATCAGAGAGTCCACCTCTACGTAAGCAATCTTCAGACCTGAAGCCGAAGTCTCGCCGGCAGCGGGCTGCTCATCCATCTTGGGACTCTGGTTGTTGCACGACACCATCATCGCTGCGATGGCCAGTGCGGAGAAAATGTACTTTTTCATTTCTATAAACTATAAACTTTAAACTATAAACTCTTCTCTTCGACCGCAAACTCACTCTTCCGCCGCATCTCGCGATCCTGGTCCATCACGCAGTGGATGCCGCGCTCTTTCATCGCTTCCGAGTCGTGGATATGCTGCGATTTGAAGGTTCCACCCTTCACCAACAGCACCCTGACAAGAAAAAAAGCCATGCCGATAGCAATTATTAACGTCGATATGAGCAGAGTCTCGATCATTTTTTGTACTTTTGCGGGTGCAAAGGTACGAATAAGCGTGCAATATACCAAAAATAAATTCAAAAATAGCATTAATAATGAATAAAAACGATTTAAAACCGGCTATTGTCTTCGCCGAATTTGCGAAGATTAACGAGATTCCGCGTCCCTCGAAGCGCGAAGAGAAGATGATTGAGTACTTAAAGAACTGGGGCGAGAGCCACGGTCTGGAGACTAAAGTGGACGAGACGGGCAACGTGATCATCCGCAAGCCCGCCACCAAGGACATGGAGCGTCGCAAGACTGTCATCCTGCAGAGTCACATGGACATGGTGTGCGACAAGCTCGTCGATGTGGAGTTCGATTTCGACAAGGATGCCATCAAGACTTATGTGGATGGTGAATGGCTGACGGCCGAAGGCACCACCCTCGGTGCCGACGACGGTATCGGCTGCGCCATCGAACTGGCCATCCTCGGCAGCGACGATATCGAGCACGGTCCTATCGAGTGCGTCTTCACCCGTGACGAAGAGACCGGGCTGTCCGGTGCCGAAGGCATGAAGGCCGGCTTCATGACGGGCGACTACCTGATCAACCTCGACTCTGAGGACGAGGGCGAGATCTTCGTCAGCTGTGCTGGAGGCCGAAACACCCAGGCAAAGTTCACCTTCCAGCGTCAGGCCGCAGCCGAAGGCTCGTTCTTCATCAAAGGCTCGCTGAAAGGTCTCATCGGCGGACACTCGGGCGACGACATCAACAAGAAGCGCGCCAACGCC
>JAFRQC010000094.1 GCA_017428805.1 Prevotella sp. | reverse complement strand
GATTGGATGCCTCGTGCCAACAGTACAGCACCCGCAGTCAATGTCAAGGAGAGTGAGAAGGCCTACACGATGGAACTTGCAGCTCCAGGCATTAAGAAAGAATATTGCCGAGTCAGCATCAACGACGAGGGCAACCTCTGCATCGCCATCGAGAACAAACAGGAACACAAGCATGAGGACAAGCATCATCACTATCTGCGCCGCGAGTTCAGCTACTCGAACTACGAGCAGAACTACACGCTGCCTGATGATGTCGTGAAAGACCAGATCTCTGCCAAGGTGGAGGACGGCATCCTGACCGTCACCATGCCGAAGGCCGAGCCGAAGCAGAAGGTCACCAAGGCCATCGAAGTCTCGTAATTAAGGGCTATCTTGAATAAAACAGCGGGGAGCAGCATCCACTACGGGTGTTGCCCCTCTTTTTTTTGCCCAAATGCTTTGCATATTCAAAACATCTTTGTATCTTTGCACCAGAATTTGTATCAAGAGTGGCTTCAATGCCCACCAACCGGCCTAAGCAGAATCGTTGGCAGCGGTGGTAAAACGATGCGAGTGAGAATGTTTAATTCACTAAAGATTAACGATTATGGAAATCAAGAAGATTGAGAACTGTGACTATGTGATGTTCCCGCGTCTGCAGGAGCAGGGTGTTGAATTTCAGCATGTGGAGCGCGAGGCCTTCCGTGCCGAGCTGCGTCATGTTGAGGGACATGGTGACTACTGGCTCCTCCATCAGCAGGCCAAGCCCCACGTGACGGTGCACATCCAGCTGGCCAGGGACGAAGCCCACTTCGACAGCATCCTCGGCTGGTTCATCGGCCAGCAGAAGCTGCATGAGTTCGTCCGTGATGACTTCACCTTTATCAGTGCCTTTGCGGGAGTCAACAGGGACGAAATGCCCTTCCGTTACCCCGACAACATCAAGTGCATCGTTTACGCCCTGAGCGACTCAGCCCGATGGTGGCATGAATACGGGCAGGAAATCATGAAAGAGAAGTTGTGAGGCAATGGCACCTCACAACTTTCCTTGTTCACGATAGGAATAATATTGACAATCTCCTATGATGACATGGTCACAGAAATGGATTCTCATCAGGTCGCAAGCACGCTTGATCGACCTTGTGAGTTCATCATCTACCCTACTCGGACAAATGCTCCCACTGGGATGATTATGGCAGAAAACGATGATGGTGGCATTGTTCACGACAGCCTCCTTCATGATGATGCGGATGTCAACAGAGGTCTCAGTGATACCACCCTGGCTGATGCGTACCGACTTAATCAGCTTGTAGTTCTGATTGAGGAGAATCACATGGCCTTCCTCCACCTGCAAGTCCTGCATCTTGGGATTCATGTAGTTATAAATGGCGGTGGCGGTGCATAGGTCTGGAGCCATCAGAGCCGTAGCCAGCTGCCTGCGCTTGCCCAGTTCGATGGCTGCAAGAATCTTGCAGGCGGTATAAGTCCCCACGCCCTCGATGTCCTTGATGTCACGGAAATCAGCCTTGGCCAGTTTACTCAGGCTATGGTCAAAACGGCTCATAATCTGTTGTCCAATCTCTACTGCATTGTGCTGCGATGTGCCGCTTCCAACAAGGATGGCCAGCAATTCAGAATCGGACAAAGCAGCGGTTCCAAGGTTCTGAAGTTTGTTACTCGGGCGGTCTTCCGATGCCCACTGACGAACAGTAAGTTTTACTGTAGTTGCATTCATATTATTATCTGATTATAAATTAATTATGACGTTTGAAATTATGAGTCTTAGCGAGGAACATCGCCATGCGAACGTGAGCACCTACCGACTCCATGCGCTCGATAAAAGCGTTGACCGTCTTGCCTGTCGTGGTGATGTCATCGACCACCAAGACGCTCTTTCCACGGAAGAAATCCTCGTCGATGTGGTAGCACTCGTTTGCCCCGTCTGCGAGTTCGTGCACGTGGCTGATATGAGCCTTCTGACGATGGCCGCTGACGATGATATGACCGAACCCGTTCACAGCTCCGAGCCTCTCAGAAAGTTCCTCCGAGAAGTGCTTGTATCGGATGTCGTTCGTCCGCTTGCAACTAGCCGGGATGCATACGACGATGGTGTCATGCAAGTCCATCAGAGCGAGCGACCTTGTCATTTCACTTGCAGCCCATCGGATGGCGTAACCCCTGCCGCTCTTGAAGTCAAGAATGCGTCTGTCGAGGTCAGTCTGCTCGAACGTTGCCCGTCTGAGGTATCGCTGCGGAATGTAGTCATATAGAGCGTATCTAAGCATGTTGTCGATGTTTTAAAGTTTTTATTGACTGGAGCCAAGGGGTAAACTTTTACGTTCTGGAACCCTCATGGGCAGTTTTTTTTATTGGCCGTATGCCGTAGGGTATAAACTTTTACATCGCAAGCCAAAAGGAGAACCTTAGGGGAATGAAGACAAGGAATTATTAGGACAAAATGGGCCGACACTCGATGTTGAGTGTCAGCCCTGATTTGAGAGATTTACTTAATGGTGATCCAGACGGCCTCGCCTCGGTCTTTGGCTTCGACGATTTTCTGCTTCAGGCGATGAACCCAGATGCGGCTGTCGAGCACTTTGCCTACTTCGCGGTTCTTGCCTACGAGGATGCAGCCTTCGGTGTCTTCTGAGGTGTTGCCCGCATGGATGCGGATGCCCTCAAATTTCGGTACGCCGAGCAGGATGGGAAGCCATTGCTTCATCTTCGGACTCCATGAGATGACTACCGCGTAGCGGCCTTCGGGGATGGCCGAGCGGCCTTTCACCTTGTAGGCACCGTTGGCGTAGTCACGCCAAGTGGGTTCTAAGGTGTCGCAGAAATACTGGTTCTCTTTTCCTGCCAGATACTCATCATCCATGCGTCTCTGAATATAAAGGTGACCGATGGTGTAGGTCTTGCGCTTTGCTATACGTTCTAATATCAGTTCCATGTCATTTCTGCTTTTTGATTTTCGAAAAACTGTCATCTGTCATCTGTAAGAGGTAGCCGCGATGCACCCATTGCGAGAGCATGTTGCGGGTGCCGCGAGTGTCCATGCCATTGGCCTGTCGGATAAGGTCTGCATCATGAACGG
>JAFRQC010000146.1 GCA_017428805.1 Prevotella sp. | reverse complement strand
TATGTCAACCGTGGTGAACAGCTGGAACATGCCGTCTGCCGTGAAGTGAAAGAAGAAACAGGCATGACTGTTGCTCACCTGAAATTCAATCGTACCAGTTTCTTTGAGCCATCAAACACATTAATGTGCAACTTTACGGCATTCGTTTCCGATGCCAGCGAGTTCAATCCAAACAAGGAAATCGATTCTTATCAGTGGTTCAGCCCTGACGATGCACGCAAGAATATCAAGGAGAATAGTCTGGCAGCAGCATTTCTTAATGCCTATCTTGATGAATAAATAGCATGAAACAAAATAATCTAAGCCCCGACTTGCAGTTGCAAGCCGGGGCTTATCCTATTTCTTGAACTCCTGTTCGACTTCGAGGATTAGGCTGTCAACATCGGCCTTTACGCGGTTATAGTTCATGTATAAGATGCGCTCGCGGGCATCGACGGATTTAAAATCGTAGGCGATGGGGAGCGGATAATTGGCATAATCCTCTTCCTCGGCTTTGATTTCGGCCATGTCGAAGTTGGTCTTGCAATAGAACTTCGAGGTCTGGAACTCCTCCGACTTCTGGATGTTCATCGAACCGTGACGGCCAGTCTTGGTGGGGGTGAAGTCGCGGGCCACTTGTCCGCAGATCCAGCCGGAGGGCATATCCGAGATTTTCGAGGCAGGAACCATCGAGTCCATGTTCTCGTTGAGATTGATGCTGGTGCGGTCGCGGTCGATGGTGACACCCTTTTTGAGCTGTACCGTTTTGCCGAAGATGTCGTTGGAGAGCCATTCGAGCGTCTCTTTGTTACGCGCAGAGCCGGACACGACATTACCGATGGTGGTAATAATCTTCTGCATACCCACCTTGCCATAGTCGGCCTCCAGCTGCGGCAGTTCCTGGAATCCGAGGATGACGGCCACCTTGTTGCTTCGTGCCGTACCGATCAGACGGTCTATCTTGTGGAAATAGAGCGTCGGCACCTCGTCCACACAGATGTCAACGGGGATGTTCTTGCCCTGGCCACTGTTCACTCGTGTCACCAGACGGTTCAGGATCATGGCGTTCAAGGCACCCACAATCTGTTCCTTCTCCGGGTCGTTGGCAATGAGCAAGTACGACGGACTCTTGGGGTCGCTGACCTTCAGGTCGAAGTCATCGCCGTCCTTGTGAAATATCCAGTAGGCCTCCTTGGTGGCCAGCTTCGAGGTCTGCACACGCAACGTACCGATCATACCCTCCAACTGTTCCATCGCCTTGCCATCGAGGGCCGACTTGAACGGTGCAATCAGCGGGAATATCTCCGGGTCGGTCTGCAGTATCTCGAACATGGTCTTATAGTCGATGTTCAGGAACGACAAGACATGCGGCATGTCGCTGTACTTGCCCAACCAATAGGCAGGCGTGACGGTATTGCCAGCCTTGTCGAACACGCGACCCGTCAGTTTCCTGTGGTGTGTCTCCTTGTCCTCCGTATATTCCGGCACCAGCTCGTTGCCGTCCTTGTCGTAGGGCAGACGCTTGTAATTCACGAAGAAATAGATGCAGGCGGCGAGGAAGTTGACTGCAGAGGTCTTGAAGAACTGGTCGGAGCCACCGCCACCCTCGTTCTTACCCTTGTTCAGCGAATCGACAAGCGTCTCTGCGGTCTCCTGGGCAGCGGCCAGCGAGTCGATGTATTTATGCTGGATGGGGTTTACACGGCGCGAATACTCCACATTCACGAAATTGATGATGTTGAACTGACAGCCCGGCGGCGTCTTGCCCTTCGCCTTGTTGATGCGGTAGTGGTAGTAGAGCTTCTGGGCGAGGGTAGGGAACTTGTAGTCGTACACCACCATCGAAAAGCCCTTGGCCGAGTGCTGACGGATGAACGGCTCGATGACAGAAAAGGTCTTACCCGATCCAGGCGTACCCACGACGAACGTACCACGGAAGGGGTTATTGATGTTGATCCATCCGTGACGGAACTTGCCATGATAGTAGTAGCGCATGGGGATGTTCACGCCGTACTTGGTATCGACGCGCTTCTCGTTCTGCTCGAAACTCTCGTTCTCGAAGTTGAAGCGGTCTTTCATCAGTCCCTCCTTCAGATACTTCGATACGTTGTCGAGCGCCACATGGACGCACACCGTACCGACGATGGAGGCCACCATGTAGAGCCAGATGCTCAGCGGGAATATCCACATGCGATAGTGCAGCCAGTCGGTGTAGTAGAGCCACACGGCCAGCAGAACCAGCACGAATCCGATGACAATGGGCCAGAACACCATCTTACGAGCATCGAACTCAATCTGTTTCTTATTGCGGGTACCGATGCAGGTGATGATGACCAGCAGGAGCGTGGCAATCTTACTATAGGCGAGGTGGCCAGGCTGGTAAATCAGCCAGCGGCCCATGCGCTCATGCAGGTCGGTCAGCACTCCGGCGAACGTGTCGAGCAGCTCAGGATTGCAGGCATACTCAAAAAACTCAACGACCAGCGAGACGTAGATGACGACTCGGAAAATGCTGTAAATACTTTGTATCTCTTTCGACTCTTCCATTTCTATCTTACCGATTTAGCGTTGTTCCACCACTGGCGGCGGCAGCGGGTGATGATGTCGTGCTTGGTGGCGGGGTTCATGTAATAGGCCCGCTCCATCAGCTCGTTCCAGACATCGAGAAACGACGTATAGCGGAGCGCGAGTGTGAGCTGGCGCAACTGTTTGTTGATGGTGCGCAGTTTGGGCCGGATGGTCGAGATGACCTTGTTCTTCTCCTGTTCAGTCATCTTGCTGCCCTCAAAGCACACCTTACGGATGTCCATGATGACGTCGAGCGTGGTGCGCACGATATTGCGATAGACCACATTTCGACGGGTGGAGAAAGCCACGGCCAAGGCGTTCTCAGGACTGTCAGCGAGGACATGGCCCAAGTCCTTCACGCATTTCGAGGTCTGCGTCACCTCGTAGTAGATGCCGTAGATTTCTGCAGCAATCGACAGCACATCGTGGAACTTATCCAGATAATCGTTGAACTCACGCTGGAAGTCGGTCGTGGCTTCCACCTCCTCCTTTATCCAGACGTGGCCGGTGGTCATCAGCAGCTGCGCCTTCTCCTGCGACTCAATGGTTTTCTTCGCCTGGTCAGAGGCTAATTCTATGGCAGCCACACGTCCGGGGTCGATACCGGCCACCGACTTCAGCGGCACACACAATAGTATTAACAAGTATAGCTTTTTTATCATTCGTTCAATATTTGACTCACGGTTGATGCCCTGCGCCAGCGTTCGTAGGCCTCACTGGCTATCTCGGCATGGCTCTTGTCAACCATCCCAGCCGTGTACTGGTTCCAGACATCCGTCAGATTATGATACGCGATACTGATGGCGAGGGTGCGCAGTTTGGCATTCAGCCGGGCCAGTTCGTCGGACAGTTGCCAGAGCATTTCCGTCCGTTCGGCTCCCGTCAGCATATTGTCCGTTCCACCCTTGGCCACCGACACCTTCAACAGGCGGTAGGTCTTGATGAACTCCGTCGCTGTTTCGAGATAGAGGTCGTTCATGGCCAACGTGGCACCGATGCCCACAGGATTAGCATTGATGGCCCGTTGTATCTCATAGAGATGTTGCAGGGTCTGAACACCATCGGCATAGAGCGAACACCCGGCTTTAAGGGCATCGGCATAGCCACGAGCCGTTTTCAGGTAAGCATTATACTTACCCTCCCACTGTTTCATCTTCGTGAACTCTGCCGCGATGGTTCCCTGAAAAGCAGCGGTCTTCTGCATACCTTTCGTCTGGCTGTTTATCGTGCTGTTCAGTAGGCTCGTCCCCTCGGCAATAGCGGCATATTGCAGCGGATTGGCCTCGCCAACCTGCCCAAAACTACTGACAGACACGCCCATCAGGACGGCCAATGCCAGTAGTCCGCGTCGATTATGAAAGAATAAAGATGGTATCATTCTTCTTTAATAAAGATAAATTTTCTACATGCCACGTCTGATACCCTCGTCAGGCCCAGGAACACCAAGGTTAGCTTCCTCTGAGCGGAAGTTGGCAGCAGCCACATCAGCCGGACTGACAACTCCTGCTTTATGATAGACGGGGCCGGTACGGGTTCCATAAATCTCAGGTCTCGGCTCATGGGGGACAGACAGACCATCACGCATCACCTCACCGCCAACGACCAATGCGGCCAAAAGAGCAGCACCGAGGTTATGGCCTTCGCCTGGACGGGTCTTGATGTCCACCTCATTGAAGATCTTAGAGAAG
>JAFRQC010000093.1 GCA_017428805.1 Prevotella sp. | reverse complement strand
AGATGCTCGTAATAACCCTTGGCAGCCAGAGAAGCCATCTCCTCTGCCGTCGGATTTCCACAGGACATCCCTAATATCCCTAAAAAACCTAATAAGCCTACTATCCTTACCAGACTCTTTCTCATTTCTGCCGGATAAACACATTAATAGGCGAACCTGTCAGCGTCCAGTTCTCACGAATCTTATTCTCCAGGAAACGCTTATAAGGTTCCTTGACATACTGTGGCAGGTTGGCATAGAACACGAAGGTCGGAATCTGCGTGTCAGGCACCTGCGACACATATTTGATCTTGATGAACTTACCTTTGACTGAGGGAGGCGGAAAAGCCTCTATCAGCGGCAGCATCACCTCATTGAGTTTCGTCGTACCGATACGGGCCTTACGGTTCAGATAAACCTGCTTGGCCGTCTCAAGCACCTTAAAGATGCGTTGCTTCGTCAGCGCAGAAGCAAAGATAATAGGGAAATCCACAAAAGGAGCCATACGCTGACGGATGGCATTGGTGAAGGTATCAATGACAACTTGTGACTTGTCTTCCACCAGGTCCCATTTGTTCACCACGACCACCAACGACTTATTGTTCTTCTGAATCAGCTGGAAGATATTCATATCCTGTGCCTCAATGCCACGGGTGGCATCAATCATCAGGATACAGACATCTGCATTCTCTATCGAACGGATGGAGCGCATCACGCTATAGAACTCCAGATCCTCCGTGACCTTATTCTTACGTCGGATACCGGCAGTATCAACAAGATAGAAATCAAATCCGAACTTGTCGTAGCGGGTATAGATGGAATCACGTGTTGTACCAGCAATATCTGTCACGATATGACGCTCCTCACCGATAAAGGCATTGATCAGACTCGACTTACCAGCATTCGGACGACCGACAACAGCAAAACGGGGAATACCGTCTTCTGTATCGTCACCACTCTTCTCCGGCAGCATCTCCAACACCTTATCGAGCAGATCACCCGTACCACTACCCGTAGCAGCACTGATAGGATAAGGATCACCCAGTCCGAGTTTATAAAACTCATACTGGTCATACAGATCCTTACCGTCATCAGCCTTGTTGGCTACAAGGATCACAGGCAATTTCGCACGACGCAGGATCTGGGCAACATCCATATCCCATCCCGTCACACCATTGCTGATGTCACACAAGAAGAGAACCAAATCTGCTTCTTCTGTGGCAATAATCACCTGCTTTCTGATTTCCTCCTCAAATATATCATCAGAGTTCACAACCCAGCCGCCGGTATCGACGACAGAGAACTCCTTGCCATTCCATTCACATTTGCCGTATTGGCGGTCACGCGTTGTACCAGCCTCACTGCTGACGATCGCCTGGCGCGTCTTCGTCAGACGATTGAACAAGGTCGACTTTCCCACATTCGGGCGTCCTACAATGGCTACCAAATTTCCCATAACTATACTCCTTTACTCCTTCTCTCCTCTACTCCTTCTCTTCTCTCCTACTCCGGATTATATCCGAAATGATTCAACTCTCTCTCCGACGAACGCCAATCTTTATCGACTTTCACGAAGACCTCCAAATAGATGGGTTTCCCAAAGAACTTCTCCAATGCCTTACGCGACTCCGTACTCACCTTCTTCAAGGCCACGCCCTGATGACCGATGATGATACCCTTTTGACTGTCACGTTCCACATAGATGACGGCATTGATATGAATATGCTTCTCGTCTTCCTTGAAGCGCTCTACACTGACCTCCACGGAATAGGGGATCTCCTTGTCATAATACAAGAGGATCTTCTCCCTGATAATCTCTGAGACAAAGAACCGGGCTGGCTTATCCGTCAACTGATCCTTGTCAAAATAAGGCGGAGAGTCCGGCAACAGCTCTAAGATCCTCTTCAAAAGCAGTTCCGTGCCAAACTTGTTCTTGGCAGAGATCGGAAGAATCTCCGCATTCGGCAACAGTCCATGCCATTTCTCCACAATATCACCCAACGTCTTCTGATCGCTCTGATCAATCTTGTTGATCAGAAGCAACACAGGCACCGACATACGTGCCACCTTATCTAAGAAATCCTGATTCTTCTCCGGATTCTCCACCACATCGGTCACATACAGCAGCACATCGGCATCCTGTAAAGCCGACTCAGAGAAGGCGAGCATCGACTCCTGAAGCTTATAATTGGGTTTCAGCACACCTGGCGTATCTGAGAATACGATTTGAGCCTCAGGCGTATTGACGATACCCATGATCCTATGACGGGTCGTCTGGGCCTTAAAGGTGGCAATGGAGATCTTCTCACCGACGAGTTGATTCATCAGTGTCGACTTCCCCACATTCGGGTTTCCCACGATATTCACAAATCCTGCCTTGTGCATCTGTTTCCTTTTAGACAAAAAAACGCATTGCCCATAGAGCATGCGTTTTCCTGTGGTTAGATATTTTATTTTCTATTTGTCTCCGTCATAAGCCCACTTATAATACGAGGCCCCATGGACAAAACCGGCTCCGAAGGCGGTGAAGATCATATTATCACCTTTCCGCAGCTTACTCTCATTGTCCCACAGTGCAAGCGGTATCGTAGCCGCACTCGTATTGCCGTAATGCTCAATGTTCACCATCACCTGGTCCATCGACAGTTCCAGACGCTTGGCCACGGCCTCAATGATACGCATGTTAGCCTGATGGGGTACAACCCACTGGATATTATCCTTGTTCAGGCCATTACGTTCAGCAACCAACGCACAGTCGTTGCTCATGTTCGTCACAGCATAACGGAACACCGTGCGACCCTCCTGATAGAGGTAGTGCAGACGATGGTCGACAGTGAAATGCGACGGTGGGCAGACAGATCCACCTGCTTTCAAATGCAGGAACGGAAGTCCCTTGCCGTCCGTACGCAGATAGGAGTCCATTACACCGATATTCTGTTCCTCCGTTGCTTCCAAAAGCATCGCTGCTGCACCGTCGCCGAAGAGCGGACAGGTAGAGCGGTCCTTATAATCAGTGACCGACGACATCTTGTCTGCACCGATGAGGATGATCTTCTTGTAGCGGCCGCTCTGGATCATCGAGGCAGCCACATCAAGCGAGTAGAGGAATCCGCAGCATGCACCCCAGAAATCGAACGCCATGGCATTCTTCAATCCGATCTTGCCCACTACAATGGACGCCGTGGATGGGAACTTATAATCCGCCGTAGAAGTAGCTACAATCAGCGCATCGATCGAATCTGGATCCACACCCGTCTTCTGAATCAGCTGTTTGGCAGCCTTGCGGGCCATGTAGCTGGTACCCAGACCCTCTTCTGTCAGGATGCGGCGCTCCTTGATGCCGACACGCGTCATAATCCACTCATCATTGGTGTCTACCATTCTCGACAATTCCTCGTTGGTGAGGACATAGTCGGGAACGTAGCCACCAATGCCGGTGATTATCGCATTGATTTTACTCATTATTCAGCGACTTCGTCCTCTTTCTTGATAGCGACCTTACCGCGATAGTAACCACAGGTGGGGCATACTGTATGATATACATAATATGCGCCACAGTTGGGGCATACTGCCAGCGTAGGAGCTACGGCCTTGTCATGAGTACGACGCTTGGCCTGACGAGTACTTGATTGTCTTCTTTTAGGATGTGCCATAATTATTTAATTTTTTAATTCTTAAATTTTTAAATTTTTCAATTTCTCCCATCGGGGGTCTACAGCTTGGTCGGACTCCTCATCGCTGCTTCGGTCAGCTGACAGTTCTTCCAGAACGTTCGTCATGGCCGTGTTACACTTGCCGGGTGCATGCACATGCCTGATGGGTATAGCCAATGCCACAGACTCATAGATGATCCACGTCAGGTCGAGTATTCCTTCGTCCTCAGCCACAACGAGGGTGTCACCATCCTCTGAGTTTTCGCATCCGAGTCTCACCACCTGGCGCACGTCTGTATCCACAGGCTGCTCCATGTCGTCAAGACAACGGTCGCAAGGTATGATTACCGTGCCGGCAGCATGAATCAGGAATTCGAAAAAGCCGGAAGCCTTGCGTATAGACACCGACACGTGCAATGAACCCTTCTTCACTTCTGCCTCGTCCAAAGCGCCGAAGTATGTATCATCCAGATCGAAGACCAATGAAGTCTCATCGTCTTTCAGACCCTTCAGGTCAACCTTCAGACACTCTAAACTACACATAATCACACAATTCGGGGTGCAAAGTTACAAACTTTTTTCCATTTAAGACACGCTTATTTGTATTTTTTATGTTTTTCCTTCAAAATCAGGCCGATAAACCTGCCATTATTACACACTCAGGGGGCTTGTGTGCAATTCTGACGCCTATTTCGGCATCTCGATGCGGAACGTCGTACCCACCCCAACTTCCGAAGACTTGACATAGATACGCCCCTTATGATACTCCTCAACGATACGCTTAGCCAGCGACAGGCCAAGGCCCCATCCACGCTTCTTCGTCGTAAAGCCTGGCGTAAAAACATTCTTCAGGTCTTTCTTGCGAATACCTTTTCCGTTGTCAGTCACCTCGATAGCCACCTTCGAGTCCTCTTCATGCAGCGAGAGCACAATCCTGCCCTGCCCCTCCATCGCATCAACGGCATTCTTGCAGAGATTCTCAATTACCCATTCAAAGAGTGAGGCATTCATCTTGACCACCACATTCTCCGAAGGCAGTTCACTGATAATCTCCACTTTCTTCGACGTCCTTCGGTCCATATAGTCTATCACATGGGCCAGCACCTCATTCATAGAAGCTTCCACAGGTTCTGGCAACGAACCGATCTTGGAGAAACGCTCAGCAATCAGTTCCAACCGTTTCACGTCCTTGTTCATCTCCGGTATCAGATCGTCGTCGGGATAGTTCTCCTTCAGAATCTCCACCCACGCCATCAGGCTACTGATAGGCGTACCCAATTGATGAGCCGTCTCCTTCGACAAACCCACCCATACCTTGTTCTGCTCAGCCCGTTTCGAGGACAACAGGGCAAAGATGGCCACTACGACGAAGATCATGACGATGCCCAACTGCCAATAAGGATACTGGGAAAGTCGTTTCAACAGCGTTGACTCATCATAGCACACCAACTGATAATCCACAGAGTCACCAATCTGAATATAGTGTCCTGCCTTGTACATCCTACGCCCATAGTCGGCCACATATCGGGCAGAGTCCTTTTTTCGGATATTGACATTACGATAGTCCATCACCTGTTCATCGCTGTCAAGCACAATCACCGGGATCGTTTTATTGCCCTGTATCACGCTCAGCACCAGCGCCAGGTCAGTCGTCTCGTCAGCTTCCTGCAGCGTC
>JAFRQC010000092.1 GCA_017428805.1 Prevotella sp. | reverse complement strand
TCTTGACACGCTGGAGTTCTGTCATACCCTCGGCATCACCCGTGACGAGTTCGACCGTCGTATGGCCACGATGAAGGACCGCAACCGCAATCCGGGTTATTCGCGCTATACGCAGCAGCTGTTCATGAGTCAGCTGTCCGACAAGGACTTCAGCGTGTTCCAGGAGAAGATGTTCCGTTTCCCGGGTTTCTACGTGCAGAAGCGTACCGTCCGTCAGTACACCTACAATATGGCTGCCCACCTGTTGGGCGATGTGGCTGAGGCTTCGCCTGCCGATATCGAGGAAGACGACTACTACCAGCCCGGCGATTATATCGGCAAACTGGGCATCGAGCGTTCGTATGAGAAGGCGCTGCGTGGTGAGAAGGGTATCCAGATCCTGTTGCGTGATGCCCACGGGCGTGTGCAGGGACGTTATAAGAACGGAGAACTCGACCACCGTGCGAAACCCGGTAAGAACCTGACGCTCGGCATTGATGCGGAGTTGCAGCTCCTGGGCGAACGGCTCTTGGAAGGCAAGATCGGCAGTATCGTTGCCATCGAACCTTCTACGGGTGAAGTGCTCTGCATGGTATCATCACCCTCTTATGATCCCCGTATGATGGTCGGTCGCCAGCGTTCAAAGAATCACCGCCTGCTGTCACAGGACACCTGGAAGCCCCTGCTGAATCGCAGTATCATGGGTCAGTATCCCCCGGGTTCGACCTTCAAGACGACACAGGGCCTGACATTCATGACCGAGGGTGTGATCACCCCTTCGACGATGTACCCTTGCAGTCACGGTTTCGTGTTCCGTGGCCTGCGTGTAGGTTGTCACGGTCATGGGGCACCGTTGCCTCTGGTTCCGGCACTGAGCACCTCTTGCAACGGTTATTTCTGCTGGGGGCTCTACCACATGATCAACACCAACATCTCCAAGTACCAGACGGTGCAGAATGCGATGAACACCTGGCGCGACTATATGGTCTCGATGGGCTTCGGCTATAAGCTGGGCATCGACCTGCCGGGTGAGAAGCGTGGTATGATTCCCAACGCGCAGTTCTACGACAAGGCCTATAAGGGCTCGTGGAACGGACTGACGGTCATCTCCATCGCCATCGGACAGGGTGAGGTGAATGCTACGCCTCTACAGATCGCAAACCTCGGTGCTACGATTGCCAACCGTGGCTACTACTATGTACCTCACGTGGTGAAGAAGGTGGAAGGTGAACCCCTCGATACCGCCTTCACGCGCAAACATTATACAAAAGCCGCGCGCGAGGCCTACGACTATGTGGTGCAGGGCATGCGCTCGTCAGCCATCGGCGGTACCTGTCACGAACTGGCGAAGTATGATTTTATGGCCTGCGGAAAGACGGGTACGGCACAGAACAAAGGTCACGACCACTCGGTGTTTATGGGTTTTGCCCCGATGGACGAGCCGAAGATCGCCGTAGCAGTATATGTGGAGAATGGCGGATGGGGTGCCACCTATGGTGTGCCCATCGGCGGACTGATCATGGAGCAATATCTGAAAGGCAAACTCTCGGAGGCCTCGGAGGCCAGGGCACAGTCGATACAGGAAAAGAGAATCAATTATGGCACATCCGACAGATAGACATCACAAGGGCGTATTGCGCTCGCTGGACTGGTGGACGATCCTGATCTACCTGGGACTGCTCACTTTCGGGTGGGTGAGTGTCTGCGGTGCCAGCTACTCCTATGGCGACACCGACATCTTCAGCCTCGACACTCGCTCGGGCATGCAGATCGTCTGGATAGGTACGTCGATCGTTTTAGGCTTCGTGCTGCTGATGACCGACGACCGCTACTACGAGATGCTCGCCTTCATCATCTTCGGGGTGCTGCTTGTGCTGCTCTTCGGCACGATCTTCAATCCCCATACCATCAAGGGCTCCCGATCGTGGCTTGTGTTAGGACCTTTGCGCCTGCAGCCTGCAGAGTTTGCGAAGTTCGCCACAGCCCTCGCCTTGGCGAAGCTCATGAGCATCTACGGCTACGACATCCATAAGTGGAAACACTTTGCGGCGGCCCTCGTTGTGATCTTCGTGCCGATGATCTTCATCGTCCTCCAGCATGAGACGGGCTCAGCACTAGTCTATACGTCCTTCTTCCTCATGCTCTACCGTGAGGGCATGCCTGGCAGTGTGCTGCTGACGGGTGTGGCGATGGTGGTGTATTTCGTTGTGGGCATCCGTTTTGCCGATGTGATGATGTGGTACACGCCCGCTTCCGTCGGACGCTTCTCCGTGCTGCTGATGATCATGCTCTTCTCGACCAGCATGGTGTGGGTTTATTGTAAGGACCGTCAGCGGGCACTCCAGTTCCTGGCTGTCACCGTTGGTTCCTCACTGGTGCTGCTGCTGTTCTCTCTTTTCGTTATCCCGTTCGACATCACGAAGGTCATGATGGCGGTCTGCGGATTGCTCATCCTCTATCTGGTGTGGCTGTGGTTGTCCACACGTTTCCGCAACTACATGTGGATTGCCGCCTTCGCCCTGGGTTCACTGGTGTTCTACAGTGGTGCCGACTATGTGCTCAACAATATGATGCAGCCCCACCAGCGGGTACGTATCAACGTGCTGTTGGGACTCGAGGAAGACCTGAAGGGTGCAGGCTACAACGTGCATCAGAGTGAGATTGCCATCGGTTCCGGTGGTCTGGAGGGCAAGGGCTTCCTCAATGGCACGCAGACGAAGCTGAAGTTCGTGCCGGAACAGGACACCGACTTCATCTTCTGTACCGTCGGCGAGGAGGAAGGCTTCGTAGGATCTGCTGGCGTGTTGTTGCTTTTCCTGGCGTTGATATTGAGGCTCATCCATCTGGCGGAGCGTCAGCCGCATGCCTTCGGACGCATCTACGGCTATTGTGTGCTGAGCATCTTCCTGTTCCACGTGTTCATCAACGTGGGTATGGTGCTGGGCTTGACGCCGGTGATCGGCATCCCCTTGCCGTTCTTCAGCTATGGTGGTTCGTCTCTATGGGGCTTCACCTTGCTGCTGTTTATCTTTTTGCGTATTGACGCCGGGCGCAACTTAGTACGGCAGTGACAATTTCACGCCCACGTCGGAAATCCCCGGCATGATTTCCCTTTTCATGTTATGCGTCAGGCTGATGTGTACCGAGTCCCCTTGGTGCAGGCTGATACCCTGGACGAAAAACTGGTACTGGAAATAACTGATGCCGTCGCCCTCGATCACACCCGTCTCACTGACGAGGTTACAGTCTATCTTACGGTGAAACATCTCCTTCGACGGATAGACTGTCTGTTCTACCTCGATCGTCAGCTGTTTGAAGGGGAAATCCTTGCCGATGCGCAGTTCGGCGTCCAGCCTATAGTTGCCGTCTCTTGCTACGGGGCTGACGTCGAAATGCAGCGTGTCGGTTTTGTCCCATCCTGGTTCATAGATATGCTTGAACGCATGATAGGCAACCTGCTGCTGACAGCCGCACAATACCATCAGCAACAACAAAACGACAAAGACAAACGGTTTATTCCGCATGGTTTTCGTTGCGGCCCTCCTGACTCCTGTCTCCTTTCTCCTGACTCCTTTCTCCTGACTCCTGTCTCCCTTTTTTATTCTTCTTCTTTTTCTTCTTGGCCTTGTCAAAGCGGCTGATATCACCACCGGCGAGGTCGATATTGTGGGGCTTCTCTACAGGCTCCTCTCCCTCTTTCTCTTCGAGGCTCAGGGGTTTCTCACCGCGACGGTTCATCTCGATCACCTCACGGGCTTTGGCAGCGGTGATGGTCTGGAGGTTGGCGGCGATGTTCTTATCCGTAGAGTAGGTCACCAGTCCGGCCAGGATGTCGGTCTTGAAGAGGTGGTAGTCGGCATCCTGCGTCTGCAGCACTACGTCGCGTCCCGGCATCCGCTTGCCGGCCTCGATATAGTCGTCCACCTCGTAGTTCAGACAGCACTTCAGCTTGGCGCACATGCCGGCCAGCTTCTGGGGGTTGAGGGAGATGTCCTGGAACCTCGCGGCACTGGTGCTCACCGAGACGAAGTTCTTCATCCACGTGGCACAGCAGAGCTCACGCCCGCAGGGACCCGTACCGCCGATGCGTCCTGCCTCCTGACGGGCACCGATCTGCTTCATCTCGATGCGCACATGGAAGGCGGCTGCCAGATCCTTGATCAGCTGGCGGAAGTCCACACGACCGTCGGCTATATAATAGAAGATGGCCTTGTTGCCGTCGCCCTGATACTCCACGTCGCCGATCTTCATGTCCAGTCCGAGACCTTTGGCAATCTTTCGGCTCTCGATCATCGTGCTGTGCTCACGGGCCTTCGCCTCGCGGAACTTATCCATATCCGTCGGACGGGCGATGCGGTAGATGCGCTTGATGTCGTCGGCCGATTTCAGGTTGGCTTTCTTGATCTGGAGTTTCACCAGACGGCCGGTGAGGGTGACGACGCCGATGTCGTGACCGGGACTGGCCTCGACGGCCACCACGTCGCCCTTCTTCAGCTCGAGGTTATTCACGTTGTGGTAATAGCCCTTGCGGGTATGCTTGAACTGCACCTCCACGAGGTCGGTGGTATCTACGTTGCCGGGTACATCGGCCAGCCAGTCGTAGGTGTTCAGTTGTCTGTCCTGTCGGCCCACAGCCTGATGACACAAACCTCTGTCGCAGCCAACCATCACGGGCAATTCTTTTGTCTTTTCGCTCATATATTTATTTTTGTAACAATAGCACGATGATTTGTAGGGCGAAGTCGAAGAATACGATCTTCGCATTGGCATTCTGTCCGATATCGCGGATGGCGAGGTTCGCCAGATCGTTGATGGGCAGTATGTTGCTCTCGTTGATGAAGCGGGCGAAGTTGCTGGCAAAGGCTTCCTCATCCGCTGTCATATAGTTCAGTTCCTCCTCGTTGAAATTGTAGACGAAGCTCTCGCGCGTCATCCTCAGGAAGTAGGTGAGCCAACGCCGCTGTTTCTCTCGTCCCATGGCGGCCATCTGCTCGCTCCATTTGCGCAGGTCCTTGATCTTTCTTTGATAGGCCAGTCGCATCAGGGTCTTGTACATGTCGAGGAAGAGCCCCTTCTCCGAGTCGGCCTGCAGCTCCTCCATCGCGGCAATCCAGTTGCCGTTCACCAGTCGGCTGATGCGCTGGGCACTGTCCTCGTCGCAGCCTCTGCGCTCGATGAGTGCCTGTCGGATGGCTTCCTGTTCGGTCTTGCGGATGTCGATGCGCTGCACACGGCTGCGGATGGTCTCCAGCAGCTTCTCAGGCTCTTCGCTCACCATGATGAACACCGTCTGCTGCGGCGGCTCCTCGATGAGTTTCAGCAGTTTGTTGGCACATTCTATATTCATGCGCTCGGGCAGCCACACGATGCTCACCTTATAGCCGCCCTGACTCGACTTCAACGACAGTTTCCTCACGAGGTCGTCGCTCTCGCCGGCGGTGATGATGGCCTGTTGGTTCTCGCCGCCCATCGCCTCCATCCATTCCTCCATCGTGAAGTAGGGGCTCTGCATCACCAGCTCGTGCCACTCCTTGGCGAAGTCGTCGCTCACCGGCTTATAGTCGCTCTTCATCGACGGCAGCTTGATGGTGGGGTAGGTGAAGTGCAGGTCGGGGTGCTCCAGCTTGTCGAGCATAGCTTTCGATGACGGCTTGCCGTCATCAAGCAACTGACATCCGAAGGCGATCGCCAGCGCCAGCTTGCCGCTGCCCACCGGCCCGCAGAGCATCAGCGCATGCGGCAGGCGGTCTTCCCTGACCATCTGCATCAGCCGCTCCTTGGCCTCCTCCTGTCCTATCACCTCACTGAAAGTCATTTTCTTTTTTTCTTTTTACAAGGATTTAAGGATTTATGGATTATTTCCTCATCCTTTTCCTCATCCTTTTAAATATGATAAATCCTTTAATCCTTGTTTTTAATTTTATAATAACCGCTTGGCGACCTCTGCGACAGAATCCACTGCCGAGACCGTATAGAAATGAATATTATGTACCCCGTGAGCATAGAGCTGACGACATTGTTCTGTGGTCCACTCGATTCCCAGCTGCCGGGCATCCTCGTCGGTCTTACATTTCACGATCTCCCTGGCCAGCGGTTCGGGAATGTCACAGTGGAACGTCTTCGGCACCACCGTCAACTGACTCAGTTTCGCCATCGGCTTGATGCCGGGGATGATGGGGATGGTGATGCCCATTGACCGGGCCTTCTCCACAAAGGCGAAATACTTCTCGTTATCATAGAACAGCTGGGTGACCGCATACTGCGCGCCCAGATCCTGTTTCTCCTTCAGATACTGCATGTCCATCTCCAGGTTCGGCGCCTCCTCGTGCTTCTCGGGATAGCAGGCCACGCCGTAGTCGAACTTCTTGCCCGGCCGTTTGATGGGTGTG
This sequence comes from Prevotella sp., assembly GCA_017428805.1. Next base: position 9,925 of record JAFRQC010000092.1, on the reverse strand, counting down.
CCGTCAGCGAAGAATCCCTCGTTGAAACGCTTCACCTGCCTGATCAGATCCGTCGTGTGCGCGTGACCGCCGGGCGTCGGCACAAACCGGCTGTCCTCCTTCGCCTTGTCGCCACGCAGCAACAGGATGTCGCTAATGCCGAGGAACTGCAGGTCGAGCAGCTCATACTCGATGTCCTCGATCGTCGTGCCGCTGCAGATCACGTGGGGCTGTACGGGGATATTATACCTTTGCTGGATGGCAGCTGCTATCGCCACCGTTCCCGGGCGCCTGCGCACCCTAATCCGTTCAAACCTCGGCTCCTCGTTCGTTCCTCCTTCCTCGTTCCTCGTTCCTCGAACCTCCCGGTACACGAACTCCGAGTGGTGGGTGGTGATATTAATGTATGCGGGGTCGAACTCGCGCAGTTTGTCGATGTCTGCAAACAGGCGTTCCGTGCCCGTCCCCTTCAGCGGGGGCAGCACCTCAAACGAGAACCTCCGGCTCTCTTTATCTTGATGGATGAATTCCGTTACGCTCATAATTGGCCACAAAGGTACGAAAAAAATACAACGGATTGCACGGATTAAACGGATTTTTTCTGCAAAATAGTTAAATTCCGCCCTTTTTTCTCAAATTATCCGTGAAATCCGTGTCATCCGTTGTTGATTTTTCTTATCTTTGCAGCATGAATGTGAAGCAATTCCTCAAAGACTGGACGTTGCCTGTGGCTATAGCCATAGGCACGGTGGTCTATCTCCTGTTCTACTGGGTGCCGCAGTTGGATGCTGCGGGCGAGGTGCTGGGCGAGGTGGTCGACACGGTGTTCCCGATGATGGTGTTCTGCACGCTGTTCTCCACCTTCTGCCGCATCGACTTCCACCAGATGCGTCCCCATCGCTGGCATGTCGGTGTGCTCGTGACGCAGGTGCTCTTGGTAGCGCTCAACGTCTGGATTATCTTTGGCGTCGAGGCCAGTCCCGAGCGTAAGATCCTCTGGGAGAGCATCCTCACCTGCATCATCGGTCCTACGGCTACCGCTGCCCCGGTGGTCACGGCGAAGATCGGGGGCAACATCAACACGATGACCGCCTTTGTCGTCATCTCCTCCTTTGCTTCGGCGCTGATGATCCCCGCCGTCTTCCCCTTGCTCGAACGCGGGGCAGGCCTGAACTTCTGGACCGCCTTCATCATCATCCTCGAGAAACTGGCGATGGTGCTCATTGCGCCGCTGCTCCTGGGCTGGTATATGCAGCACTATGCCAAGCGCATCTGTGCGTGGATCGTCTCCATCCCCGACCTCTCGTTCTACCTCTGGGCAGCGCAGCTCAGCGTTACTTCGGGTGTCACCGTGCGCAATATCGTCCACAGCGATGCCGGTCTGCCCCTGCTGCTCACCATCGCCGTGCTCAGCCTCGTGCTCTGCTTCGCGCTCTTCCTCATCGGTCGCAGCATCGGCCGTCACCTCGGCGACGAACTCGATGCCGGACAGGGCCTCTTCCAGAAGAACACCGCCCTCTCCATCTGGGTGGCCTACACCTATCTCAACCCCGTCGCTTCCGTCGGTGCCGGCTGTTATGTGCTTTGGCAGAATATCGTCAACAGCGTCGAACTCTGGGAATACCGCCGCAAACACAACTAAAAACCCACGAGGATCATTCCCCGTGGGTTTTGTTTAGAAGATAGGCCCAAGGCCCATGCAACTCGTCGTTCCGATTGCCGTCAAGAATGCCGTGAGCGCGGCTACTATCACCTTCACCGCCAGCTCAATGATCCGCTGCTTCTTCATAATTTCCTCCTTTTTTTCCTGCGCTTTGAGTATCTGTTTCTCCCCCTAAGTTAGGGGGAGCCAGAGGGGGTCTGAACCGCCTCAGGCAATGCGCTTGTTCAGACCACCCCTCGCCCCTCCTAACTCAGGAGGGGAAGAGATTACCCATTGCCCTGGTTGTCGGCTGCGGGCGCCAGGACGTAGGAGATCGGCGTCTTCTTCTGCACGCGGCGCTGCTTGCCGTTGACGGTGCGGATCTCGCTCTGAACCACGTAGCCGTACTCGAAGATGCACTGCTCCTTGAAGGCTCGGCTGGTCAGTTTCTCACCCTTGGTGTTCTCCGGCGTGAAGTTGATCTTGATGCCGTTGATCATGGCGTCGGCACCAGCTGCCACAGCCGACTCGATGTCATTCTTGCCCAGCTTCTGGCCATCGACGCTCGGTGAGAACGTGCCGAGTCCGTCGAGCTTCACGGGCTGACCCTGAGAGAGCAGCTCGCTCATGCACTCAACGACCTGTCCGAGTACCAGCACGCACATCTGATAGTCGGCGATCTTGCCGTGTGAGGTCATGTGCTTGGCGAAACCCTTGAGGTTCAGGGGCTCCTTTGCATCGACCTCTGCGAAATACTTGCCGAAAGCGGTGCTGTCGTCGTTGGTGTTCTGACGCAGGTTAATCACCATTGGAATGTTTGATCTTGCCATAATTTAAATCCTTTCTTTACTTCTGCACTGCAAAGGTAGTCATAAATCCTGAGTCTTACAAGCTTTTTCCCATTCCGAAACAAGTTGTATAAAGTTCCATAAAGTTATAATTATGTCACACAGATCTCACAGATCTCACAGATTTTCTTTCCACAGATTATTATTGATCTCACAGATAGATGCAGCTAAAGCTGCGCCTGCGCAGAAAAATCAGTGAGATCCGTTAGATCTGTGTGAGATAGAATAGTGTCGCGATTGTTGCGCTCGGCAGGACGCTTGCGTCCTATGATCTGTGAAGATAAAAAAATAATCGTGCTTATCAGCGCTCCAGAAATCTGTGGGATCTGTGAGATCTGTGTGACCTATAAAAATCTTGCACTTTTCTTGCATATCTGCGGAAATCTTTGTACCTTTGCAGTGCAGAAGAACAATGATTGTCTATGTCTCAAAATCCAAGATCTTATGGTCGCACGGAACTCGCGACACATTACTTTCCGAATATCAAGCCGATGTCAGCCTGGCTGAAATTACGCGGACTTCTCGCCTCAGACCCCGATTTGGCGCCCCTGTCGCAACTGAAACGCCGCACGTTTCTTCCGTCGGAAGTAAACATTATTTACCAACACTTAGGGCAGCCTTAAACTGCCCTATTTTCGTGCATTTCGGTGACTCTGATTTTACTTACTGTAAACCGATACTTTCCTGCCGTGAAACCTCCACTTTATAGGCACTAAAATTCCTGTTTCCTTTCTGCATTACCTTCAGCATATCAACTATTGTTCGTTTTGTAAAATAATATGATTTCCTTCATACCACAATCATTACGCATTACACATTACATGAAGTAAAATCTGAATAAATTACCTATTATAATATCATATATATTATTAATATACATATTAATAATATATATGACCATATGTAACCATATTCCCTCCCAAAAACATAAAATCAGCACCATGTAATTTGTAATGTAATGACCATACATGGACTGCTGGCCTCCAAGGCGACTATTCCGGACCTTTTTTAGTGAAAATGCTTGCGTATCTCAAAGATTATGCTTAAATTTGCATCCAGATAGACAACTAAACTTATAAGGGTATGCGAAAGTTTCAAGATTTCAAATGGCTGGCCGCCGGATTGGCACTGGTGGCACTGACGGGTTGCGACGGTCAGAAATGGTCGGAGCAGCAGGTGGATTCATTTATGCTGGTCACTCAGAAAGGTGGCCCTACGCTCGGGTATTCCCCACAGTCGGGAGTCAAGTTGCTCACCGTGGATGGTTTCGTCTTCAAGGACTTGAATCGCAACGACTCGCTTGATGCATACGAAGACTGGCGGCTTTCGGCTCAGGAGCGTGCTGCCGACCTCGCTTCCCAGCTCTCCATCGAGGAGATTGCCGGACTGATGCTCTACAGCAGCCACCAGGCTGTGCCGATGATTCCCACGATGGGCTTTGGCGTCTCCACCTACGACGGGAAGGACTACGAGAAGAGCGGCGCCAAGCCCTCCGACCTCAGCGACGACCAGAAGAAGTTCCTCGCCGATGACCATCTGCGGGCCGTCCTTGTGACGCGTGTGGAGAGTCCTGCCATCGCTGCCGTATGGAACAACAATATGCAGGCCTTCGTCGAGGGCCTCGACCACGGCATCCCTGCCAACACCAGTTCCGACCCTCGTCACGAGGCGCGTGCCACCACCGAATACAATGCTGGCGCAGGCGGGCAGATCTCCCTCTGGCCGACATCCCTCGGACTCGCTGCCACCTTCGATCCCCAGCTGATGTACCGCTTCGGCGAGATCGCCTCAGAAGAATACCGTGCCCTGGGCATCGCTACGGCTCTCTCGCCACAGGTGGACATCGCCACCGATCCCCGATGGTCGCGCTTTAGCGGCACCTTCGGCGAGGATCCCGGTCTCTCGACGGATATGGCGCGTGCCTATTGCGATGCCTTTCAGACCACTCCAGAGTCTAAAGGATGGGGCATGAAGAGCGTCAATGCGATGGTGAAGCACTGGTATGGCTACGGTGCCCAGGAGGGAGGGCGCGACTCCCATTACGCCTCGGGCAAATATGCCGTCTATCCGGGCAACAATCTCGCCATGCACAAGCAGTCGTTCGTCGAGGGCGCTTTCAAGCTTGATGGCGGTACGGAGATGGCTTCTGCCGTGATGCCCATCTACAGCATCCTCTGGAATCAGGATCCCTCGGGCGAGAATGTCGGTGGCAGTTACAGCAAGTGGCTCATCCAGCAGCAGCTCCGCGACGAGGCGAAGTTCGAGGGTGTCATCTGTACGGACTGGGGCATCACCCAGGATATGAAGGTGCTCGACAGTCCCCGTGGTGGCAAGCCTTGGGGTATGGAGGCCTTCAACGAGGCCGAGCGCCACTATAAGATCCTGCAGGCTGGCGTAGACCAGTTCGGCGGCAACAACGCCATCGGTCCCGTCATTGAGGCCTATCAGATGTGGGTGAAAGATCAGGGCGAGGAGAGTGCACGAGAGCGCTTCGAACAGTCCGCTCGCCGTCTGCTGCTCAATGTATTCCGTGTAGGACTCTTCGAGAATCCTTACCTCGATCCCGCAGAGACAGAGAAGACCGTTGGCAAGCCGGAATATATGAAGGAGGGCTACGAGGCCCAGCTCAAATCCATCGTCATGTTGAAGAACCACGACAATCAGGTGCTGCCCGTCAAGGACCGCAAAAAAGTCTTTGTGCCCAAACGCCACTTCCCGGCCATCCCCGGTGCCTGGGGCGGCATCTCTGAAGAGAAAACTGTCGAGCCCATCAGCCTCGATCTTGTGAAGAAGTATTTTGACGTGGTGGACACGCCTGCTGAGGCCGACTTCGCCATCTGTCTGATAGAGGAACCCAGCACGGGCTTCGGCTTCAGCTACGACGACGTGAAGAAGGGCGGCAACGGCTATCTGCCCTTCAGCCTGCAATACGACGATTATACCGCCACCTTTGCCCGTCCCGTGAGTGTCGCTGGCGGCGATCCGATGGAGAAAACCACCAACCGCAGTTTCCGTGGCAAGACCGTCAAGGCCTATAACCGCGATGATATGCTGCTCGTCGCTGATACTAAGAAGGCGTTGGGCGACAAACCTGTCATCGTCATCCTTGAGACTGGCCGTCCTGTGGTGCTTGCGGAGATTGAGCCCCATGCCGACGCCATCCTCGTTTCCTTCAACGTGCAGCATCAGGCCCTGCTCGACATCATCAGCGGCCAGACGGAACCCTCCGCCCTGCTTCCCATGCAGATGCCTGCCGACATGAAGACCGTCGAGGAGCAGCTTGAAGACGTGCCTCGCGACCTGCGCTGCTATCAGGATGCCGACGGCCACACCTACGACTTCGCCTTCGGCCTCAATTGGAGCGGCATTATCGACGATGCCCGCGTCAAGAAGTACAAGTAAGGAGCGTCCTGTTGTGATATGCCCCACATTATTTTTTTGAAGTAAAACTTGCATGGGGACAGATCTGGGTTATACCCAAGCAGAATCTGTCCCCGTGACTAACTTTCCGTGTAAAGAATTTGTCATGCACAAAAATGGCAAAGTGTGCAAGAATGGACGATTTATAGATTATTAAGGTTTTCAGGTTTGGTGGATTCAGGGCTTTTATATATCTTTGCAACCGATTTGCCCAAAAACGGACAATCCCAAACTTTTTTCAACATGACAGTAACCACTCGAAACCCCATTTCAGTGAGTGACTTCGGCACCGCGCGACGCTGCGGGCAGGCACTCTCGGCTGCCATCCAACTCAGGATGACGCAGGGCGACGGGTCGGCGACAGGGGCAAATCACTACACAGTCATCATCGGAGATCGGGGCCCTTCACCGGCGGAACGCTTCTCACCAGCGACGGCCTCTCCTGCGAATTCTTTCAAATTATTCACGCTCAATCTCCGATACGATGCCCAACGAATTTCCCACCCCCGCTTTCCCATCTTCTGACGATGCTACAGCAGCCATCGCCCTCCCGAAGGTGCTGGACTATTTCAAGGAGTTCTATTGTTCGAAGGTGAAGATAGATATCCTGCGCTATGGTTTGGAGGAAGCGCTGAGACGGTGGAAGCAGGACATAGAAAGGATGCATACGGAAGACTGGTGGCCGCCTGTGGCCCGTGCGGTGGAGGCTGTTATCAATGAAGCCTTTGAGGCCCGTGCGCGTAAGGAAGAGATAGCCCGCCAGCAAGAGGTCAATCAGCAGGTCCCAATGATTGGCGTCGCTGTCAATCAGACTGTCACCCAGGCACAGTCCAACCGTGAAGAGAAGATCGACAAACGCTCTGTCAATATGTCGGGCGATCATGCGACATACGAAGAGAACAACCAACCGAACGAATAGCAGAAATGGCACGAAAGATTACGATAATAGGCAAGAATGCGCAGTATATTGAGCGGCGTGGTGCCAATGCCACGCCCGACAACGACAGGGAGATCATGCTGGAGGGTGAGGATGCCCGCTATGAGGAGTATTCCGGTGTGCAGGCAGCGCACTTCCCGCTGAACAAAAGCGAGGAGGACGGCAGACGGCTGTATGAGCTGCTGATCAGAGAACAGTTCATCGCACGGGACACGGAGATGGACTGCTGGCTCTACCGGATGGGGTTCAGCGTGAGACAGCCTGCAGAGGTGAAGCCCATCGCCTGGCTGAAGAACGTGCAGCTGGCCCAGGAGATGCTGCGTGGCGTGCATGGGAATCTCTTGCTGTCGAAAGAACTCTCCGTCAGCGGCATGAACGAACTGGCTGAGCAATGCTTCACGAAAGACGGCAAACCGCTGAAACTGGCTAAATTCAAGGCCGAGGTGTCATGGGATAGCGACATACTGAAGAATTTCTTCCGACCTAATCCGACCTGATAGGAAAGTCCTTTTTTTATAGGCGTTCGCGATAGTTTTAACCCGACTGTTTCCGACTGGAAATGGTCGGGTTTTTGCGTGTAAAACGTTCATAATCAACGAAATATAATTCTTAACTTTGCATCGTCAACGAACGGAAACGGGGTTTGACGGTGCTCTTTGACATGGTGATACAAACGGTAGGAGTAATGATTTCTCCCCCTCATACATTATTTATTTATAGTATTATGAAACAGAATCAGAATTTACAGGCGATGGGTGCACAGCGCATGACATCGCTGGAGATTGCACAGGTGACTGGTAAGATGCACAAGGATGTGATGAAAGCCATCCGAAACATGGAGCCAGCATGGGTGAAGGTTAACGGGCGCAATTTTGCGCTCGTTGATTACAAGGACTCCAAGGGTGAGCTTCGCCCTTGTTACTCTCTCAACAAAATGGAATGTCTCTACATCGCCACGAAGTTCAACGACGAGGCTCGTGCCAAGTTGGTGATCCGATGGCAGCAACTGGAACAGGAACGGCTGATGCATCAGGGCATCCGACATCTGCTGGTGACGGATCAGGATGTGATGCACGAGGCGGAGATGATCATCGGGCGGACGCTGATATCGTTTAATCAGCATGCCGATGGTTGTATTACGACCACCGACATCGCCAAGGCGATTGGCATGGAAACGAACGACCTGAACTCATGGCTTTGCGATATGGGTGTTCAGAAATGGCGTCGGGGTCAGTTCCGACTGACTCAGGACTACGAAGACCTGGGACTGGCACAGGACCGGCTCTTCATCTACTACTCGAAGGACGGGAAACAAAAGGAGCGCACCTATCTCGTCTGGACTCAGAAAGGCGCAGAAATGATTGACAAAATGCTGAAGAAGAATTAATAAAAGTATGAAAAGGAGAAATTCACAATTAGGAAAGGTTTTCCACACGTGCGAGAACTATGAAGATTTAGTGCAACAGCTGCATGACGAAGCGGGTGTCGTCGGAAAGAAGGTGGAGGAGGTCATGAAGGTCTTCGATCTGAGGAATGGCTACGACCGGGAGGTGATGATGATTATGATCACGAACATCGCTGCTGCTGTGACCTCGTCGGTCGAGGAGTACAACGATGGGATCGAGAGCTGGATGAAGAGACTCTATCACTTGTATCTTGACAACTATCGCGATATGAAGAAGAAAGAACAGAATTAAGACGGAAGAAAGGAAACAAGTATGAAAAGGATCAGTGACATTGGATTGAAGAAGCTGAAGGAGTTTGAGGGGTTGCGGAAAGAGGCGTACTACGATGCAGCGGGCGTGCCGACGATCGGGTATGGTCATACAAAGGGCGTCAGGATGGGAGACGTGATCAGCGAGTATTGGGCTGAGATGTTCCTGAAGGCAGATCTGTATGATGTGGAGAAACAGGTCGATTCGTTAGGATTGGACTTGAACCAGCCGCAGTTTGATGCACTCGTGAGCTTTGCGTTCAACCTCGGTTTTTATAAGCTGAAGACGAGCACGCTGCTGAAGACGATCCAGGAAGGTGGGAGCATGAGAGCCATCAAGAAGGAGTTCAAGCGCTGGGTGTATGCCGGGGGCAAGAAACTCAGGGGGCTTGAAAGGCGTCGAGAATGGGAGGCCAGGCGGTTCTTTGAACCGGACGAGATGGAGCCGATGAAGCGCCGAGACTGGTCGGACTTCCACAAGAAATGATTATGCAGATGATTGATGATAGATTATGGAAAAGATTAAAAATTACGGAGAGAGGCCGTCGGGGAAGCCGGACGAGAAGGTAGAGGGACGGTTGCTGAAGTGGAAAGGAACGGACTATGTGGCGTTTGAACCGGTGCAAAAGCGGGATCAAGATCATCCGGCTCGCACGTATCTGAAGGAGACCAAGCACGTGTCGTTCTACAAGAATGAGGGGGAGAAAGAGAACTCTTATTCACTACACGTGAACGTGGACGGGAAGTCGGCTGATGCTCCTGCGGAACTGCTCCAGAAGGCTGCGGAGGCTCTGAAGCCGCTGATGAAGAAGGAACCGCAGGTGCCTGTGAACACGGTCTTCATCACGGACACGGAGGAGATGAAGGTGTGGCAGCGAAAGAAGGAGAAGAAACTGGTGATACAGTTGATCCTCGACACCGCCAAGCCGTTCCTCATGACGAGCAATATGCTGCGTCTGGCACAGGAGGCGAACAAGATCATCAACTCAAGAAAGTTTTAGTTTATAGTTTACAGTTTATAGTTTATAGATGATTACATTGTAGGATATGGGAAAGGAAATTAAGATTAATGTGAGGCCCAGTCGGAAGTACGACGGGATGAAGTACAGGGTGAGAAAGATGGTGGGTGAGCTGCAGAAGGATGCCGACTACAGGAAGAGCATGATGGCCGTGTATGACGACATCAAATGCTTTCAGGACTGTATCGACGTGCTGACTGAAAACCTGTGGCTCAGTTTTGTCATCGAAGACATCTACAACCTGCGACCAGAGATGGTGGTCATTGGATTTGCCTGGTACTACGGTCTGAAAGAGGGTGTCATCCCCAAGGACTGGCCATACGATCAGGTGATCTATCTCATCCGCAGGAAGGTGATCTTCCGTCT
>JAFRQC010000091.1 GCA_017428805.1 Prevotella sp. | reverse complement strand
GCTCCTCAACGCCCTCCGCGAGGGCACCCGCAACGGCAAGGTGATCGTCAACATCAGCCAGTGTCTGCAGGGCGCCGTCGAGATGTCCCGTTACGACTGCGGCTACCATCTCCAGGAGGCGGGTGTCATCAGCGGCCGCGATATGACCGTCGAGAGCGCCGTCACCAAGCTGATGTTCCTCCAGTCGCACTATCCCGACTCCCCCGACACCGTCCGCTCCCTTATGACGCAGTCCCTCCGCGGCGAAATCTCACCGTTGTGAGATTAATATACATAAAATTATCCCCCGCCGAATGGCGGGGGATAAAATTTGGTAACAAATGTTTTTTGCCACTTTGCCACATTAAGGTAGTATGGAAATACAAAGATGGATGGCAAATGGAATTTAAAAATTATTATATATTAAAAATATAATAATTTAATAATATAGTACTCCTGCCTGCCCTTGCACATCGGAAGGTGCTTAATGTCACAAAGTCAAAAGTCACAATGTCCATTTCAACACCTATGAGTCCGAAGGCTGCAAAACGGGAGTCCGAAGAGTTGAAAGGCGGAGTTTGGACTGCTCAAACTGCATAAATATGCTGTTTGCATAAATTAACGGGCTGAGGAATCAAAAATGTGCATATTTTAACATTACAGCGGCACTAAAATTTGGTGGTTTGCGAAAAACATCGTATCTTTGCACGCGATTTAAGAACAAGGATACAAAATCAACCCAAACAAAATGAAAAAAGAACTGAAAAAGGTGTTGGTACTCGGATCGGGTGCCTTGAAAATCGGACAAGCAGGAGAGTTTGACTACTCTGGTTCACAAGCATTGAAAGCACTCCGCGAGGAGGGAATCAAGAGCGTTCTCGTTAATCCAAACATCGCCACAATCCAGACCAGTGAAGGTATTGCAGACAAGGTGTATTTCCAGCCGGTGAATGCACACTTCGTGACTGAGATCATCAAGAAGGAGCGTCCCGACGGCATTCTGCTGGCTTTCGGAGGCCAGACCGCCCTGAACTGCGGCACGGAGCTCTATCAGAACGGTACGCTGAAGGAGTACGGCGTAGAGGTATTAGGTACGAGTGTGGAGGCTATCATGAACACAGAGGATCGCGACCTCTTTGTGAAGAAGCTGGCCGAGGTAGACCTGAAGGTGCCCGTCAGCCATGCCGTCGAGTCGATGGATGATGCGCTGAAGGCCGCCCGTGAGATCGGCTTCCCCATCATGATCCGCTCAGCCTACGCCCTCGGAGGCCTCGGCTCTGGCATCTGCCCCGATGAGAAGCGATTCGTTGAGCTGGCAGAGTCTGCCTTCACCTTCGCCCCGCAGATCCTTGTTGAGGAAAGCCTCAAGGGCTGGAAGGAGATCGAGTTCGAGTGCATCAGAGACGCCAATGACCGCTGCTTCACCGTGGCCTCGATGGAGAACTTCGACCCGCTCGGCATCCACACCGGAGAGTCGATCGTGGTGGCTCCGACTTGCTCGCTGAAGGAGGAGCAGGTGAAGATGCTGCAGGAGATCACCATCAAGTGCGTGAAGCATCTGGGCATCGTCGGTGAGTGTAATATTCAGTTCGCATTCAACGCCGAGACCAACGACTACCGTATCATCGAGATCAACGCCCGCCTCAGCCGCTCTTCGGCACTGGCAAGTAAGGCCACCGGCTATCCCCTCGCCTTCGTCGCTGCCAAGATCGCCCTCGGATATACGCTGGACCAGATTGGTGAGATGGGCACCACATCGAGTGCATACGTGGCTCCGCAGCTCGACTATATGATCTGTAAGATTCCCCGCTGGGACTTGACGAAGTTTGCAGGCGTGAGCCGTCAGATCGGTTCTTCGATGAAGTCCGTGGGTGAGATTATGAGTATCGGCCGCTCCTTCGAGGAGATGATGCAGAAGGGTCTGCGCATGATCGGACAGGGCATGCACGGATTCGTGGGCAACGACCACACGAAGTTCGATAACCTCGACGAGGAGCTGGCTAACCCGACTGACCTCCGTATCTTTGCCATCGCCCAGGCTCTCGAAGAGGGTTACACCATCGAGCGCATCGAGGAGCTGACCAAGATCGACGTGTGGTTCCTTGAGCGCCTGAAGCATATCGTTGACCTGAAGCACGAGCTGATGAAATATGACTCTCTCGAGGCTCTGCCCGACGAGCTGCTGCTGGAGGTGAAGCGCTGCGGATTCAGCGACTTCCAGATTGCCCGCTTCGTGCTGAAGCCCCAGGGCGGCAATATGGAGAAGGAGAACCTGGAGGTGCGCAAATATCGTAAGCAGCGCGGTGTGCTGCCCTCTGTGAAGCGCATTCCCACGGTGGCCTCTGAGCATCCCGAACTGACCAACTACCTCTATTTCACGTACACGCACACGCCCGCGTTTGGAGATCCCAAGGGTGAGCAATACGTGCCTGCCCACGACATCAACTACTACAACAACGAGAAGTCGGTAGTAGTCTTAGGATCAGGCGCTTACCGAATCGGTTCTTCAGTAGAGTTCGACTGGTGCTCGGTGAACGCCATCAACACCGCCCGCAAGTTGGGCTACAAGTCGATCATGATCAACTACAACCCCGAGACCGTCTCTACGGACTATGATATGTGCGACCGTCTCTACTTCGATGAACTCTCACTGGAGCGCGTGCTCGATGTGATTGACCTCGAACAGCCCCGTGGCGTGATTGTCTCCGTGGGTGGTCAGATTCCTAACAACCTCGCCATGAAGCTTTACCGCCAGGGTGTGCCCGTATTGGGTACCTCGCCTGTGAATATTGACCGTGCCGAGAACCGCGACAAGTTCTCTGCCATGCTCGACAAACTGGGCATCGACCAGCCTGCATGGAGGGCTCTGACCTCATTCGACGATGTGAAGGAGTTTGTAGCCAAGGTGGGCTATCCCGTGCTCGTACGTCCTTCGTATGTGCTCTCAGGCGCTGCGATGAACGTCTGCTACGACGAAGAAGAGTTGCATCGTTTCCTCAATATGGCTACCGAGGTATCGAAGGAGTTCCCCGTGGTGGTATCGAAGTTCATGACCGAGACCAAGGAGATTGAGTTTGACGCCGTAGCCGATAAGGGTGAGGTGATCGAGTATGCCATCTCTGAGCACGTTGAGTATGCCGGTGTGCACTCTGGTGATGCCACGATGGTGTTCCCCGCACAGCACATCTACTTCTCCACCATCCGTCAGATCAAGAAGATCGCTCATAAGATCGCTGCCGAACTGAACATCAGCGGTCCGTTCAATATCCAGTTCCTGGCCAAGAACCGCGAGGTGAAGGTCATCGAGTGCAACCTGCGTGCCTCGCGCTCATTCCCCTTCGTATCGAAGATCCTGAAGCGTAACTTCATCGAGACCGCCACGAAGATCATGCTCGATGCTCCGTATCAGAAGCCAGAGAAGAGCGAGTTCGATATTGACCGCATCGGTGTGAAGGCCTCACAGTTCTCGTTTGCCCGTCTGCAGAATGCCGATCCCGTGCTGGGTGTGGATATGAGCTCTACGGGTGAGGTAGGCTGTCTGGGCGATGACCTCAACGAGGCTATGCTCAACTCGCTTATTGCCACGGGTTATTCGATTCCGAAGGATGCCGTGCTCATCTCTTCTGGTGGCGCCAAGGGTAAGGTCTCTCTGCTTGAGCCTGCTCAGCAGCTGGCCAAGAAGGGCTATACCATTTATGCCACCGCTGGCACCGCCAAGTTCTTCAATGATAACGGTGTGAAGGCTACGGCTGTGGCTTGGCCTGACGAGGACGGTGAGAACAACGTAATGGATCTCATCTCGCAGCATAAGGTTGGTTTGGTGATCAACGTGCCTAAGAACCACTCTTCACGTGAGCTCACCAACGGTTACAAGATTCGCCGTGGTGCCATCGATCACAACATCCCCCTGATGACCAACGTCCGTCTGGCTAAGGCTTTCATCGAGGCCTTCACCGCTATGAACCTCGAGGATGTGAAGATCAAGTCCTGGCAAGAATATAATAATTAAGGTAATCTCTTCCCCTCCTAAGTTCTTTGCAGAGCAAAGCGGCAAAGCCGAGCGAGGAGGGGTTAGGGGTGGTCTGAACAATCGTATGACAGACGAATACCGCACATTGAAAACCGGAGGCGAGGGCTACTACACCGATAAGCGTAGCAAGTTCCTCGCCTTCGCTCATTATGTCTCTACCGTCGAGGAAATCAAAGACATCCTTGCCGGTTATCGCAAGAAATACTTCGATGCCCGCCACGTCTGCTATGCCTATATGCTCGGCCCTGAACGCACGGAGTTCCGTGCCAACGACGACGGCGAGCCCTCATCAACGGCTGGCAAGCCCATCCTCGGGCAAATCAACTCCAACGAACTCACAGACATCCTTATCGTTGTCGTGCGTTACTACGGCGGCGTGAACCTCGGTACCAGCGGGCTCATCGTAGCCTATCGTGAAGCTGCCGCCGATGCCATCGCACACTCAGAAATCGAGACACGCCAAGTAGAGGAAATCATCACCTACAACTTCCCCTACCCTATGATGAACGACGTGATGCGCATCGTGAAGGACATGCAGCCACGCATCGTCTCACAGACCTATGACAACACCTGCGAGATTCGCCTCAGCATCCGCAAATCCGAAGCCGAACAGCTTCGTAATCGCCTCCAAAAGCTTTCTTTCGAATAAATTTTGCAACTTTCCCGCAATTCCTTTGGTGGAATCAGGAATTTGTATTACCTTTGCATCCGCAATCGGAGAGAAGGTTGTTTAAGTTTGCATATAAAGGAAGGTTGGCAGAGTGATCGATCGCGCTGGACTCGAAATCCGGTATACCCCTTTCGGGTATCGGGGGTTTGAATCCCTCACCTTCCGCAAAAGAAAAGGGAACCGTGATGGCTCCCTTCTTTTGTTTTATGCCCTTACGACCTCCGCAGATCCTTCAGCTTCTGCTTGTAGGCCTTGCGCAGCTTGCGAACAGCCTTGTCACGTATCTGGCGCACACGCTCACGCTTCAGATCCATATCCTCTGCAATCTCAGCCATCGTCTCACGCTCTTGGGTAATGCCGAAGAAGGCGTTCACCACCTGACTCTCACGCTGGTTCAACGACAATAGGGCAAACTCTACGGCATTCTCGACGGCCTCGGAGTGTACACGCTCGTCAGCCATAGGTGCATCAGGATTCACCAGCACAGACAACAGGCTCGTATTCGTACGATGGCCAAGAGGGGCATCCACAGACAACGGCTTGCTCTGCTGGTGGGCCGTCGGATCACCCAGCGCATCCTTGGGCACCTGATAGAGTCCGGCCTGCTGAGAGATAGCCTTCTCTATCTGACTACGAATGTGCCCAGCAGCGAAATTCACGAATCTCACGCCTTTCTCACCGTCGAACTTCGTGGCAGCCTTCATCAGTCCGATGTTGCCTTCACTCACCAGATCCTCCATCGCCAAACCGTTACCTTTATACTGACGGGCTATCACCACCACAAACTTCAGATTTGCCTCCACCAGTCGTCCCAACGCCTTATCGTCGCCTTGCTTGATCTTCCGCGAGAGTTCACGTTCCTCTTCGTTGCTGAGCAGGTTGTTGTGCCCTATCTCGTCCAGATACTTGTTCAATGCACTATCTTCCATAAATCTGTTCTTTTGTTTCTGTTTGCAAATATAATGAAAATCCTCCACTTTTGCCAATGAACGAGCCAAAAACACACCGATTTTTAAGAAAAGTTTTCTCTTTTTGCGCTTCCTTGCATCCGTTTGGAAAATAATTCGTAATTTTGCACCATTAATCATAAAACAAAAGAGGATTCATGGAATACATGTCACAAGAGGGCTACGACAAGCTCGTGGCCGAATTACGTCATATGGAGAGTGTGGAACTGCCACAGGTAAGGGATGCCATCGCAGAGGCCCGCGACAAGGGCGATCTCAGCGAGAACTTCGAATACCATGCCGCCAAGCGCGAACAAGCCCGTCTGCTGGGACGCATCCGATTCAAGCAGAAGGTGCTTGCCAATGCACGGGTTATCGATATGTCGCGACTGGGTACTGACAGCGTACAGCTGCTCAGCAAGGTGGAGATGACCAATCTTGCCACCAATGCCCGTATGACTTACACCATCGCCAGCCCCAATGAGGCTAACCTGCGTGAAGGCAAGATCTCTATCAAGTCACCCATCGCACAGGCGCTGCTGAACAAGAAAGTAGGTGATGTCGTAGAGGTACGCGTGCCGGCAGGTATGATGAAACTCCGCATCGAGAGCATTTCACTTTAAGATGATCATAAACGGATTTGCAGTATGAAAAAGATACGGCCCATTTCACTTTTCGCCTTTTCATGTATCGTGAGCATAGGGACGTTGTTGCTATACAACATTCCCTTCTTTAATTATGTATCTCAGAATACCAATGAAAGTACAGGCGGGATTATATTTCTGCAGGCGTCACTTGTTATTATCATGCTGGCGCTCAACTTCATGTTGACCTATCTGTCGATGTGGCTGTTGAGGATAGTCGCTCGTATTCTGCTGGCAATCTTTGCCATCATCAATGCCACGGCAGTCTATTTCATCATCACCTATAGCGCCATCATTAATGCGACAACCATCGAAAACGTATTCAATACCAGATACTCCGAAGCCTCAGGATTCTTCAGTTGGTCACTGTGGATGTTCATCGCTGTCTTTGGTGTCCTCCCCGCCTTGTATTGCCTGATGCAGCCAGTGGTTATCGGCAAAGCGAAGAAACTGGGTATCTATTGCGGCAGTTCTCTCGCTATTATCCTTCTGGTCGCATCGCTGAATATCAGCCAGACACTCTGGATCAGTCAGCACGATACGGAACTGGGCGGACTGCTACAACCCTGGTCGTATGTGGTGAATACCTGTCGTGTCATCAGCAGTTATCAGGACGAACAAGCAGAGGAGATAAAACTTCCTGACGGCACGATTACAGACCACGAGAAGGCCGTTGTGGTGCTCGTCATCGGAGAGTCGGCACGTAAAGCCAACTTCCAGCTCTACGGCTATCAGCGTGACACCAATCCATTGCTGTCTCGGCAAGAAGGACTGAAAGTGTATCAGGCTACGGCATGTGCCACTTACACCACTGCCGGCACTAAGGCGATCCTTGAACCCAAGGACAGCGGTGATTTGTATGAGTTGCTGCCCAACTATGCTTTCAGGACTGGTGTTGACGTGTCGTGGCGTACATCCAACTGGGGAGAGCCGCCCATCCATATCGATGAATATCTCACTGACACAGACCTTTCCGACTTGTATCAAGGCAGGAGTAATGACTACGATGACATCCTCTATTATGGCCTTCGTGAACGTATAGAATCAAGCAAGAAGGACAAAGTGCTGATTATCCTGCACACCAGCACCAGTCACGGCCCGAAGTACGCCGATAAATATCCCAAGCAGTTCGAGGTGTATAAGCCTGTGGCTAAAAACATAGAGGAAGGTGAGAAGAACATCGGGATGCTGATTAATGCTTACGACAACACCATACGCTACACCGACTTCCTGCTGAACAGCCTCATCAACACCTTGCGTGAGATGAAAGACTGGCATAGTGCCATGATATTTATCTCCGACCACGGTGAATCACTGGGTGAAAACAAGATGTTCATGCACGGTCTTCCCATGAAGCTGGCACCAAAGGTGCAGTATGAGATACCATTCCTGGTATGGACCTCTGACGGTTTCAGAACGTATAAGCAGACATCAGGCTCTCAGAATGCCCCTGAAGGAGAGTTGCCAGCAGTACTCGAACAGCATTACGTCTTCCATTCCGTGCTCAACCTGCTGTCGATACAATCGCCTGCATACAACAAAGACTATGACATCTTTACATCCAGATAGTCAATAAAGGACATGGAACGGAAACTGTTTTGCGAAATTTCGCCCTTCACCTATCGGTTGTCGATGGAGAAGGAAATCCTGAAGCGCCACGTTCGGGACTTGCTGCGGAAGACGCAGTTCGCCAGAGAGCGGACGGAGGATTCATTGCCCGTTGTAGTCTATCGCCACAACTCGCTCATCCGTCGGCGACTGGGCAATGTCAATATGCAGCTGCAGGAGAACAAGGCTACGAACCTGGCCTTGGCAGTAAAGCACATCGACGGGCTGGTAATCCGCCCCGGCGAGACGTTCTCCGTTTGGAAACTCATCGGGCGCACTACCAAACGCAAGGGCTACAAAGAGGGACTCACCATCGCCAAGGGCAAACCCTCTCAGGGCATCGGCGGCGGTATGTGTCAGTTGTCGAACCTCATCCACTGGCTCGTATTACACAGCGAGCTGACTATCACGGAACACCATCACCACGATGGACTCGACCTCTTCCCCGACTTTGGACGGCAGATTCCCTTCGGCACCGGCACCAGCATCTCTTACAACTATATCGACTACCGGTTCCGCAACGATACCCAGAACACCTATCAACTCCGACTTTGGACGGATGACGAATACCTGTGCGGCGAGCTGCGGGCTACGGAGCAGCAGCCCCATACTTTCCACATCCATGCCGAGAATGAATACTTCTCGCGTGAGAATGGTGTGGTATATCGCAACGGTGAGGTCTATCGCGACATCATCGACCGCGTCTCAGGGAAGTGCGTTGAAAGCCAGCTCATCCGCACCAACCATGCCCGGGTGATGTATGACTGCCCTCCGTCGATGATTATTAGAGAATAGGATTATGGCCACGGCTCAAATTCTAATTCCAGCTCCACCCATTGAGGTTCTTCCTGTGGCGTGGCACTCTTTTGATTGGAAACACCCAAGCCTAACAGACGGATGGGATGCGAGTGAAACTCCACCTGTTTCAACAGTTGCTTCGCCAACGGCAGAATCTCGTCTTTGGTGCGGAGAATGTGGTCAACGGTGATGCTGCGGGTAATCTGCTGGAAATCTAAGAATTTCACTTTCAGCGTCAGGGTCCGCCCCTCGAAGTCATTCTTTTCGATGCGTCTGACCAGTTCCAGCACCGTATGATACAGATGGATGATGACGACGGCATTCTCGCTGATGTCCGATTCAAAGGTCTGCTCACAGCTGACACTCTTCCTCTCCCACTCAGAAATAACAGGACGGTTATCGATACCTCGCGAGAAATCATAGAACACCTGCCCCATCTTGCCAAACTCCTGAGTCAAACGGCTCAGTGACATATTTCTCAGGTCAAGTCCCGTGAAGATTCCCATGCGGTGCATCTTCTCAGCGGTCTTCTGCCCTATGCCCCAAATCTTCTCTATCTTCAGCTGCGCGATGAAGTCCAATGCCCTGTCAGGATGAATCACCGTCAGCCCGTCGGGTTTACGCCAGTCGGAGGCGATCTTCGCCAGAAACTTGCAGTAGCTTACACCCGCCGATGCCGTCAGTCCCGTAGTCTCACGGATGCGCTGCTTAATCTCACGGGCAATATCCACGCCAAGCTCTATACCTTTCTTATTCTCAGTCACATCGAGAAAGGCTTCATCCAGTGAGATAGGCTCTATCAGGTCAGTATAATCGTGGAAGATTTCGTGCAGTTGTGCCGATACCTCCTTATATCGCTGGAAGTGCGACTCAACGATGATCAGCTGCGGACACAGATGCTTGGCCACCTGAATGGACTGCGCCGAATGCACGCCAAACCGCCGTGCCTCATAGCTGGCTGTTGACACCACGCCACGTTCGGCATCGTGTCCTACAGCTATCGGCTTGCCCTTCAGTTCCGGATTATCGCGCTGCTCCACAGCCGCATAGAACTGATCCATATCCACATGAATAATCTTCATACTTGGCTGCAAAGTTACGCAATAAACCTGAAAAATGCGAATATGATAAAACAAAAATGCCGCCGACATACCTTTGAGGGGTACATCGGCGGCATCAAATGAGAGATTACAACTTACCAGATTGCACGTCTTGACGACACATCTCCCAGCCTCGGAGCATGGCGAAGTAATCGAGAGACGAGGTGCCGTTTTCTTGGATGGCCATCGCGGCGCCGAGGGCAATCCAGCGTGCGGGTTGCTCGGCTGGGATGCCGAGAGGTTCGTCGGGGAGGATGCCGGTCAACTTAGAGACGTTGTTGATATACGCCTCGGTGTTGTTCTCCGACTCCGGTGCCCAGCGACGGATGATGGTGCGGATGGTGTAGAGGCGGTGCTTATGATAATCTCTGAAATTACCAAAGAAAAGCGCAAATATTTTGGTATAATGTGGAATAACGTAGAACAACGTGGAATAATGTATTTTGAATGGAATTATTACTTGCATAGTTCAAGAAAAATAGCTATCTTTGCAGTAGATTTGATAAAGGAAGAGTGACCAAGGAAGTGCGAAAGATTCTAATTCAAAAAAATTATGGCAAGATCAAACATTCCAATGGTGATTAACCTGCGTCAGAACACGAACGACGACAGCACCGCATTCGGCAAGTGGTTTGCCGAGGTAGATTCAAAGGAGCCCCTTAACCTGAAGGGATTCGCCAAGCACATGACCAGTCACGGCAAGATCGCCGACTATCAGATGTGTGTGCTGGTACTGGGTCAGGTGGTAGAGTGCATGAGCGAGCTGCTCTCACAGGGTCAGCCCGTGAAGCTCGACGGACTCGGCACGTTCTCACCGAGCGTCGATGGCCAGAAGCTGGGCAAGAACGACATCGAGTCTGCTGTGGCAGTGGGTCCCGACGCCATGATCAACGGCATCAAGATTAACTTCTCGCCGGAGAACACGAAGGGTGAAAAGCTGACCAGCAGGGCATTCAAGGAGCAGTGCATCTTCGAGTACGGGTATGTTGTTCAGAGCGAGATCCGCACCGTCGGTGGCAAGCAGAAACGCTATCAGAAGAAGACGCCGATCAGTTATCTCATGGCACCGGCACCCGACAATCAGGGCAATGGGTAATCTCTTCCCCTCCTGAGTTAGGAGGGGCTGGGGGTGGTCTGAACGGCCGCACGCTCAGCCTCTGAGATATCGCTTGTTCAGACCCCCTCTAGCTCCCCCTAACTTAGGGGGAGAAACAAATACTCAAAGCGCAGTAAAAAAGAGGTAAATTATGAAGAAGCAGAGAATTATTGAGTTGGCGGTGAAGGTGATAGTAGCCGCGCTCACAGCTTTTCTGACGGCGATCAGCACAACGAGTTGCCTGGGTCACGGACCGATCGCATTGTGAACCGATTATTTTCGCAGCAAAAATGATCCCCGTTGGTTCGAGAGTGAACCAACGGGGATTTAACCTGTAAATTCACATGGTTTGCATCGTAACTTTCATAAACTATCCTAATTATTTGTTCAAACGTACAAATAATCGTGGAATTATGATTACCTTTGCCTTCTGATTTATGATTTAGAGAATTATGAATAAAGTACGAATCACAGCCATTCGCCAGACGGTCTATGAGGACTTGATGGCGAAATACGAAAACCCTATTGAGCACACCTGTGACGTCAGGGAAGGCCAGCAGTGGATCTCCATTGATGGCCAGCAGCCTGAAGGGATGTGTCCTTCGGCATGGTACTCCATGCAGGAGTTCGTGGAATCGCTGGCCAGAGGTGAAGGCAACTTCTACGACGGATGGATGAAGAATCCCATGAGTGCAATGATCAGTTGCAATGACGGCTTCCGTCCTTTCAGTTTTTATATAGAAGTAGTGTAAATATTAACGACATATCATCGTATCAACTTATGAGAAAGCTATTCACGGCACTGCTGATGATACCGGCTATAGTGGCGGCATCGGCACAGACAGAGAAGGCAAGAGGGTTTGACGATCTGTATCATTTCATCGAGAACCTCGACGTGTTTGAATGCGGACAGGAGGAAAGCCGCGCGTACTACATCCCAGGGCATCACGTCCTGCTCAATGGCAGGTGGAAGTTCTGCTACGCCGACACACCGCAGGAGATACCCGCCAATTTCTTCGACGAGAAATTCCCGGACGCGAAATGGGCAACCATCGACGTGCCGTCGAACTGGGAGATGAGGGGCTACGGCGACCCGCTGTTCCGCAACGTGGCCGCACCGTTCAAAGCCGACCCGCCGAAGACACCGCGTGACTACAACCCCACGGGTGCTTACCGTACCACGTTCACCGTTCCTGCCGACTGGAGCGGTGAGGAAGTATTCCTACGCTTTGAGAAGGTGGCATCGGCATCATTCCTCTGGGTCAACGGTCAGGAGGTGGGTTACAACGAGGGCGCCCAGGAGCCTGCCGAGTATAATATCACACGCTATCTGAAGAAGGGTCGCAACACGCTGGCCATGAAGGTCATCAAATATAGCGACGGCTATTATCTGGAAGGGCAGGACTACTGGCGGCTGGCCGGCATCTTCGACGATGTCTGGCTCTATGCCACGCCCAAGACCCGTCTGTTCGACTGGTATGTAACGACAGACCTGGACAAAGATTACCGCGATGCAGACTTGAACATCGAGGTGACTGTCAGAAGCTATGATGCGCAGCCCGTCACGACACCCCTCAAGGTGCAGGCCTTGCTGACGGATGCCGACGGCAAGGAAGTGACTCGCCTGGAGAGTGGTTCTGGGTCAATGGTTAATGGTCAATGGTCAATGGTTAATGGTCAATGGACAATGACGCTGAACATGAGCAAGCATATTGCCAACCCTTTGAAATGGACTGCCGAGACGCCGAATCTGTATGAACTCAAGATGTACCTCGTGGATGCCACTACCGGCAAGCGTCTGTCGGAAAGTACGCCCGAGGATGCCCGTCAGGACGTGGGGTTCAAGGAGACTGAAATGCGTGACAATGTGTTCTACCTGAACGGCAAGCCCCTGAAGGTCAATGCGCAGTGCTCGCACATGCAAGACCCAGACAATGGCCACGCTGTCACGGACGAACTCATCAAGAAGGATATGACCATCCTGAAGCAGTTTGGCTTCAACGGTGTGCGAACGAGTCACTATCCGCCAGTGCCGCGCTATCTGGAGTATGCCGCCCGCTACGGACTCTATATCATCGACGAGGCCGGTGTAGAGGCGCATGCCACCGAATGGGTTTCAGGCGACAAACGCTTCATACCGATGTACCGTGAGCGTGTGCGCCGCATGGTGCTGCGCGACCGCAATCAGCCTGCGGTGCTCTTCTGGAGTGCTGGCAACGAGAGCGGTGAGGGGCCGAATATCGGCGAGGTGATAGCCGAAGGACGCAAATACGACCACACCCGCTGGTGGATGTACGGCGGCAATGCCTACAGCCATCCCGCAGAGGATATCATCGGGCCACGCTATCCGACGGCACTGGCACTCGACCTCAGGGTGGGCCGTCATGGCGACGGCGACGTGCGCCCCTCGTTCATGGATGAGTATATATCCGTGGCTGGCAACAGCGGTGGCATGTTCGACGAGATGTGGCGCGCCGTCTATACCCACGAGCGATGCATTGGTGGTGCCGTCTGGGACTTCGTGTCGCCGGGACTTACGCAGCCTGCACGAAGGCTTGCCGACAAATCTGGCCATAATGTGATGACGCATATTATGGGCAACGCCAAACTGGTAGCCGACAGCCGTAATCGTAAGAATCATGTGATAGACCTCAGCGGACACGACGAGTGGGTGGAAGTGTATCGTGACGACTGCCTGGAGATTACTGGCAGCAACATCACCATCAGCTTCGATGTCTGTCCCCGCAAGCTCATCAGCTCCTGCGGATCGTTCGTCACCAAAGGCGAGTGGCAGTTCGGCGTCGAGCAGCGGGGCAAGGAACAGCTGGTGTTCTATATCAACACCGACAAGGCTCCTGAGGGAGCACAGAACGAAGCCCGTCCCTTCGGCAGAAGGCCAGCGGCAACGAACCACAAATACGAACTGTCAGCCCAGCTGCCCAGCAACTGGGAGAACAAGTGGCACCACGTGGAAGCTCGCTACGACGGGAAGCAGATGACGGTAATCATCGACAACACGCAGGTAGCCCAGATGGAAGCACAGGGCAACATCATCAATGCACCCTTCCCCGTGAACATAGGCCGCAACGAGCAGACCCACGGACAGGACACCCAGGTGTATATCTGCGATGCGCTGATGGACAATGTCATCATTGCCGACGCATCGGGCCAGCTGCTGAACCTCGACTTCGAAACGGAGCAGCAGGAGGGTAAGTATTTCAGTTATGGCATCGGCGCCCGCACCTACGGCACGATATGGCCCGACAGGACTGTACAGCCGGAAATCTATCAGATGAAGAAATCGGCCCAGCCCGTATCCTGCACTTTGCTGAGTGCGGACAACGGTACGGTTGAGATATGGAACAGGAACCATTTCCTCAACACCTCTTATTACGATATGAAATGGGAGCTTTATGAGGACGGCATCTGTCTGCAGCAGGGGACGCTCAGTCCTGACGTCGCACCGTTAGCGAAGAAAGTCATCGCCCTACCCTACAGTCGCCCCGTCCTCAAACCGGGATGCGAATACCACCTCATGATTACCAGCAGTCTGAAGGCCGATGAGATCTGGGCGAAGAAGGGTCACGTTATGGCCAGGGATCAGTTGGAACTCCCCTGGCGCCAGTTGGCTGTACCTTCTGATAAGACCATCGGAAAGGCCGTGCTCAGCCAAGCCAACGACACCATCATAGTCAGTGGCGACGGATTCTCCTACTCATTCACCCCCGACGGCCAACTCTTCAGCATCAAGCAATCTGGCAAGGAACTACTCAAATCGCCGCTCCAGATCAACGTATGGCGCGCCCCGCTGGCACTTGAGGTGGACGGCTGGGATCAGTGGAACATTGCCTACAACAACCGCAAGCCATGGAACGGTGCACAGATAGCCAACGAGTTCTATAGCAATAATCTGAACGCCATCACCCGCATCCCCATCTCTTGCCAGGCCTTCGAGGCCGACGGACAGGTGTATGTCAATGTGCGCTGCTTCTCCCAGTTCGGTGCCCCCGTCAACACGACGCTCGATGCCTATATCACCGGCCTGCGATATTCGGGTTTCTCTGAGGTCTATGAGTATCGCATCAACGGTGACGGCACCATCGCCCTGCATCATATTCTCGAGCCCGAGGGACAGATGCCTTCACTACTGCCACGCATCGGACTGACCATGACGCTCTGTGACGAGATGCAGCAAGTGAAGTGGTATGGTCGCGGACCGGAGGAGAACTATCCAGACCGCAAGACTGGTTACGCCATCGGCATCTACGAGAACCGTGTGGACGACATGTTCGAACCCTATCTGATACCGCAGGACTGCGGTCTGCGCTGCGACAACCGCTGGCTCGCCATGAGCAACGGCTCTGGCCAGGGACTGCGCTTTGCGATGGACGAGCCGTTCAACTTCAACGCCTACCACTATAGCACCGACAACTTGACGAAGGCGGTATATACCTACCAGCTACAGCAGCAGGACGGCATCACCCTGAACCTCGACTACAACACGACTGGCGTAGGCTGCACAGCCTGCTATGTCCTGCCCGGCTATCAGGTCAAGCCCACCCGCTACGAGCGTCATCTGAGAATAATGCCAATTTCACAATAGGCAGGGCAATGAACACAAGCGTGAATATGCAGAAAAAGATATTGTTCCTTCACGGATTCTATGCCAGTGGCAGTTGTGTACCGGCTCTGGCATTGAGGGAGGCTTTCAAAGAGAGAGCCACCGTACTGACTCCAGACCTACCCCTCCACCCCGCCGATGCCATCAGGCTCATCCGGGAAATCTGTGATCGAGAGAAGCCGGACATTCTTGTCGGCAACAGCTGCGGATCATTCTATGCACAGATGATATCACCGGTTATCGGAGTGCCAGCACTCTTGGGCAATCCACATTTCAAAATGTCAGCCTTCCTGCGCGAGCGTATCGGCAACCATCAGTACAAATCACCTCGTGCCGACGGGAATCAGAACTTCACCATAACCGAGGAACTGGTTAAGGAGTTCGAGGAAATAGAGGCTCATCAGTTTGACTGCTGTAATATATATAATAAGGAACGCGTGTGGGGACTCTTTGGTGAAGAAGACACATTGGCACACTTCGAGCCGCTTTTTCTGGAGCATTACCTCAACAGTTACCACTTCCCGGGTGGACACACACCTACGGCAGAACAGTTCAAGACCTGGTACTGCCCCCTCATCGAAAAAATGCTGCTTTTATAATCCACAAAAACTATAATGTATATGAAAAGATTGTTATTCTGCCTCATGGCAATGATGGGCGTGCTGACCCTTTCAGCACAGAGTGTGTATGATTTCACGGTGAAGGACGATGCGGGAAAGGACGTGTCGCTCGCCAAGTACAAAGGCAAGGTGCTGTTGATTGTGAACACCGCTACGCGATGCGGATTCACACCACAGTACAAGGAACTGGAGGCCCTCTATGAGAAATATGCGAAGGAAGGGCTTGAGATTTTGGACTTCCCCTGCAACCAGTTCGGAGAACAGGCCCCTGGTACGATTCAGGAGATTCACTCTTTCTGCACGGCCAATTTTGACATCCAGTTCCCGCAGTTCGACAAGATTGAGGTGAACGGAGCCAACGAGCATCCGCTCTACACTTTCTTGAAGGCTCAGAAGGGCTTCGGTGGTTTCGACCTCAATGACGAACGAGGCAAGTTTATGGACGATATGCTCCGTAAGCGTGATGCCGACTTCGACAAGAAATCAGACATCAAATGGAACTTCACCAAGTTCCTTGTCTCTCGCGACGGACGGGTGTTGAAGCGTTATGAGCCAACGGACAAGATGAGCGACATCGAAGCTGATTTGCAGATGGAAGTGAATCCCGTGCTGAGCAACATCATGGCACGTCGCTCTGTCCGCAAGTACCTCGACAAGCCTGTGGAGCATGAGAAACTGGAGGCTGTAGCCCTTGCTGGCATCAATGCTCCAAGTGCGATGAACCGACAGAACTGGGCTGTACGGATTATCGAAGACCAGAAGCTGATGGCAGATGTGAAGGGACAAACCCGCAATGCACCGAACCTCATCTGCGTTTGTGCACCGACTGACGGCAGGTTCGACCTTGACGCAGGTCTGCTGGGTGAAAATATGATGTTGGCAGCTCAAACCCTGGGCCTCGGCACCTGTATCCAGACTGGGCCCATACGCTTCCTCACGACTGACGAGAAAGCCAAAGCCTTCCGCGACAGTCTCGATATTCCTGAAGGCTATAAGCTACTTTATGTCATTTCCATCGGCTATCCCGACGAGCAGCCCGACGCCAAGCCCCGCGATGCTTCGAAGGTGAAGTACATCAAGTAAAGGGTGAAGAAGCAATACAGGCTTCAACGATAATTATTTGCTTTAACATCCATTTCCGACAGGCGGTCGAGGGCGGCAAGAAGCGTCTCATCACGTTTGGCAAAGTGGAAACGAATCAGGTGATTCACATCCTCTCTGAAAAAGCAACTGCCAGGTACTGCCCCTACTCCGACATGCTCGGCCAGCCACTCGCAGAAGTGCAGGTCATCCTTCACGCCGTACTTTGAGACATCGAGCAGCACATAATAGGCTCCTTGCGGGTCGGTGAAAGTCAGTCCGAACTGGTGCAGACCGTCGCAGAAGAGCTGCTTCATGTGGGTGTAGTGTGCCTGAAGCTCAGCGTAATAACTGTCAGGGAAGCACAGGCCGACGGTGGCAGCCTCCATCAGTGGAGCCGCTGCACCGACGGTCAGAAAATCGTGTACTTTCTTCACGCGATCAATGATGCGCTCCGGGGCAATAACATACCCTAATCGCCAGCCCGTAATGCTATAGGTCTTAGAGAGCGAACTACACGAAATGGTGCGCTCCCACATGCCGGGCAGCGTGGAGATATAGACATGCTGGTGAGGGGCATAGACGATGTGTTCGTAAACTTCGTCGGTGATGACGTAGCCGTCGTATCGGATCACAATGTCGGCTATCTGCAGCAACTCCTCGCGGGTAAACACCTTGCCGCAAGGGTTCGACGGGTTGCAAAGCACCAGTGCCTTGGCTCCCTGCCTGAAAGCATCCTCAATCAGGTTGGCATCGAACGAAAAACTTGGCGGCACCAACGGGATATACACAGGCTCTGCCCCTGTGAGAATCGTATCAGCGGTATAGTTCTCGTAGAACGGCGAGAAAATGGCCACTTTGTCGCCAGGGTTTACCACAGTCATCATAGCCGCCATCATCGCCTCCGTCGAGCCGCACGTTACAACAATGTTCTTGTCTGCATCTATCGGCAGGCCTGTCCAGTGACTCTGCTTCTTGGCAAGTGCTTCACGGAAGTTCTGCGCTCCCCAGGTGACAGCATACTGATGAGGGCCTCGTGGAGCGATCTCCGCCAGCCTATCGGTAATCTCCTGTGGCGGGTCGAAGTCGGGGAATCCCTGCGAGAGGTTGATGGCCCCGTAGCAGTTGCTGATGCGGGTCATACGTCGGATGATAGAATCCGTAAAGCCCGCCGTGCGTGTAGATAGTGGTCTCATATATTTGCAATATTATTGATGGCATCTTCATAGCCTGTCAATGCGGAGAAAGGTGCAAACTGGGCTGCACGGTTCCACATCGACATCTGAGGGTGACGCTTCGATACGTGGTGCGGCAGATTGATGATATCGTCGTAATTGTCTGTCATGCCTTGTGTCCTCCTATCTGTTTATTGCGCTCTTTGGCGGTGGCGCCCTCCTCAAAGTTCAGTCCTCTGAGGATGGCGTTCTTGCCGAAACGCTGTTTGATTTTCAGTTGTGCCTCCTGCATCCGACGCTCCTTGTCGAGTTTTGCCTTTTCCTCCTGCTTCTGCTTTTCCAAAGCCTCGTAGTCAGTAAAGAGGTCAAGCTGCTGTGGCACATTTTCCTTGGCAGCGACGGATGCCTCCGATACCACATGGTTTGTAGTCAGGTTCAACCTGCGAATCAGTAAGTCAGGATTCACACAGCGGTCGAACAACTCAGCTGCACCATCCATGATTTGCCGCGATGACGATGTCGGTTTCTCGAAGTTGAATGTGCCATGGGCATGTTTCGGCACAGCCTTGCCGTAATAGTTGTTGGTAATCTCACCATGATACTTCTCGCGAATCTCAGGACGGGTAAGGTTCTCTGCATCATAGCCGACTGTCACCACCAATTGGTCTGTCACCAACCGTTTCGATACCAGATCGAGTGCCATACCTTCTGCCATCTCCTGTATCACCACACGGGCCTTCTTGAAATCGTATGGTTCCTGCAGCACCTGACCGCTACTGAAGGAATTCGTCTCAGGACGGTATGCCTTCACAGCCTCCATCGTACACGGCTCCCAGCCCCAGGCATGGTCTATCAGCAGTTCTGCATTCACACCGAAAAGTTTGTAGAGCGTTTCCTCATTCTGCACGGACATCCGGGCCAGCTTGCCCATCGTGTCAACGCCATAAAGAGCCAACTTCTCCGCAATACCGCGTCCTACTCTCCAGAACTTCGTTATCGGACGATAGTCCCAAAGCTCTCGACGATACGACATCTCATCCAGTTCGGCTATACGGACTCCATCCTTGTCGGCAGGCATCTTCTTCGCCACAATATCCATCGCCACCTTACAAAGATACATATTTGTGCCGATGCCAGCCGTAGCTGTAATACCCGTCTGACTCAGCACGTCACGAATCATCTTCATTGCCAACTCATGGGCTGTCATTTTGTATGTGCCGAGATAAGCCGTCACGTCCATGATCACCTCGTCGATGGAATACACATGGATGTCCTCTGGCGCAATATACTTCAGATAAGTCTTGTAGATCTTCGTGCTGACCTCAATATAGTGTGCCATCTGTGGCGGTGCTGCGATATAGTCAACAGCCCAGTCCGGATGCTGTTTCAGTTCTATATCCGATGTGGATTTGCCCGTCAGACGATGACCTGGCACCTTACACTGACGTTCGAAGTTCACCTCCCGCATCCGTTGCACCACCTCAAAGAGTCGCGCCCGTCCACCTATGCCGTATACTTTCAGCGATGGCGACACAGCCAGACAAATCGTTTTCTCCGTGCGACTCACATCAGCCACCACGAGGTTTGTGGTCAGCGGGTCTAGCCCCCTGTCCACACACTCCACTGAAGCATAGAACGACTTCAGATCGATGGCAATATATGTCCGCTGCTGCTCTGGCATTTACTAATAATTCTCAAAACTTGGCACAAATTTACGCATTATTATTCATATTCCATCTTAAATGACTAAATTTGCCGCTCGAATTTATTCGCTTTTCACAGAAAAGAACATTATTTATGAGAATTAGCGATGGCGAGAACTTATACAAAAGAGTCAAAGCCCCGACCTGCAGAAATGCAAGCCGAGGCTTCTTGGGAATTATATATGGAATGGCAAACAGTTATGCCATGTGAGAGTCGTGACGGCTTACCTTGATGGTGCAGGTCTTCACGTCAGGACGATAGGCATGTGTCTTGTGGGTATCGAAGTGCTAAGCAGTTATATATGGCACCATCTGAGACTAAATGAAAGCAGCATAATAAGAATATTGTAATTTCTGTATAGTATTTTCATATTTATGTGATTGTGAGATAATGAAATCAATTCAATTATTTTTGAAAAATGGCTCAAAACGTCACTATAAGCGCTAACTTACTTTATATCAGAAGATTATACTATGACGTTTAGTGTTTTGAAACGTCATGCAAACGTCACAAAGTAAAAAGAATAGACATAATGAACGGTCTAAAACAGTAGAAAACATACTTAACTATCTGATTAACAATGAAGTTTGACAATAACACAAATAGTTTGAACTAATAGTTTACCCAGTCTAAACTGACAGTTTAGACTGGGTAAACTGACAGTTCAGGCTATCTAAACTAAGTCAAACTGCCGTTACAATCTTGATAGTCAAGCAGATAAAAGTCCACAAAATGATAAAGTAATTTTGTATATTTACATAAAAATGACGTTTATATGACGTTTCAAAACACTAAACGTCATAGGTTAAAACACTGATAATCAATATGATAAACTGCATAGTGACGTTTTAAGCCATTTTTCATGATAGTATGAAGATGAATTCTTGTCGTAACCATATTACAGGACAAAACAAAAAATGTTCACCAGTTGGAATTACACCAAGTTGTGAACATTTTGTATATCAGTTCTTTGACAGGGCTCCAGATTGGTGTCGAACACACCTCTTATAATCTTGATGTTACCCATCTGTAAATCCTAATATTTCCCAAAACTTTTGGCAAATATAGTGATTTTACGCTTATTATTGGTAATTTTGCAACGTAAGCCATCAGTAAACCCCGTCTTGTGAGATTCTATAAGATACTCCGAAAAAGTTGGAGAGATTCTTAGAGATGTCGGAGGAATCTCCAAGATTCTTGGAAAAAGTCTGAGACTCTAGGAGGATTTTCAAAGTGTGT
>JAFRQC010000145.1 GCA_017428805.1 Prevotella sp. | reverse complement strand
TGTAAGTTCTTTTGCCTATAAAACGGAGCCTCGATTTCCTCGGCAAAAAGTTTGCAGCCTTTAAACTGGGAGTTTAGTGCCTGTAAACTCGGACTTTCAAGGCAGTAAACTCCAACTTTACTGCCTGTAAACTCAGAGACCTTGAAATCGGCCTTTACAGACACGATTTCCCTATCGTTATGCTTGACAAGAATTTTCAAATCCTTACCGACCGTCACCACATTCTTCCCATTGGGTGAGGCGACGGTATAGTCCTTGGCAGAGGCAGAGATGCCGCTGAAAATAAATAAGGTGGCTAGAGTTAATTGCCGGAAATGTTTCATACTCACGATTGCTTTTTAATTCTGGTGCAAAATTAGTTATTTTCTGCCAAACGGGATGAAAATATCGTCTAAACTCGATGGCAAAATCGTCCAAACCTGCTGTTTCTGAGGCGTTTTGGACGATATTTGCATCATCTTGGACGATTGTGGCATATGGTTCCGCCAGTTTTTTGTTATTTTGCAGTCGAAATCAAAATCGCTACAAACTAACAATAACAAAAATAAAATGAACAAGCAATTGATGTCAATCATTGGCGCTGCCACCTTAACCCTGACAGTCGCAGCCCAACAGATCCAGGAGGTGCCGTTCACGCAAGTACATCTGAACGACGGTTTCTGGACTCCCCGCATCGAGGTGAATCGTACGGTGAGCATCCCTTCGGCCTTCCACGAGTGTGAAGTGAACGGACGTTTCGACAACTTTGCGCTGGCTGCCGGACTCATCCAGGGCGAGCACAAGGGCGACTTCTCGTTCGACGATACCGATCCTTACAAGGTCATCGAGGGTGCCAGCTACTCTCTCGCCGTACACTACGACAAACAGCTCGACCATTACCTCGACTCCGTGATTAACCTCATCGCCCAGGCTCAGGAGCCAGACGGATACCTGACCACATGCGTGACTAATAAATGTACGCGCCTGAGCGGATGGTGGGGCACCCATAAGTGGGAGAAGATCAACTCGCACGAGCTCTACAACTCAGGTCATCTCATCGAGAGTGCCGTTGCCCATTATCGTGCTACTGGCAAGAAGACCTTCCTCAATGTCGCCATCAAGAATGCCGATCTCGTCTGCAAGACCTTCGGCCCCAATGATGGGCAGATCCATCGTCCTGGCGGACATCCGATCATCGAGATGGCCCTTTGCAAGCTCTATAAGGTGACAGGTGACAGGAAATACCTTGAAGGGGCGAAGTATTTCGTGGATGAGACAGGCCGTTGCACAGACGGACACCATCCCTCGGAGTATTCCCAGGACCACATGCCTATCCTTCAGCAGCAGGAGATCGTAGGTCATGCCGTGCGTGCCGGTTATCTCTACTCTGGCGTTGCCGATGTGGCAGCACTCACAGGCGACAAGGCCTACTTTGAGGCTTTAGAGCGTATCTGGGAGAATATGTCAAGCAAGAAACTCTTTATCACAGGTGGTATCGGCAGTCGTCCCCAGGGCGAGGGTTTCGGACCCAACTATGAACTGTTCAACCACACGGCTTATTGCGAGACCTGTGCCGCCATCGCCAATGTGTATTGGAACTACCGCATGTTCCTCGCCACAGGTGAGGGCAAGTATATAGATGTTTGCGAGCGTGCGCTATATAATAATGTGATGAGTGGTGTCTCACTGAGCGGCGATAAGTTCTTCTATGACAATGTATTAGAGAGCGACGGTGAGCACGAGCGCCAGAAGTGGTTCGGCTGTGCCTGCTGTCCTGGCAACATCACCCGTTTCGTGGCCTCCATCCCTGGCTACATCTATGCCCAGCAAGGTAAGGATATCTTCGTGAACCTCTATGCCCAGGGTAAGGCCAAAATCGGCAAAATCGAGCTGGAGCAGACCACCGACTATCCCTGGGACGGCAAGATCCGTATCAAGGTAGCCAAGGGCAGCGGCAAATTTGCCATCAAGCTCCGCATCCCATCTTGGCTGAAGACCTCTCCGACGAATAATGATCTCTATACTTATTTAGAGGAAAGTGGAAAGAGGAAAGTAGAAAGAGAAATGACAGAAGGCGGTTTGCCTAAAAATATCAGCATCCGTGTGAACGGGCAGGAGTATTCTCTTTCCTCATTCCTCCTTCCTCCTTCCTCGAATAACGGCTATGCCACCATTTCCCGCAACTGGAAGAAGGGCGATGTCATCGAACTCGACTTCCCGATGGATGTCCGTCGTATCGTGGCAAACGACAATGCCGAAGACGATCGTGGCAAGGTGGCCTTGGAACGCGGTCCCATCGTCTTCTGTCTTGAAGGTTCAGATCAGACCGACGGCAAGGTGTTCAACAAATATATCCTCAATGCCTCGAAGATCAGCGCCACATACGATGCTCATCTCCTCAATGGTGTGATAACGCTCAGCGGCGATGCCAAGGAACTGCAGCAGGACGGAAGCATCAAGGACGTGAAGTTCCGTGCCATACCCTATTCCACTTGGAACAACCGAGGCCCCCAGCAGATGGAGATCTGGATTGCCAACACCCCTGCACAGGCTGTTGCCACGCCATTAGAGACCATCGCCTCGAAGGCTCAGACGTTCAGCAATCGCGGGCCTATCCAGAACGATGCCCCTGAGACAGCACCTACCGACTCCTGGGCAGGCGGCGTGAATGACCAGTGGGAGCCCAAGCGCTCTTCTGACGTCTCCAAGCCCTACCACTACTGGTGGTTGAAGCAAGGTACTACCGAAGCCATCAGCTATCAGTTCGACAAGGAGTACGAGGTCAGCAACGTACAAGTCTATTGGCTCGACTTCGACCATTACGACGGCAACTTCCGCACACCCGAATCCTGGACGCTCTATTACAAAGATGACAAGGGCGAGTGGCAGGAAGTGGAAGAACACAGTCCCTACGCTGTGCTGAAAGACTGCTACAACAGCGTCGATTTCAAGCCCGTCCGCACCACAGGCCTCAAGATTCTCGCCAAGCTCCGCAAAGGAGAGTCTGGCGGTGTCCTCGAGTGGAAGGTAAAGTAAAGCCCCCTCAATCCCCCCAATAGGGAGAAGCCGTAGAAAGAATATTATAAACAATATGTATCACAAAATCAATAAACCTAAAAAACAAATTGGTATGAAGAAACATTTCTTATGTTTGCTTTTGCTTGGCGGAGCTCTTGGAGCCTACGCCGCAGAAAGCACATCACCAGCCATTGCTGAGGTTACTCAGCAAGGTGTGAAAGTGCAAGGTGTTGTCACAGACGCCAAGGGTGAGCCGATTATCGGCGCCACGGTGACTGAGAAAGGCACCAAGAACGCTACCGTTACCGACTTCGAAGGTAACTACTCTCTGAACGTTGCCAACCGCAACGCCGTACTCGTTATCAGCTACATCGGCTTCGTCAATCAGGAAGTGAAGGCTGGCAGCAACGTGATCCTTCAGGAAGACAACGCACTTCTGAACGAAGTCGTCGTCATCGGTTATGGTACCCAGCGTAAGGGCGACGTCACCTCTGCCGTTGCCTCTGTGAAGGCCGAGGACTTCAACGTGGGTAAGATCGGCGATGCCGCAGAACTCGTGAAAGGTAAGATCGCAGGTCTTCAGGTGATCAACGCCAGCGGTAGTCCTACGGCAAAATCCTCCATCCGTCTGCGTGGTATTACCACACTTGTTGGTAATCTGACGCCGCTGATCCTGGTTGACGGTATTGAGGGAGACCTGACAACTGTTGCACCAGAGAACATTGCCTCCATTGACGTGCTGAAGGATGCCTCTGCAGCCGCCATCTATGGTACCCGTGGTGCCAACGGTGTGATTCTCATCACCACCAAGACCGGCAAGCGTGAGAGCCATGCAGAAGTCAACTATAGTGGTTATGTCACTTTCTCGAAATGGAGCAAGAAGGCAGACTTTATGGATACGCACGATGTGATCTATGGCAAGACCGCACAGGAATACCTTGGCTATGACACGAACTGGTTAGACGGTATTTCGCGTAAGGCAGGCTTCAAGCACAACCACGACCTGAACATCAGCGGCGGTTCGAAGAATGCGGCATACTCTGCCAACGTATCTTACTCGAAAGAAGAGGGTATCATCCGTCAGACCGATAACGAGAACTTCAAGATGCAGCTCGACTACACACAGTTTATCTGGGATGACATTCTGAAGTTCAACCTCAACGCATTGGTTACCCGTCAGAATTATACGAATACTGATGCTGACTACGCCTATCGCCAGGCTGTCATTCACAACCCCTCTGAACCTGTTTACAACGAAGATGGCAGCTACTATGAGAATTTCAACAAGCTGCAATACTATAATCCCATTGAGCTTCAGAATGAGGCTTACGGAAACACCCGTAACCGCTTCTCTCAGTTGGTGGGTAACATCACCGTTGAGCCCATTAAGGGTTGGAAAACCAACCTGATGATCTCTTGGGGTGAGGGTGCCAACGACAGCGAGAACTGGACGTCCCCCGATCATTACTCTATCGTCCGTCAGGGCTATAACGGCTCTGCATCAAAGAGCTATGACACCTACGTGAAAAAGAATCTGGAACTGACCTCACGCTATGATGCCCAATGGGGTGATCACCGTTTCAACGGCATCGTGGGTTACAGCTATCTCTATAATGTCTATGACGGTTTCGGAGCCAGCAACACAGACTTCTCTACGACAGCATTCCTGTGGAACAACCTCGGCAACGGTTCTTTCCTGACAGACAAGGAACACCACGCCTCTATGAGCAGCTACAGAAACGACAATAAGCTTGTGGGTTTCTTCGGACGTGTCAGCTATGGCTATGCCGATAAGTACAACGCTCTCGTCAGCCTCCGTCATGAGGGTTCTTCCAAGTTTGGTGAAAATCACAAGTGGGCTACCTTCCCCTCTGTCTCCCTCGGCTGGAACATCATGAACGAGGCCTTCATGAAGGACACCCGCAGCTGGCTCGACAACCTGCGCCTCCGTGTAGGCTACGGTGTGACGGGTATCACCCCCAGTGACTCTTATCTGGCACAGAACATTTACAAATTTGCTGACTATGGCGACGTGATGTCGATGGACGGCAAATGGATCAAGACCCTCGAGGTGGGCCAGAACCCCAACCCCGACCTGAAGTGGGAGGTTACTCATGAGTGGAACATCGGTATTGACTATGGCTTCCTGAACGGACGCATTCACGGTACCCTCGACTTCTATGTTAAGACCACCAACGACCTGCTCTTCAGGTATAACGTTCCCATGCCACCAAACCTCTACAGCCAGACATTGGTGAACGTAGGTGACATGCGTAACACAGGTATTGAGTTCATGATCGAGGCCATCCCCGTTCAGACAAAGGATTTCGAGTGGACTACCACCCTGACAGCCTCGCACAACTCCAACAAACTGCTCAAGCTGAGCAACGAACTCTATGAGACCGATAACTTCCAGGAGCTCTGGCCGTCAGCCGGCAGTTGGGATCCTATCTCAGTAACCACCCACTGCATGGAGGTTGGCGAGACCCTCGGCGACTTCTGGGGTCTGAAGTTCGTAGGCTACGACAAGGACGGCTTTGCACTCGTTGAGGCCAGCGACGGCAACGGCGGATGGACTGTCAAGCAGTTCAACGGTAACCTGAACGTGAAGGAGAACCGTCAGCGCTTAGGCAATGGCGCACCAAAGGTCATCCTCGGATGGGGCAACACCTTCAAGTATAAGGACTTCGACCTGAGCATGCAGTTCACCAGCCAGCTCGGCTATAAGATCCTGAATGCACAGCGTGCCTTCTACGAGAACAACTCTATCGCCTACAACCGTCTGAAGAGTGCTGCCGATCTGCATCCGGCCATCAATACCGACGGCACACCGTATATCGATCCCGAGACAGGTCAGCAGAAGATGGTGACACTCTCTCCCGCTATGCAGCAGGGTATCTGGAGCGACCATCTTGAGAATGGTGACTTCCTGAAACTGACGAACATCACCCTTGGCTACACCTTCATCCCGAAGGGTGCGCTGGCCACCTATGTCAAGAAGGCCCGCATCTATGCCAATGCCACAAACCTCTTCTGCATCACTGGTTACTCTGGTCTCGATCCTGAGGTTGACAACAACTTCATGACACCGGGTCTTGACTACCGCGACAAGTATCCTACCACTCGCAGCTATACCGTAGGACTGTCATTTAACTTCTAAAGTGAAAAGTAATCATAAAGCTCAAAGTTCAAAGATTATGAAAAAGATATTCAATAAAGTTCTGATTGCCTTTGCAGCAGGAAGCATCAGCCTTTCATCATGTACGAATCTCGACGAGACGCTGTATAGTGACCTCAACGAGAGCAACATCGATCTCTCTAACGAGAATGACCTCTCACTGCTGCTCGGTGCCTCGGTAGCGCAATACCGCTATCTGGTAGAGGATTGGTTCGGCATGTATCATCTCCTTGAGGAGTGTACTGATCAGTATATGGTTCCTGCCCGTGTAGGTGTGGGCTGGGGAGATGCTTACATCAATCTGCACCGTCATAACTGGAGTCCCTCGGTGGATCAGATCTACAACCCTTGGCAGATTGCCTATCGTGGCATCGGCTATGCCAATCTGGTGATCGACGCTATCGATCCCGCCAATCCTGCCACGCAGAAGAGTCTGGCTCATGCACGTTTCTTCCGTGCCATGTTCTACTATCACCTCTTTGATATGTTCCGCAACATCCCGCTCCAGACCACTCAGAACGTGCCTGCAGGTTATCTGCCTGAGCAGGTGAGCCCACAGGAGATGTATGACTTCCTGGTGACTGAGTTCACGGCAGCCAAGGAAGGCATCGGCGATGACGATTTCTTTGGCTATGGCAATAAATTTGCCTGCTCTATGGCACTTGCCAAGCTCTATCTGAACAAGAACGTCTATCTGGAAACCAGCGGTAACGACGGCTATGAGGCTTGCCTCAATGAGTTGAACACCATCATCAACTCTGGCCGCTATAGTCTCGCTGCCACCTATAAGGAGAACTTCGCTGAGGATCTCAGTTCCAATCCCGAGGTGATCTTCGTGGTGCCTGGCGACCGCACACATACCGTGCAGTTCGGTCTGCAGAGCTATTGCTTCCCGCAGTCAGGCATCGAGGCCTACGGCTCTACTGCTGCTGGCTATAACGGCAGCTGTGGTATTCCCCAGTGGATCCGCACTTACGACGAGGATGACAGTCGCTTGGCTGACACCTGGGCAGGTGGTCCGCAGTATCACGCCACTCAGCAGGGAGGCAAGTACATCCCCAATTCCGATACCAGCAACCCCATCTATTTTGAGGCTGACGACTGGACGGGTACGGGTATCCTGACCTACAACCTCAACGTTCACTCTATCGACAATCCCGGTGCCTATCAGCAGGAGGGCTATCGTCTGCACAAGTACGAGATTATCGGTGGTACTGACGACGGTACGACTGCCGACGATGTCGCCATCTTCCGTTATACCGACGTGCTGATGATGAAAGCCGAGTGTCTGCTTCGCCTCGGACGCGACAAGGATCAGGCTGCATCGCTGGTGACACAGGTCCGTCAGCGTGCCTTCAGCAGCAATCCCTCGAAGGCTACCCGTACAGTGGCTGACCTCGAAGGCGGTTCTGTCTATGCCTACGGACATGATGAATATACGGTGCCTGAAGGATCCACCTCAGGATATAACGACTGGTCAACACATATAACCACTTACGAGGGCGGTGCTGATATCGAACTCGGTGGTCTGCTCGACGACCTCGGATGGGAGTTCTGCTGTGAGCTTCACCGTCGTCAGGATCTTATCCGCTTCAAGATGACAGACGGACGCAGCGTATGGAATGGTAAGTCGTGGTTCTGCAAGGATGCTACCACCAGCACTACTTATACCATCTTCTCTATCCCCGATGAGGTGATGAAATCCAATATTAGTCTGAAACAAAATCCGGGCTATTAATGTTCAATGTTCAATATTCAATGTTCAATAAAATATGAAAAAGCTATCATATATTCTTAGCGGACTGCTGCTCTTCACCACTATCGGTATATTCAGCAGCTGCGGAGACAACGAGAATTACTGGGGTCTTCACAACTTGACCGATGAGGAAATTGCCGAGATGGATCGCCAGCAGCGCATCAAGGACTCCCTGCGCAATGTGATCGACGCAGGACTGATTCTCACCTACGACGCTGAGATCACCATCAGCGCCAATTCCTACGACGGCGTGGATGTGCCCATTGATTGTGATGCTATAGCACAGTTCTTCGGCATTACCACCGATCAGTTGCTTACCGGCTCATTGGCAGGTGAGGACAACGGTATTGACATCATCGGATTCGCCATCGAAGGCTCTACCCATGCCGATAACATGACGATGAGTAACACTGGTGCACCCTGGGGGCACTGGTGGGATGCCAAGGGCGATGTCATCAACTGGGGCGACGGGGCTATGACCTTCGCTGAGTTCAATGCAGAGACGGGTGCTTTCTACGTAGGTCAGTTCCCTGGCCGTCTGGTAGAAGGAGAGAACATCACTTTCATTGAGGCCCTGAAGTATCAGGACAAGCGTGTGGCCATCGTCATCACCGCCAAGCCGCATGAGCGTGGTGAGGTGACAGCCCAGGTGGTGGCTACCAACCACCTGACGCTCGAGACAGAGCAGGACAACAACTACACCGCTGTTCCCGTTCCCGGCTTCGATGCAGCCGCTACACTGAGCGCTCTGGGTGTCGCTTCATTCGACGAGGTGGCTTGGGTGGCTGTTAATGCCGATGGCAGCTATGCTCAG
Organism: Prevotella sp.; assembly: GCA_017428805.1. The sequence continues at coordinate 5,768 of JAFRQC010000145.1, read as the reverse complement.
GAGTATAGCGCCGATGCACCTGGATTCTGGTACGACAAGCTCGGCTTCTCAGGCTCATGGGGCGATGATGCCAGTGTCTATTCGCACTTCGATGCAGAGTCACAGGCCATCCTCATCGGTCAGATGCCGAATCAGATGGAGGCTGGTTCTACCGTTACTGTCAGCTTCGGTGCCCTGGCCAACAACAAGATTGTGATGAATGAGATCACTGTGAACATCACCGCCAAGGGCGATGTAGCCGGTGAGATCGTAGCCACCAACAATCTGACACTGACCTGCTCACCCAACAACGATTACGTCACCGCCGCCGTGCCCGGCTTCGATGCCGCTGCCACGCTGAGCGCACTCGGTGCTACTAACTGGAGCGAGGTGAAGTGGACCACTCCGACGGAGGATGGCTACGCCCAGGACTACAATGCCGACGCTCCCGGCTTCTGGTATGGCCAGGACGGCAAGCTCGGTGCCTGGGGTGATGACGCCAGCGTGTTCGCTCACTTCGATGCTGCCACGGAAACCATCGGTATCGGACAGATGCCCGAGAAGATGCCTGCTGGCTCGACTGTCACGATAGAGTTCGACGCTACTGCCAACGGCAAGCTGGTGCAGAACATCATCACCGTCAATGTGGTAGCCTACGAGGATCCTGAGACGGCTCCCGCTGGCAACCCTGAGAGCATCGAGAAGGACATCACCCTGACGAAGGTCTATGACAACGAGTGGGGTGCTACTGATGACTTCGATGTGAAGGAGGATCTGCGCCAGGCCTTCAAGATGACCACCTATCAGATCTATAGCGCCATCAAGAGCGGAGAGCTGAAGATGTGGATCGACGAGGTGGGCAAGCCTGCCGACGATGCCGGTAACCCCGCTTATACAGGAGAGGCTCCCGGATACTGGCTCGACATGGAAGGTCAGGCAGCCTCATGGGGCTCTGGCAACGAGCTGGTCTATGTGTTCCTCGGTTGCTCTGAGACGGAACTCTTCTTCTATGCTGCCAACCATCCTGAGCTGTTCCCTGCCGAGGGCGGTTCCATGAAGGTGAAGTATGTCATCGAGTGTAACGGTGTGACCGCTACGTACAACATCACGTTTAATATCACACCTGCCGCATGATACGTCTTGTAAAACAATCTCTCTTGCTGCTGGCTGCCATTTGTATGGCTGCCTGCAGCAGCGATGACAAGCAAGAGTCATTCTCTGCTCCCACCCTCTCCGAGACAGAGGTGAACGTGGAGTTCAACGAGACATTCTATTCGCTCACCGTCTCTTCACGTGCCGTATGGTCGGCCACCGTGGAGAGCGGCAGCGAGTGGCTGAAGCTTGTCAGCGCCAAGGGTGTGGGTGGTGCATCAGAGAAGCTGAGCTTCGAGATGACGAAGAACACTTCTAAGACACCTCGTCAGGCACTCATTAGCGTGGTCAGCGGCACTGCCAAGACCCAGCTGAAAGTGACTCAGGGCGGCACCACCATCGATGTGATGAGCGAGAGCGATATCCCTAGCTACGAGAAGTTCTACAAGCCGCAAGAGTTCAACTTTGACATGCTGCGCAGCGATTCCAAGTGGTCGTTCTTCCGCTACAAGCAGAGTGAGCACTTCTTCGTGTTCTGGGAGGCTGGCTTCGGCAGTGACCCCAACAGCAGCGAAGTGCCTGCAGAACTGCGTGTCGATATCGATGACCTGCTGGTGAAGGCAGAACAGTTCTATAAGACCAACATCAACAAACTCGGTATGGTGGTGACTGGTCAGGGCAAGAGCTATCTCGACGACTACAAGATGGAGATCTATCTGCTCTATCAGACCGAATGGCTCGCTACCGGCTCCGGCTACGACAATGTGATCGGTGCCCTCTGGGTGAACCCAAGCACCTGCCAGCCCGTAGGCTCAACTATCGGCCACGAGATTGGCCACTCGTTCCAGTACCAGACCTACTGCGACAACGTGCGCAACGGTGCTCCCAACGATTTCAAGTCGGGCTATCGCTACGGCTACGAGGGCTCGAACGGCGGTTGCGGATTCTGGGAGCAGTGTGCCCAATGGCAGTCGTATCAGGACTATCCTGAGCAGGCACTCAACGATGCGTGGAATGCCGTGTGGTACCAGCAGTGCCATCGCCATTTCGAGCACGAGTGGCAGCGCTATGCCTCTTACTATCTGCAGTACTACTGGACGCAGCTGCATGGTGACAAGACCTTAGGTCGCATCTGGAATGAATCGAAGTATCCTGAGGATGCTTCTGAAGCCTATATGCGCATCTTCGGTGTTAACTACGAGGACTACAAGAAGCAGCTCTTCGAGTATGCCCAGCGCTGTGTGACCTTCGACTTCGACGGTACTCGCCAGCACTTCACAACACAGAACAACAATTATAAGACCTCGCTCTATGCGCAGGACGGCTACTACCAGATAGGCTACGAGCAGTGCCCACAGCCGATGGGCTTCAATATCATCAACCTCGACGTGCCCGCAGCCGGAACTGTGGTGAAGGTACAGATGGAGGCCCTGCAAGCTGGCAGTCCGCTGCCAAAGGGCGATGCCGGTAATATGGTTGATGGCGACTTCCGTGTGGTGGGCAACACCTCTACCTATAATAATGTAGGTAAAGGTCAGGCTATCGCCTACGGCTTCGTGGCTCTGAAGCAGGATGGCTCACGTGATTACAGTGAGATGAACCTCACCGATGCAAATGGCGAGGCCTCATACACCGTTCCTTCCGGCACGCAGAACCTCTACCTCATAGTGCAGGGTGCTCCGAAGAGCTATCACCAGTGTCCTTGGGACGAGAAGGAAGAAACCGACATGCAGTGTCCCTACCGCTTCAAGATCAGCGGCACCGACCTCTACGGCAACTTCTCCATCGACGAGACGAAGGATCCTACGGATGTCGATTTCACCTACGACCTGAACTGTGATGCCTCATCAGGCGACTATGTGCTCGGCACCATTCAACTTGCAGGCAACGACCTGAAACGACTGGCTCAGGCCTTCGTGATGCAGCCCTCTGCCCTCAGCGGTGCCACGCAGCCCATTGCCGCCAATACGACGGCAGAGCCTGCAGAAGGCAAGATCGTCCTCGGACTGCTCCAGCCTGACGGCAGCATCAACTACAGCTACACCGCCAATGCCGGATTCTATGTCAAGGCAGACGGTTCGCAAGGCTCATGGGGTGATAAGGATCCACTCTGGTTTGAGTATGGCAAGGATGAGTTCATCATCACCTACGGCCACTACCCAGGACAATCTGAGCCTGGTAAGAAATATACTATCAAGCCCGTCCTCGTCTACACCAAAGACGGCAAGCAGTACAAGGCAGTATTCAATTTGAATCTGCAATTCTAAAACCCTGTTTTTTAGGTAAAGGGGGCGGTGCCCGGACTTCCACATCTGGCATCGCCCCCGATTCTGTAAGTCTGTTCTGTTTTACTTCTGCAAGAATTTTGTCTTTCTGCGATTATCCTTTGGTCTCACTGCGAAGTGCAGCCAATAGCCGCCACTACGATTCCTCTCAATCAGCAGCTCATCATAGTCCTGCTTCGTCTCATCCGCATAGTCCATCAGAATCACCGCATATCTCATCGCCTGCTCTACACCATACACTCTGATATCCACGGCGCATCCCGTCAGATGATTACTCGTCGGCGATCCTCCCACCTTCTTATTCAGTTCCTGACTCCGATACCCACTGCTGATGATTATCGGCTCTTCGGTATCTATTTCCCCTCCTGAGTTAGGAGGGGTGCCCGTATGGGAGGGGTGGTCTGAAGAAGCGCCAGACAATCCTCTGTTCAGACCACCCCTAACCCCTCCTAACTTAGGAGGGGAAACCGAGCGCAGAACATACCGCTGATTATACCGCCTGCGCAATTCCTCCAACCACCCACAAACCCTTTTCAGATTCTCTATGGCCACATGACTGGGGATATTATACACCTCTGCATGTCTGCTTTTGGTACACATAGTCTTAGAGTCCCCATTAAACCCTATCAGAACAAACCAAAGAAGACATCTTTTCTAGAAAAAGCTTGGGCAAATGAAAAAAATTGCTTAACTTTGCGGCAGAATTACATGACGGATTACAAAGGGGAAAGAACATAAAAGAATGAAAGGAATAGCATTTGGGCTTTGTGTCTTGATGTCATGGTTGTCAGGCCAAGCATGGTCGGCCAATGGCAAGGTCATCTATGTGGCATCAGACATCCATGTCATGGACTCAAGTTTGGTGATCCATGAAGGCGATGCCTTGACCTATTACATTAGCCGAGACAGAAAAATGCTCAGACAAAGCATTGAAGCCTTTCAAGCAGTTATTGACAGCGCCATCATCCATCAGGCTGACGTACTCCTGATATGTGGCGACTTGACGAAAGACGGCGAGAAAATTGGTCACGAGCGGGTTTCCCGTATGCTTGGGAAGGCTCTCCAGGCTGGCATAAAGACCTTTGTCATTCCTGGTAACCATGATGTCAGGAATCCCTCTGCCAAATACTTTGACGGTGATGAGACAATTCCTGCAGAAGGAGTAGCGGCAGAAGAATTTGCTTCTATCTATCGCGATTTCGGCTATGGAGATGATGATTTGCGGGACCCGAATTCCTTGTCCTATGTCTGTGAGCCTGTACCAGGGTTGACGCTTCTTGCCATTGATGCCTCTCAATACGAGAAGAACACATACATTGCCGAGGGAGATGACAGAGACGTGAGTGTTGTGGGTGGCGCCATTAAATCTTCCACGCTTGACTGGCTGCTGGCACAGGCTGACGAGGCAAAAGGCAAGGGGAACCAAGTCATAGCCATGATGCACCAGCAACTGATAAACCATATTGACGGCTTAGATACGATGGTCAGTACTGCTGCCATCGAAAACGGCGACAGTATTGCGCAGTTGATGATGGAGCATGGTATTCATGTCATTTTCACAGGTCACATGCATTATTCTGATGCCGCCACAATATGGAACGACAATCATGATGCTTCACTGACAGACATTTCTACAGGTTCTACCATCACCTATCCGTCGCATTATCGTGTGGCCACAATCAGCGATGACTGTTCCCTGCTCACGATCGACACCCATCGTATCAACAGTTTGCCGTCACAACCGCAGTTCTCCCAATTCGGACTCCAGTTCTTGGAAAATGGCATGGAATCTTCGGTCTATGCTGCTTCCGGTATGCTGTGGAATAGTATAGAACCGATCATGAAAACCTATCTCAAAGACATAAGCCTTGGCATCGGCTCGATAACCTTCCGTATTCCAAATAGCTCAGAAGAGTTTGCTAGGATGGTGTATAAACACCTTGCCACTTTCATCAATGATGGATGGTTGGCACTCCAGGAAGGCAATGAACATGACCAGGAAGTTTACGAGCGCTTAGTTAAAGAACTAAAAGAGGGTATTGACAATCTTTTGGGAGAAATCATTGAGAATGATATATATATGTTTAACCAGCCCATAGGCCGTGGCGTGGCTTGTGAACTCATCATGCAAAAAGTAACACCCATGCTGAAAAGTGCGTTTGAAGACCAGACTCAAGTAGGGACGGAGAACGAAGACCGCACAGATGATCTTCATCTTAATATCAGCCTGGAATCTGGAAGGATAGATGCAGATTCGGAGGAAACACGGGTCGTTCCTATCCATTCAGACGAAACAACGGAAGTCCAAATCTACAACATGCAAGGACGACTTGTCAGCAGTCATGGCAACATGGCTCTGCCTGCTGGCTGCTATATAGTCAGAGCAAACAATAAAACTCGAAAAATCATTAT
>JAFRQC010000090.1 GCA_017428805.1 Prevotella sp. | reverse complement strand
TTAAACTGTGTTAATTCTTTGCGGGGCCATGCAAGTTTTTTGGTATTACTGCATTTATTAGATAGAGAATAGTGCAGAAATGCCACACGTGTCTTTTATTGGTAATGAGGAACAACGCTTGGTGAAGCGGCTGCAGGAAGGCGACAAGACTGCAGCCAGGGAATTCTATACCCGTTATGGTGGAAGCCTTGCCGGCGTCTGTGTGCGATACATCGCTGATGAGGAAGACGTGAAGGATGTGATTCAGAATGCACTCGTACACATCTACTCCCACATCACCGATTTCAAGTATCGTGGGAATGGCTCCTTGGAAGCGTGGGTCGTGAGGATAGCGGTCAATGAGTCGCTGAAGTTCTTGCGGACAAAGGTTCAGTACGAATTGCTGCAACCTGACTACGATATCATTGATGACTCTGAAGACGATCCGTCCGTCAGAGACATTCCGCCCGACATCCTCCGAGAGATGCTGAACCGCCTGCCAACAGGTTACCGCACGGTGCTGAACCTCTATGTGTTCGAAGGCAAGAGCCATCAGGAGATAGCCCGTCTGCTCGGCATCAAGAAAGACAGTTCGGCCTCTCAGTTGCTCAGGGCGAAAAGCTTGTTGGCACAAATGATCAGGAAGTATAACAACAATAACACCCCACGACGATGAACGAACAATGGATAAACGATCTGCGACAGAAGATGACAGACTACGAGTGGCCTGTCCCAGAGGTGTCGTGGGATGAGATAGACCAGGCTGTGGCTGCCAATAAGGCTCGCAAGGCCCGGCTGCTCTGGCTGCGGCGTATGGCGGCGGCTGCCGTCCTTCTGCTGATCGCTGGTGTGGGGTATTGGAGTTTCCTGCATAACGATGCTGAGCCGATGCAGCCCACGACGGCATCTGTCAGCAATCAGCCGCAGGACGAGAATCATGGGGACAGGTCGCGTGATCTGGCCAGTAGCCAGTATCATGGACCTGTCCCAGTGATTCTCGCAAGGCCGACACATACGTCCAAGATGACATCAACGCCCATTATAGAATCCGAAACCCACAATCCCATCTCTGTGGCTATCCCTGATACAGCCAACACTACCGACGCCAATGAAAAGGAACAGTCACAACCCGTTGAGGAGAAGAAAGTGAAACCTGCAGACAAGACTTCCCCTGTCATCTATCCTTCTGACCTCCATCAACGGAAGAATTTGGACAACCGCCTGACAGCAAAGGTTTATGTGTCGAGTACAATGGCCGGAAACCTGGCAGGATCTTTTAGACAGCAAGGAAATCCTAGCGATTTAATTATCACAGATTCAATGATTAATTGTCATGTCAGCCACCGTCAACCTGTACGCTTTGGTGTGTCATTGCGCTATCGGATAAATGATTGTTGGAGCGTAGAGAGCGGATTGACATACACCCACCTCTCCTCTGACATAACCACGACAATAGAGAATAATACCTGCACAACGGAGCAGCGCTTAAACTATATCGGTCTGCCAATGAACATCAGTTATGATCTTTGGAAAGGCCGTAACTTTGGCCTTTACATCTCGGCGGGAGGCATGATAGAAAAGAGCCTCGACACGAGTTCTTGGCAGTTCTCACTTAACGGAGCCGCAGGAGCAGAGTACAAGCTTACAGACTTTCTCAGCCTATATGCTGAGCCAGGTTTAGGCTACTACTTCAAGGACGGTAGCATCACTCCGACCATCTATCAGGATCATCCGCTGAACTTCAACCTCAGCTTCGGCCTTCGCTTCAACTTGAAATGACCGTCCAGTTAAAGTCTGTTAATTATTGATGCCCTCATGCAAGTTTTTCAACTTTGATGGATTTAGTAGATAGAAAACTGCTTAGACAGTCTCTAATGAATCATAAGTATAAACTTAAAAACAGAAAAGTATGAGAAAGGTAACATTTTTAATGGGTATGCTGCTGGCACTTGGATTTTCCAGCGCATGCAGCAGTAGTGATGATGATTTGACTGTTCTAAAAGACAGCAAACTGTCGCTTTTTGAAGACAGTTTACAGTCCGTTCCAGAGAAAGACTACACCGGCTATTTAGGTTACGACGATCTTTATGGGTGGTCTATTATTCCCGGTATTCCCTATGATTATTCAAACGAGTATTATTTCCCGTTGAACCTTCCTGATGAATTGCAATCATATAAGGACATCCCGGGAGTAAAAGTATCTTATTCAGGGAAAGTCGTCCAACTGAGCGATGAAGAAGTAGAGTCGTTGGACTTATGGCGCTATGATGGAAAAGAAAAATTTTACTTTGTTTATCTGACGAAAATAGAAATCATAGAAGGTGGTGGAGAAATACCGTACCGAGGCAATCCTCCTTTTACTATTAAGGATATGCCAGGTACGATGGTAGATTTCAACACAGGCGAATGGAGTATATATTATGTTAAGAATAATACTATTGTAAACCTTTATTACCCCATAGAGTTAAGTGATGAATTCAAAGTCCAAGGATTGAATGTCATCATATCAGGAAATGTCTATGAGGAGATTACTGATCCGAATAATAGTAGACTGCAAAAGAAATATAAGATAGAACTTACAAAAATCGAAAAAGCAGAGTGAGTTTGTATGTACAATAGAAACTTTTGACCGAATCCTAGATAAAAGTCTAACGATTAAAGCAAAATAGCAATGAGCCCATAAGAAATATCGCAAAAGATTTTGGAGTGTGAAAGAATTGTGCTACCTTTGCACACGCCTATGGAAATATAGGGAAAATGGAGCCATGACAGTGTTCTGAACAGCCATAAAATAGCTACATAAAACTGTTTGCAGAATATAGAAGGCTGCCAGTCCATGCCTCTTGGAGGTATGGGCTTTGGTGGTTTAATGTTCTGCGAAGGTTTGTAGCTATTCCTATGGCTGACGTTTTCTATCAGAACCTCCCCTCCATTTTCCCTATATTTATTAACTTTAAATTTCTTATTGTTTTTATGATTTTCAACGAAGAAGTCCCAGACAATCTGGGTGGGCTCGGTGACATGCTGCCAGCCGATGCCCTGAAGGTGATAAATGAACTGCTGGAGCAACTGCACCGGAAAGACAAAGATCACCAAGGCAGCCACAATACAATCATCTATGTCGCTCCCGGCGCACAGTATGTAGGCACAATTGAGAAACAGTATGTGCAGTCCGCCCCAATGAAATCTCAACCCAACCTTCTCCGAGGGGGAGGGGAGGAATTGCCGGAGGTGCTCTCCACACCCGAGACGATGATCCTCTGGCAGAAAGCTCAACAGGCAGGTTATGTTGATGATCACTATCAGCCTTTAATCTCGCGCACGCAATCAGCCCTGCTGGCTGATGCCATGGCTGAACGGTTAGGCATCAAGGAGAAATGAAAAGTGTTCGAAGCGCTTTGGAACCGCAAGAACATGTACAAAGACTTATATTATGCCCTCAATCAAAAACAGTCATTGGTGTTTCAGGACAAACTGAAAGCCATCTTGTAATAAGCGATTCTAAACAGGTTATACCCTCCATATATCCTTGGTATATGGGGGGGAGAAATATATGTTTGGGGCTATTTTATTTAATAATGTTAATTGCAGCAATATTTCTAATGAAAACCTTTGTTACTATCATTATTTTATGTAATTTTGGAGTCGAATTCCGAATTTGCATAAGATATGGCTAATAATTTATACCTCAACCGCACAATGGAAGGCATCATTAGAGAGGCCGCCAAGTACTTCTCTGTTATCTCCGTTACAGGCCCTCGGCAGTCTGGCAAGAGCACACTCCTGAAGTATCTCTTCCCCAATGTACCCAAGTATAGTTTGAAAGACGTCAACGTCCGTGAATTTGCTGAGCATGATCCTGTTGCTTTCCTCCATCAGCATCCCAGCGGAATGTTTATCGATGAGGTTCAGAAGGTGCCACAACTTTTAGAATATATTCAGGGAATCGTGGATGACAATCCCGATTGTCAGTTCCTGCTCACGGGCAGTTCTAACTTTGAACTACTTCATAGCTTGAGTGAGTCGCTACCTGGCAGGGCTGGCGTATATGAGTTGTTGCCTATGACCTACCATGAAAGTGAGTCAACCATGGGCGAGATGTCATTAAATGAGTTCCTCTATAGCGGTCTTTACCCAGCAATCTGTGCTAAGAAGAATAAGGCACGGCTCTTCTATCCTTCTTATGTCAAGACCTATTTGGAGCGCGACGTCCGAGACCTGCTAAAGATCAAAGACCAGATGCAGTTCATGAAGTTCATGAAACTCTGTGCTGCCAGAGTGGGGTCTGTTTTTAATGCATCTGAGATTGCCGGACAACTTGGAGTCGATGGCAAAACCGTTACCAGTTGGCTGTCTGTTCTTCAGGCCTCCTATCTGGTTACCCTCCTGCCCCCATATTACGAGAACATTTCCAAACGCTTGGTCAAAAGTCCGAAACTCTACTTTAACGATCCTGGACTGGCTTGCTTCCTCTTGGATATTGAAAGTCCTCGGCAGTTAGAGCGTGACAAGATGCGAGGGGCCATCTTTGAAAACTATGTTGTGATGGAAGTCATCAAGCACCGTTACAATCGAGGACTATTGGATGGCGTTTATTTTTATCGCGATTCAAACCAGAACGAGGTTGACATCCTTCTGAAAGAGGAGGGTGAGATCACCGCTATCGAGGTCAAGTCGTCAATGACCTACCACTCGTCTTTCGAAGATTCCATTTCAAAACTTGCGGAATGGATTAAAACCCCGATATCTAATAAGCTCATCGTCTATACAGGTGATTTTGAGAATACAACAGCCGACATCAAGGTTCTCAATTACCGTCATCTTCAGGCCTATCTGCCTCATTTGGAATGAACGACGCAGAATTCTTTTTATAGGTTATACCCTCCATATATCCCTGGTATATGGGGGGTAAATGTTTCTGCTTTTTTGTATCTTTGCAGTGAGAAATAAACGACAACATGGACAACAAAGACAACAAGAAGGAACACAAGCAGAACTGGCGGGAGACGCACGCCTCGACGAGAAGTAATCCTCATCTCATCATATGAAAATCGGGCTGACCAAACATCAGCCCGATTTTTTTGTCACAACGCTTTATGATCTATTGAGCCTTGTCCGATCTGTCACCTTATACGAAATCGCTGAGTTTTATTTGGTCATGTCGCGAGAATTTTGTAACTTTGCAGCGATGATTGCGAAAAGACTGATAGGAATCATAGTTGTGGGAGCGATGTTGCTCCTTGCGGGCTGTAGCGGCGACGGCTACACCCCAGAGCTGCATACCCTCGACTCTATTATTAATGAGAATCCCGATTCCGCCCTGCACCTGCTTGATAGCTTCAGCACCGAGGCAAAGAGTTGGGCCAAGAGTCAGCGCATGCGCCATAGCCTGCTTACGTTGAAAGCACAGAACAAGGCTTACCTCCCTTTCACCTCAGATTCTCTTGCTCGCGACCTTGTCAGCTACTACGACAGCCACGGCACTCCCAATGACCGTCTCCTGGCCCATTACCTCCTTGGTTGTGTCTACCGTGACCTTGACGAGGCCCCCCGTGCTGTTGAGTGTTACCTCGATGCCGTTAATCAGGCTGACACTACCGCTACTGACTGCGACTACAACACCCTGACCGTTGCCTATTCCCAACTTGCCATACTTTACCATCAGCAACTCCTGCTAACTAATGAGATAGAGGCACACAGACATGCCAGCAGATTCTCATATCTTGATAAGGACACGGCATACGCCATCAGTCAGATTGAAAAGATTGCTGGCATATATATCCTTATGAATAAGAAGGATAGTGCAGAGCTGATTATTAAAGAAGCTCAAAGGTTATATATAAAACATGGTTACCGGCAGAAGGCTCTTCAAGCCTCCCTACCTTTATTATATATGTATGTGAAGACGTCGGACAGACTACCCGAAGCCCAAAAGTTGATGGATCAGTTTGAATCTGAATCAACCTTGTTTGACAATTATCATGAATTGCCACCGTCAAAACGCCAATACTATTATTATAAAGGACAGTATTATGAAAGGATTGGTTTACTTGATTCCGCAGAGTATTACTATAGAAAAGTATATCGTCCCAACATGACTGCTGTTCAGAAGGATCCCATGTACCGTGGACTTCTGAGTGTCTTCAAGACACGCCGTCAAGCAGATTCCATTGCCAAATACGCCCAGCTCTATGGTGAGGCCAACGACTCCTCAATAGCCAAGAGAGATCAGGAGCTGACAGCCCAGATGGCTTCGCTATATAATTATAACAGGTATCAGAAAGAGGCGTTTGAAAATGAAAACAAAGCATTGGAAGCCCAAAACAGATTCTTGTACCTGTGCATTTTCGTTCTTTTAGGCTTGCTCGTTTTAGCCTATATCGGGAAAAAGTTCTTGAAGTGGAGGAAAGAAAAACTGTTAGAGCTTAAATCCCGTTCCCAAGTTGTTGAGATGCTTCAGAATGAAGTCTCTCAGCATGAGCGTGAAAAGACACAGATGGCAGAAGAGAAATCGCTGCTGGCTCAAGAGAACCATACTCTGAAAGAAGAGATCGGACAGATGAGGGTACGTGAGCATGTCATTGCCTCAGAGAATCTGTCAGACGAACCTATTGTCAAGCAGATAAATGAGCTGGCTCAGAAACCGAGAACGATGACGCAAGAGGAGTGGCGGTTGTTGACAAAAGTCTTCGCGCGGTATTGTCCTGAGTTGCTCAATGACCTTCGGCTGCATAATGCCAACCGCGTCATGACTCGTGTCTGTATGTTGTCAGCCCTGAATGTACGTCATAATGAACAGGCAGCCCTTTTGGACATGACTAAACAGGAAGTGACCAATGCCAAGACGGCCATTAACCAGAAATTATTCAACCAGAATTCCTCACGCGACATTTACCAGAATATAGTCAACAAATACCATCTGGTGTCTATCTGATACAAAGCTTGTACTTTTCTGTACTTTTCATTCGCGTCTTTGTAACTTGCTGTTATTAAGGAATTTATGTGTCTGGCGTTAACGCTTTTTTGCCTTTTGCTCTGTACTTTTCTGTACTCTTTTCCCTCCTAAATATTTGCAAGTTTGTTTATTTTTTCTTATTTTTGCAGCACAAACTTATCGGTAAAATAGTAACAAAAAGAAGATAATACATCATGTGCAACAGAATATGGACCGTTCTTTGCTAAAGTATATTAAATATTGGTGTTTCTTATGCAACCTTTTCATACTTTCCGAGTTATATAGATAGAGAACGGTACATGTCCTGACCAATAATAGTAAGGATGAATTATTAATATTATTAACTTAATTGTTTTGAGTATGAAGAAAATTTTACTTATTGTAGTGACTCTCTTTACTGTAGGGAGTGTAAAAGCTCAGGATGAGACACAACTGGGGTATTGGAATCGTAATGTATTTGTAGAGCTGACCCCAGACGAATCATTCATCTATAAGTTTATTCAAGCGCTGGACGATGAAAGCCAAGAAGTCCTCAATGACTTGTTCACTGACATGAAAGGAATGAGAGACAATTCTATTCTCAAAAGAAGCGAGGGCGGATGGTATGTGAAGAAAGATTATCCTCTGCCTGAGGGCAATTATTACGAGTCTGACTTCTACAAGAATGATAATGATAACGGACAGATTTACATCATCCTTCCGAGAATCAATGTGTTACTGAGGATAGGTTACCAGATTGAAGATCTGTTGGAGTACTATGGCGATAAGGTGACTTTGGAAAGTAGTAGATGGGATGGACCGACAGATCATTATCTGAATTGCCATATGAAGTCTTCGACAGAGGTGCTGGAGGCAATAAACAGAATGTATGAATTCATGCATGATGGTATAATTGGCATTTCGCCGGACCGTCCCTATCTTAAAGTTGATTATGGCGGCGATTTAATTAGTGTACTGACTGGCGGTACCACAGATAGTATTGTAAATGTTGAGAAACTCATCTATGAGATGAATTGGGATCGAGCAGAGTACCTTATTAGTGACTCTCCTGAACCTGAAGTCCCACAGGTCATAAAGGATGAAGGACTGGCCTTGCCCAATCCTTCGATGCAGGATTATATCTGGAGCCCTCAGCAGGTTATTACTGAAAACAAACTTGATCTCGAAGAACATCACGATTACGTCGTTCGTTTGACCTTGAAAGTTCCTTTTGATGGCACGTATTTTGTGGGATTAGGTGACTGGGATGATGAAAACGCTATGATCTGGCATGAAGTTCCCGTGACGGCCAGCGATGAATATCAAGTGATTGATGTTGAGTTCTCGGATTTCGGCAGCAATACGTGGGGTAATGGTTTTGTCCCACTTGGATATGGATGGGTCGTAGGTACCTCCATCGTCAAGAAGGTTGAGGTCTACGAGAAGGTCGTGGTCTACAAGAAAGGCCGGGGCAATGAAACAGCCATTATGTCTGTGAAGGCTTTGAAGGCCAATGAGTCTATCTACAATCTTGCGGGACAGAAGGTCAGCGCGTCCTACAAGGGCATCGTCATCCAGAATGGTAAGAAGCGGATTGTACGTTGATTAATAACGATTCCTTGCAATGGGCCAGGGAAAATTCTCTGGTCCATTCTCTTATAGAGATTGTATTTACATAAATCAATAATCGCGATGAGATTCTAAATTGTATAATCATTAACAAGCAAAAAACGATGAGTCCGTAAAATAATCACCAAATATTTTGGATGTGTAAGTGAATAGTAGTACCTTTGCATCCAGAAGACTTATAGAAAGACGAAGACAGTCGCAGCTTTTTACTATTCTCACGAAATGCTACCGTGAACTATTCAAAGGCGAAATGGCTGCCGGTCCACACCTCTATGGAGGCGTGGGCTTTGGCGGTACAGCATTTTGAATAGGGTTGGTAGCACAAGTCCCGTGAGAATGTGTAGTACCTCACCAAATAACCCACGTCCTCCGTTCCTTCTCTTCTCGCCTGTTGGCGTAGGATATGTATGTCATGTAATAACTAAGAAACAGAGACAAAACCAATGTATTTCGACAACGAGGATGAAGTCCTCGCCCTATTCAGCCGTCTGCTGGAGCGACTGCAGCAGGCAGACGGTGGTCATCACAACAGCAGTCCAACAACTTTCATCTACGTCGCCAAAGGCGCACAGAACGTAGGCAGTATCCAGAATCAGCATGTGGAAAACGCCCCAATGAAATCTCAACCCAACCTTCTCCGAGGGGTAGGGGAGGAATTGCCGGAGGTGCTCTCCACACCCGAGGCGATGATGCTTTGGGAGAAGGCGCAGCGGGCAGGTTACGTGGATGGCCGCTATCAGCCTTTAATCTCGCGCACGCAATCAGCCCTGTTGGCTGATGCCATGGCAGAACGGTTAGGTATCAAGGAGAAGTGGAAAGTGTTCGAAACGCTATGGAACAGGAAGTATATGCGGAGTGATTATAACTTGGCACTCACCAGAAAACGGTCATTAGACTTTCAAGATGAACTGAAGCGGCTGTTTGGTTAGCCAGTAATAGTCCCGGTGCTCATACATCGGGATTATTACATATGTACTTTTATGTATTTTCGGTTGTTTGTGGTGATTTCGTTCGGTTGTTTGTGGTGATTTCGTTCGGTCGTTTGTGATGATTTCGTTCGGTTGTTTGTGATAATTGATAGACCGTAGTACCCACGCGTAGTACCCCTAAGGGGAGTTGGAGTCAAATCTTTTATCTATCTTTGCGGCGAGAAGTAAACGACAACATGGACAACAAAGACAACAAGAAGAAACGGAAAAAGACCGAAGAGGGTGGGGAAGAGAAGGTACACAAGCAGAACTGGCGGGAGACGCACGCCTCGACGGAGGACATCCAGAAGTTCCTGAGTAAGTATGTGCTACTGCGGCACAACACGGTTACGGGGCAGCCTGAGTTCCGGGTGCCGGAGCGTGACGAGTTCGACAGTCTGGGCATGAAGTACATCACGGGGGCGACTCCGCTCGACGAATGGCGGTCGGCGACGGACTGGCAGACCGTCAACGACCGCCTGGTGAACTCAATGCAGAACCTGCTGTCGTTCGCGAAGGATGTAAGGGACAAGGACTTCTGGCGGGTGATCAACTCCGACTACGTGGCGCTCTTCGACCCCTTCCGCCGCTACCTCGACGGCCTGCCGCCGTGGGACGGGAAGACGAACCCCATTATGGAACTCTCCTCGACGGTCATGGTGAAGGGCGGCGCCGAGGAACAGCTGCTGTTCTATGCCTGCCTGCGCAAGTGGCTCGTGGCGATGATCGCGGGCTGGCTCGATGATGACGTGGTGAACCAGGAGATCCTCGTGCTCGTGGGACGCCAGGGAATCTACAAGACGACCTGGTTCAATGCGCTCCTGCCCCCGGTACTGAAGATGTTCTTCCACTCGAACACCAGCTTCGGCAATATGACGAAGGACGAGGTGCTGAAGCTCTCGATGTACGGTCTGATCTGCTGCGAGGAGCTCGACACGATGAAGCCGTCCGAGATGAACCGCCTGAAATGGGCGGTCACCACGACCGTCACCGACGAGCGGCGGCCCTATGCCCACTATGCCGAGCGCCGCAACCACATCGCCTCCTACTGCGGCACGGGCAACAACATCCAGTTCATCGACGACGACACGGGCACGCGGCGGTGGCTGCCGTTCGAGGTGGAGTCGATCCTCTCGCCGCGAGACCACCCGTTCGACCACGATGCCATGTTCGCACAGGCCTATACGCTCTACCGTCAGGGCTTCCACTACTGGTTCAACGAGCGGGAGATGCAACTTATGGCGCGGCACAACGAACGTTTCGAGGTGCCGAAGCCCGAGCGGGAGCTGATCAGCACGTACTATCACCTGCCGAAACCGGGTGCGCCCTGTGAATTTGTCAGTTCCGCCGAGATCTTGATGCATGTCGGCGGTGCCCTGACGCAGCGGCTCTCCTCCAATAAGCTGGGCCGTGCGATGACCGCGCTGGGCTTCGTCGGCGTGCGCTCCCACGGTAAGCGGGGCTATAACGTCGTGGCCTACAGTCCCGAGGAGGTGAGGGCCAACAAGTCGATGCTGGCCTGCGACGCCAGGCCTGAGTCGGAGGCGGCGACGGTGACGATGAAGGAGATCTGTGACACATTTGACACATTATTCTGAAACTTCCTCCCGCGTACCGCGCACGCCTATGCGGTACGCACGTAAAATCTGCATATTATTGTGTCAATTGTGTCATGTTTAGTATAGAGTTAATAGTTTGTTAGTTTATGAGTTTATAGTTTATAGATGATTACTTCAGAGTTTGAGATTAAGAGATACAAGAAGAAGGAATTGGCAAGGCTGTACCGGCCCGACACGCCGACGGATGCTGCGGCTGTGGAACTGTTGCGGCGGGACATCAACCGCTGTTGGGAACTCAAAGAGGAGTTGGAGAAGCTTCCCTCGTACAACATCCATGCCGGGGAGTTCCCCAAGGAACAGGTCAAACTCATCATCGATTTCCTCGGAGAGCCATAAATCTAATTTTTTCTGCCACTGCTGCCAACCAATGCCTACTGAAGCCCACGAATGACCTTTCGAAAAGTGCTACCTTTGCATTGTCAAAGCAAGGTCGGACGAGGCCTCGAGAAACTACGGCACTTTCTCCCAGAATAATCCGTTTATTCCCCCGGAAAAAGCCGTTCTTTCTTCCCGACTGCACCGCGACACGAGAGAGTTGTTTTAATCTTTTAATTCTTTAATTTTTTAATTTTCAACTATGGCAAGAGAACGAATTACCTTTCCTGTGAACCTTCGTCAGAACACCAATGACGATTCAACTGCCTTCGGCAAGTGGTTCCCCGTACCCTCCACCAGCGAGCCCATGTCGCTCAAGGGTTTCGCCAAGCATCTCGCCGAACACGGCAAACTGGCCAGTTATGATATGCTTGTGCTGGTACTCCAGAACATCGTGGGCTGTCTGAAAGAACTCATCCTGCAGGGCCAGTCGGTGAAGCTCGACGGCCTGGGCACCTTCCGTCCCACTATCGAGGGCAAGGGCTCCAACGATGTCGAGACCGCCGTCAGCCTAGGGGCCAATGTGATCATCGAGGGTATTCACCTGCGCTTCAGCCCTGAGAACGCCAAGGGTGAGAAGCTCACCAGTCGTGCGCTGAAGAACGAGTGTGCCTTCGAGTTCAAGGATGTTCTCATCCGTAAGGAAAAGACCGTTGATGGCAAGAAGAAGGTCTATTTCGAGAAGATCGCAGTCTCCGACTACGCCCTCTCGCAGACCGAGGCCACGCCTGGAGGCCAGGGCTAAGTTTTGGCAGGGCTTCGGCCCTGCTTACCCTCTGTCCTTTTCTCTGGCGCAGAGAAAAGAACTAAAAGAGACATCCACCTAACCCAAGCCCTTCCCTATATGGAAGGGATGTAACTGACTCCGGCGGCATACGCCGTCCTACATCAGCTTTTTGGTATGGCTATCAAGCCTTTGCCCCTTCGGGGTGAGCCATGATTGTCTACACCTCTCCCTCTGTCCCTCCCCTGAAAGGGAAGGGATGACTACGCGCAGAGAGTGCGCACCGAAATAGAGAATGTGCACCGAAATAGGGAATATGCATCGAAGAAAGAAGTAATGGACTACTCTATGCGCCAGCCGATAAAAAACACAAGCCGTGTCCCGGCTTACTTAAGAGGAGGAAAATCGACGGCGTGCTGCGATTTTCCGTGTTGCATCCTCCCCATATAGGGGGAGGCCTTGGAGGGGGTGGATGTCTTTTTGCTTCTTTTTCTGCGCCAGAAAAAGTAAGAATAACCCGCAGGGCAAGCCCTGCAATAAAAAAAGTAATATCTTTATAATTTTAGATGATGAAGAAAAAGTTCATTGAGCTGACGGTGAAGATTATAGTAGCCGCACTCACCGCATTCCTGACGGCACTATCAACAACTTCTTGCATGGGAGCGTTATGAGAACGATAACATTGATAGTAATTCACTGTTCGGCAGTGCGGCCTGACCAGACGAGCTCGGCAGCTCAGATCGATACATGGCATCGCGATCGGGGTTTCCACCTCGGCATAGGATACCATTACGTGGTCCGTCGTGACGGAGAGATCGAGCCGGGAAGACCGGAATGGCTTATAGGTGCCCACTGCGTGAACCACAACGCCCACTCGATAGGCGTCTGCTACGAGGGTGGGCTGGATATCAGAGGTCAACCCGACGACACCAGGACTGAGGCGCAGAAAGCGTCACTCCGGCGGCCTTAGAAGATTTGCATCGGCGTTATCCGAAAGCCCTGATCGTGGGACATCACGACCTGAATCCGCAGAAGGATTGCCCGTGTATTGAGAACGTCGCGAAAGAGTATGCAGATTTGCAGCCGAAGTGAAAATGAGGCGGATCAGACCCCCTCTTGCTCCCCCTACTCAGGGGGAGAATTAAAAAATCCTGTATCGTATTTGGCGGTACGGGATTTTTTGTTTACCTTTGCACCCATATAATATATATAATAAGGTATAGAGATATGAACGAGAACGAACAGAACAAGAAAGGACTGCAGCTGGAGCTGCCGCAGGAGGTGGCACAGGGAGAGTATGCTAACTTTGCCATCATCACCCACTCGAGTAGTGACTTCGTCATCGACTTCGCCAGGGTTCTTCCCGGTGTGCCGAAGGCGCAGGTGAAAAGCCGTGTGATCCTGGCTCCCGAGCACGCCAAGCGCTTGCTGGGTGCACTCCAGGAGAACATCATCAGGTATGAGAAAGCCTTCGGTCCGATCAAGATTCCCAACCAGGAGCCGCGCACAATTGCCCCTTTTGACCTTTCAAAAGGCGAAGCTTGATAGCAAACGGAACTTAAAGATTGTAAAAAGTGTTATATCTTGTTAAATGTGACAAGATGTGACGCTTTTTATTCATTATATATTAGGTGGAATCGCAAAATAGTTGTACCTTTGCAGCCCGAAACGCCCTTCTGGGAAGAAGTGGGCGCCGTAACATGCTGAATATAAACAATATATACATATATAAATTAATAAATTAAAAGTATTATGCCTACAATTTCACAATTGGTAAGAAAAGGCAGAAAGGTCATCGTTGACAAGTCAAAGTCACCCGCGCTGGACAACTGTCCTCAGCGTCGCGGTGTCTGTGTACGTGTCTACACAACGACACCTAAGAAGCCTAATTCGGCTATGCGTAAGGTAGCCCGTGTTCGTTTGACCAACCAGAAGGAGGTCAACAGTTACATTCCCGGTGAGGGTCACAACCTGCAGGAGCACTCTATCGTGCTCGTTCGCGGTGGTCGTGTGAAGGACCTCCCCGGTGTACGTTATCACATCGTCCGCGGTACGCTCGATACCGCCGGTGTAGCCAATCGCTTGCAGCGCCGCTCTAAGTACGGTGCCAAGCGTCCCAAGGCCAAGAAGTAAATGACCGGAGAGGGTCATTTGGCCGACCTTTTGAAAGGTGAAAAAGTAAAAAACAACCCGTTTTGCTGGAGTTAATGTTATAAGGTTGAGTAAATGCTCACGTGAGAGCGTTGAAGAACAAGTAAGAACAGCCCTCAAGCAGAATTTAAACATTCAAAACAAAAATGAGAAAAGCAAAACCCAAGAAGCGCGTGATCCTGCCGGATCCCGTCTTCAACGATCAGAAGGTGTCTAAGTTTGTGAACCACCTGATGTACGACGGTAAGAAGACCAAGTCGTATGAGATTTTTTACAATGCACTGGAGACAGTGAAGGCTAAGATGCAGAACGAGGAGAAGTCTGCCCTGGAGATCTGGAAGCAGGCCCTCGACAACATCACCCCGCAGGTGGAGGTGAAGAGCCGCCGTATCGGTGGTGCTACCTTCCAGGTGCCTACGGAGATCCGCCCCGACCGTAAGGAGAGTGTCTCCATGAAGAATATGATCGCGTTTGCCCGCAAGCGCAGTGGCAAGTCGATGGCCGACAAGCTCGCCGCAGAGATCATGGATGCCTACAACAACCAGGGTGGTGCCTTCAAGCGTAAGGAGGACATGCACCGCATGGCTGAGGCTAACCGCGCATTTGCTCACTTCAGATTCTAAAGATAGGTAGCAAGGAAAAGCTAAAAAGGTAAAAAAGTAAAAAGATAATAAGGATAATAACAATGGCAAATCGCGATCTACATTTGACAAGAAACATCGGTATTATGGCTCACATCGACGCCGGTAAGACCACCACCTCTGAGCGTATCCTGTTCTATACGGGTAAGACGCACAAGATCGGTGAGGTGCACGATGGCGCAGCCACGATGGACTGGATGGCTCAGGAGCAGGAGCGTGGTATCACCATCACCTCTGCTGCCACCACCTGTAATTGGACATGGAACAACAAGACATTCAAGATTAACCTCATTGATACTCCGGGACACGTGGACTTCACCGCCGAGGTGGAGCGCTCTCTGCGTGTGCTCGACGGAGCCGTGGCTACCTATTCGGCTGCCGACGGCGTACAGCCTCAGTCTGAGACCGTATGGCGCCAGGCCGACAAGTACAACGTGCCCCGTATCGGTTATGTGAACAAGATGGACCGCTCTGGTGCCGACTTCTTTGAGACCGTGCAGCAGATGAAGGACATCCTGGGCGCCAACCCCGTTGTGATCCAGGTGCCCATCGGTGCTGAGGAGAACTTCAAGGGTCTGGTGGACCTGATCAAGATGAAGGCTATCCTGTGGCACGATGAGACCATGGGTGCAGAGTACGACGTCGAGGAGATCCCCGCCGATCTCGCTTCTGAGTGCGACGAGTGGCGCAACAAGCTGCTCGAGGCCGCCGCAGAGTACGACGAGGCTCTGATGGAGAAGTATTTTGACGATCCCGACTCTATCACTGAGGAGGAGATCATCGCCGCCATCCGCAAGGGTACCATCTCGATGCAGTGCACCCCGATGCTCCTCGGTTCGTCGTATAAGAACAAGGGTGTGCAGCCCCTGCTCGACGCTGTCTGCGCCTTCCTGCCAGCACCTGTCGACGTGGAGGTGATCAAGGGTACCAACCCCAATACCGATGAGGAAGAGGATCGTGAGCCTTCTGACGATGCTCCGACATCGGCCCTCGCCTTCAAGATCGCTACCGACCCGTATATGGGCCGTCTGGTGTTCTTCCGCGTCTACTCTGGTAAGATCCAGGCCGGCAGTTACGTCTTCAACCCCCGTTCGGGCAAGAAGGAGCGCATCAGCCGTCTGTTCCAGATGAACTCCAATAAGGAGATTCCCATGGAGTCTATCGATGCCGGTGATATCGGCGCAGGTGTAGGTTTCAAGGACATCCGCACGGGTGACACCCTCTGTGATGAGGACAAGCCCATCGTGCTCGAGTCGATGACCTTCCCCGACACGGTGATCTCCATCGCCGTTGAGCCGAAGAGCCAGGCCGACGTGGCCAAACTCGACAACGGTCTCGCCAAGTTGGCTGAGGAAGACCCGACCTTCACCGTACGTACCGACGAGCAGAGTGGCCAGACCATCATCTCGGGTATGGGTGAGTTGCACCTCGACATCATCATCGACCGTCTGAAGCGCGAGTTCAAGGTGGAGTGCAATCAGGGTAAGCCCCAGGTGAACTACAAGGAGGCCATCACCAAGACCGTCATGGGTTACCGTGAGGTCTACAAGAAGCAGTCGGGTGGTCGCGGTAAGTTTGCTGACATCATCGTGAACGTCGGTCCTGTCGATGAGGACTACGATGTCAAGGAGAACGGACCTCTGCAGTTCATCAACGAGGTGAAGGGTGGTAACATCCCCAAGGAGTATATCCCCGCCATCCAGAAGGGCTTCGAGTCTTCTCTGAAGAACGGTATCCTCGGCGGCTATCCGATGGACTCGCTGAAAGTGGTCGTCGTCGATGGTTCGTTCCACCCCGTGGACTCTGACCAGTTGTCGTTCGAGGTGGCTGCCCAGATGGCTTACAAGGCAATCTGCGCCCAGGCCAAGCCCGTGCTGATGGAGCCCATTATGAAACTCGAGGTGGTGACACCCGAGGAGAACATGGGTGACGTGATCGGCGACCTGAACAAGCGCCGTGGCCAGGTAGAGGGTATGGACGAGGCTCGCTCTGGTGCCCGTGTCATCAAGGCCCAGGTGCCCCTGTCTGAGATGTTCGGTTATGTGACCGCTCTGCGCACCATCACCTCTGGCCGTGCTACCAGCTCGATGGAGTACGATCACCACGCTCCTCTCTCCAGCGCACTGGCCAAGGCCGTGCTCGAGGAGGTCAAGGGCCGTGCAGACCTGGTATAAAGGTAAAAAAGTAAAAAGGTAAAAAAGGGAGTCGCTGAGCAAATGACTCTTTAGTGGCTCCCTCCTTATATTAACAATTTAAACAAAAGAAAAGACAATGAGTCAGAAAATTCGTATCAAGCTGAAGAGCTACGACCACAAATTGGTCGACAAGTCAGCAGAGAAAATCGTGAAGGCTGTCAAGGCCACAGGTGCTATCATCAGCGGTCCTATCCCCCTTCCCACACACAAGCGTATCTACACCGTGAACCGCTCTACCTTCGTCAACAAGAAGGCCCGCGAGCAGTTCCAGCTGTCAGACTACAAGCGTCTGATTGACATCTACAGCTCTACCGCAAAGACTGTCGATGCCCTGATGAAGCTTGAGCTCCCCAGCGGTGTCGAGGTTGAGATCAAGGTATAGTACCCTTGAAAGTATAAAAAATCTTAAATATTCAATGAGACGGGTGAAAAATGTTGCCCGTCTCATTTATTATGTGTACCTTTGCAGCCGCAAAAGTGCGTATTGCGCTGGCCCGAGAGCTATCAATACCCTGATAAAGAGCAACTTAGCCTTCAAAAATGAAGCGGTTGAGGTTCCTTTTTAAGTGGGTTTTTGCGCCTCGGATGGCAAAGATGACACTTAAAAAGGAATTTTATTATATTTATAACATTATTAATTTTAAACTGAAATGCCAGGATTAATTGGAAGAAAAATCGGAATGACATCCGTTTTCAGTGCCGACGGTAAGAATGTACCGTGCACTGTTATCGAAGCTGGTCCTTGTGTTGTCACTCAGGTGAAGTCAGTCGAGACGGACGGTTACAAGGCCGTTCAGCTCGCCTTCGGTGAGAAGAAGGAGAAGAACACCACCAAGGCTATGATGGGTATCTTCAAGAAAGCCAACACGACACCCAAGGCCCACTTGGCCGAGTTCAAGTTTGACGAGGAGCTCAACCTCGGCGACACCGTTACTGTCGACATCTTCGAGGGAGCAGAGTTCGTCGATGTTGTCGGCACGTCTAAAGGTAAGGGATTCCAGGGCGTTGTGAAGCGTCACGGTTTCGGCGGCGTAGGCCAGTCTACACACGGTCAGGACGACCGTCTGCGTAAGCCGGGTTCTATCGGTGCCTGTTCGTATCCCGCCAAGGTGTTCAAGGGCATGCGCATGGGTGGCCAGATGGGTGGCGACCGCGTGACAACCCAGAACCTCAGAGTGTTAAAGGTAATTCCAGAGCACAATCTGATTCTCGTGAAGGGAAGCTGCGCTGGCTATAATGGTTCAACTGTATTAATCAACAAGTAAGATGGAAGTTAGCGTATTAAATATCAAAGGTCAGGAGACCGGACGCAAGGTAACTCTGAACGATGCTATCTACGGCATTGAACCTAATGACCATGTGATTTATCTGGATGTGAAGCAGTATCTGGCCAACCAGCGCCAGGGTAATGCCAAGTCGAAGGAGAGAAGTGAGATCTCCGGAAGTACCCGCAAGCTCGGTCGTCAGAAGGGTGGCGGCGGTGCCCGTCATGGTGACATCAACTCTCCGCTGCTGCGTGGTGGTGCCCGCGTGTTCGGTCCCACACCCCGTGACTACAGCTTCAAGCTGAACAAGAAGGTGAAGCAGCTGGCCCGTAAGTCGGCCCTGTCGTACAAGGCCCAGGAGAATGCCATCGTCGTGGTGGAGGACTTCAAACTGGACGCTCCGAAGACTAAGGAATTCGTAAACATTGCCAAGAACCTGAAGGTAGATGGTAAGAAGTCGCTCTTCGTTCTGGCAGGTGATAATAACAATGTATATCTGTCGGCTCGTAATCTGCAGGGTGCAGAGGTGATGGAGGCACAGGCCGTGAACACCTACAAGGTGCTGAACGCTGACGTGCTGGTGATCTCAGAGAAGTCTCTGGAGGTGATCGACGGTATCTTAAACAAGTAAAAGGAGACAAGAGATATGGCATTTATCATCAAACCCCTGGTCACTGAGAAGATGACCAAGATTACAGACAAGTCTTCTGTAGAGAAAACTTATAAGGTGAAGGGCGAGGAGCGTACCAAGAAGGCAGAGACCAAGTACGGCTTCATCGTAAAGCCCGAGGCCAATAAGCTTGAGATTAAGAAAGAGATCGAGAGCATGTACAATGTGACTGTTCTCGACGTGAACACGATCCGTTACGCCGGTAAACGCAGCTCCCGTTATACGAAGGCTGGTCTTATCAAGGGTCAGAAGAACGCGTTCAAGAAGGCAATCGTCACTCTGAAGGAGGGCGACGTAATTGATTTTTATAGCAATATTCAATAAGAAATGGCAGTACGTAAATTAAAGCCCGTAACTCCGGGTCAAAGACACAAGATTATTGGCACGTTCGAGGATATT